>NZ_HG322950.1:4899301-5215202 GCF_000689415.1 Pseudomonas knackmussii B13 | reverse complement strand
TGCCAATCCTCGTGTGAGTGCTGCTGCCATGACCGCTCCCCATTCGGTGATCCTGCTGATCTTTCCCGACTTCCAGTTGCTCGACGCAAGCGGGCCGGCGGATGTATTCGCCTCGGTCGCCGAGCATCAGCCTGGCGCAGCCTATGCGCTGCGCGCGGTATCTCCGGAAGGCGGGTTGGTGCGTTCCAGTACGGGGCTGGAGTTGATGAGCGAAGCGCTGCCGGAGCCGGCGAGCCTGGTGGGTTGCACGCTGCTGGTGGCCGGCGGCTATGGAGTACAGAAGGTGCTGGCGCAAGGGCGGCTGGCAGCCTGGCTGCGTGATGCTGCGCCGCACGTTCGCCGCTGCGGCGCCATTTGCACCGGCGCCTTCCTGCTGGCGCAGGCCGGTCTGCTGGATGGACGTCCCGTCGTTACGCACTGGCGTTACGCCGCGCTACTGCAGCGCCTGTTTCCGCGTTTGCGGGTGCTGGAAGACGCGCTCTTCGTACGAGACGAACGCTTCTATAGCTCGGCGGGTGTTACCGCTGGCATGGACCTGTGCCTGAGCCTGGTCGAAGAAGATTACGGCCGCGAGCTTTCCCTGCGGGTAGCCAAGGGGCTGGTGATGTACCTGCGCCGCCCCGGCGGACAGCGCCAGTTCAGCGCCGAGCTGTTGGCCCAGCAGGCGCCGTCGGGCGGCCTGGCAGAACGTCTGGTGGCCTGCCTGCGCGAGCACCTGCACGAGGCGCTGGATGTCGAGGAAATGGCTGCGCGAATGGCAGTTTCCTCGCGGACGCTGCATAGGCACTGCCAGTCGGCGCTAGGTGTGAGCCCGGCGAAGTTGCTGCTGCAGCTGCGTCTGGAAGCGGCGTGCCGCCTGCTGGAGGGCGACTCCGCTTCGCTCAAGCGGACGGCGGAGCGGACTGGCTTCGGCAGCGAGTACAACCTGCGCCGGGCCTTCGTCGAGACGCTGGGCGTGACGCCGAGCGAATACCGCCAGCGTTTCTGCCGCTAGAAACGACAGTGCCCACGACCTGTCGCCAGGGCGTGGGCACTCGGGTGTCGCGAGGCGCCGATCAGCCGCGGTGACGGCCGCGGAAGTAGTTGATCAGGCCCTGGGTGGAGCCGTCTTCTGCCGCCGATTCCTCGCTGCCGACCAGACGACCGTAGACCGCCTTACCGAGCTCCTTGCCCAGCTCCACGCCCCACTGGTCGAAGGCGTTGATGCCCCAGAGGATGCTCTGCACGTACACCTTGTGCTCGTACATGGCGATCAGCGCGCCCAGGCGGCGGGCGCTGATGCGCTCGAGCACCAGGGTGTTGCTCGGGCGGTTGCCCGGAATCACCTTGTGCGGCGCCAGACGCTGCACTTCGGCTTCATCCACGCCCTTGGCGCGCAGCTCGGCCTCGGCTTCTTCGCGGCTCTTGCCGACCATCATGGCCTGGCTCTGCGACAGGCAGTTGGCGTACAGCCACTGGTGGTGGTCGGCGACCGGGTTGTAGCTGGACACCGGGACGATGAAGTCCGCCGGGATCAGGTGGGTGCCCTGGTGCAGCAGTTGGTGGTAAGCGTGCTGGCCGTTGCAGCCGACGCCGCCCCAGATCACCGGGCCGGTGCCCGCCGAAACCGGGGTGCCGTCCTGGCGCACGCTCTTGCCGTTGGATTCCATGTCCAGCTGCTGCAGGTGGTCGGTGATGTTCCGCAGGTAGTAGTCGTACGGCAGGATCGCGTGGCTGCGCGCGCCCCAGAAGTCGCCGTACCAGACACCGAGCAGGCCCAGCAGAACCGGGATGTTGCGGGCGAAGGGCGCGGTCTGGAAGTGCTGGTCCATGCTGTAGGCGCCGGACAGCAGCTCCTTGAAGTTGTTGATGCCGACCGACATGGCGATCGGCAGGCCGATGGCCGACCACAGCGAGTAACGGCCGCCAACCCAGTCCCACATCGGGAAGATGTTCTCGGCGCGGATGCCGAAGGCGGTCGCCGCTTCCTTGTTGCTGGATACGGCGATGAAGTGGCGGTACAGCTCCGCCTCGGTGCCGCCCTGGGCCAAGTACCAGGCGCGTGCGGCCTGGGCGTTCTTCAGGGTTTCCAGGGTGCCGAAGGACTTCGACGAGACGATGAACAGGGTCGTCTCGGCGTTGAGCTTGGCGGTCATCTCGCGGAATTCGCTGCCGTCGATGTTCGCCAGGTAATGGCAGCGCACGCCTTTCTGGGCGAACGGCAGCAGGGCTTCGGAAACCAGCTGCGGGCCGAGGAAGGAACCACCGATGCCGATGTTCACCACGTCGGTGATCGGCTTCTCGGTGTAGCCGCGCCACAGGCCGTTGTGCACAGCGGCGACCAGTTCGGTCATCTGGTGCAGCACGCGGTGCACTTCCGGCATCACGTCGACGCCGTCCACCAGCACCTTGTCGCCGATCGGCCGGCGCAGCGCGGTGTGCAGTACCGGACGACGCTCGGAGGCGTTGATCACCTCGCCGCGGAACATCGACTGGATGGCCTCACCCAGCTGCGCCTCTTCCGCCAGTTTGACCAGCAGGTCGAGGGTGTCTTCGCGGATCAGGTTCTTCGAGAAGTCGAGGAACAGGCCGCAGGCGCTCAGCGAGAAGCGTTCGAAGCGCTTCGGATCGCTGGCGAACGCCTGGCGCATGCTGAAATGCTGCAGGTCCTTGCGGTGTTCGACGAGAGCCTGCCAGCTGCCAAGGCGAGTGGCGTCCAGCGGGGTGAGGTGGTGTTCCATGGCGTACCTTCGGCGAATGAGACGTGCGTTTGAGCGTGAAAAAGCCCGGGTGTTCCGGGCTTTCGCGATCAGGCCAGCTGGACCGGAATGGCGTTGCTGGTGTGGCTGAGCTGGTTGCCCGGAGCCATGTAGAGCATACGCGGCTTGTAGTCGACCAGTTCGGCGTCGCTGTACTGGGCGTAGGCGCAGATGATCACCCGGTCGCCGACCTTGGCCTTGTGCGCCGCGGCGCCGTTGACCGAGATCATCCGCGAACCTTCCTCGCCGCGGATAGCGTAGGTGGTGAAGCGCTCGCCGTTGTCGACGTTGTAGATCTGGATCTGTTCGTACTCGCGGATGCCGGCGAGGTCGAGCCATTCGCCGTCGATGGCGCAGGAGCCCTCGTAGTCGAGGACGGCGTGGGTGACTTCGGCACGGTGCAGCTTGGCCTTGAGCATGATGCTGTGCATGGCGGGCGCTCCTGTTGTTGTGGGGGCTTGGCGCGAACGGCGGCAGAGTATGCCCAACCGGCGATCCGCCCTCAAGCCGCGCGTGGCGCGGCCTGGGCGGGTGTTCCGGAGGGGGCTTCAGTCGAGCTGCAGGGGCAGGTTGTCGATCAGGCGGGTGGTGCCGAGGAAGGCGGCGGCGAGGATCACCAGGTGCTTGTCCTCGACGGCAGCCGGACGCAGGCTGAGGGCTTCGCGGATTTCCAGGTAATCCATGCGAAGGCCGGCGCCTTCGATCTGCTGGCGACCTGCTTCGAGCAGCGCGGCGAAATCGCGCGAACCGCCGCGCAGTTGCTCGGCGAGCTGCTTCAGGGTGCGCTGGATCACCGGCGCGATGGCGCGTTGCTCAGCGCTCAGGTAGCCGTTGCGCGAGGACAGCGCCAGGCCGTCTTCGGCACGCACGGTGGGCTCGCCGAAGATCTGCACGGGGATGTTCAGGTCGCGGACCATCTTGCGGATCACCGCGAGTTGCTGGAAATCCTTCTCGCCGAACAGCGCCATGTCCGGTTGCACCATGTTCAGCAGCTTGCAGACCACGGTGGATACGCCGTCGAAGTGCCCCGGGCGGCTGCCGCCGCAAAGGCCTTCGGAGACGCCGGGGACGCTGACTTTGGTCTGGCCGTCCATGCCGTCCGGGTACATCTCCTCGACGCCGGGGGCGAACAGCAGATGGCAGCCCGCCTCGAGCAGCTTGGCCTGGTCGGCGGCGAGGGTACGCGGGTACTTGTCCAGGTCCTCGGTCGGGCCGAACTGCAGCGGGTTGACGAAGATGCTGGCGACCACGAAGTCGGCGCGCTGCCCGGCCTTGGCCACCAGTGCGGCATGGCCGGCGTGCAGGTTGCCCATGGTCGGAACCAGGGCGATGCGCTTGCCTTCGCTGCGCGCACGGGCGATGGCCGCGCGCAGTTCGCGGACGGTCTTGACGGTGTTCATGCGGAAAATCCGTGTTCGGGACCGGGGAAGGAGGTGTCTTTTACGGCTTCGACGTAGGCGGCAAGGGCGGCCGGGATGTCCGGCTGGCCTTCCATGAAGTTGCGCACGAACTTCGGCGAGCGGCCGGTCAGCGACAGGCCGAGCATGTCGTGCAGCACCAGGACCTGGCCGTCGGTGCCGTTGCCGGCGCCGATGCCGATCACCGGGATCTTCACGGCTTCGCTGATTTCCTTGCCAAGGGCGCTGGGTACGCATTCCAGCAGCAGCATGGCGGCGCCGGCCTGCTCCAGAGCGATGGCGTCGGCGCGCAGCTGGCGTGCCTGGGCCTCCTGGCGGCCCTGAACCTTGAAACCGCCGAACAGGTTGACCGATTGCGGGGTCAGGCCCAGGTGCGCGCACACCGGCACGCCCATCTGCGCCAGGCGCACGATCGGCTCGGCGAGCCAGGCGCCGCCTTCCAGCTTGACCATGTGGGCGCCGGCCTGCATGACCTTGACCGCGTCATCCAGCAGGCGCTGCAGCGAGGTTCCGGAGGCGAAGGGCAGGTCGGTGACGATCATCGCGCCACGGTTGCCGCGTTTCACGCAGGCAGTGTGGTAGGCCATTTCCTCGACCGTGACCGGCAGCGTGCTGTCGTGTCCTTGCAGCACCATGCCGAGGGAGTCGCCGACAAGCAGCATCTCCACCCCGGCCGTACAGGCGGCGTGGGCGAAGGTGGCATCGTAGGCTGTCAGCATTGCGATCTTCTCGCCGCTCTGCTTCAGACCTTGCAGGGTGGTCAGGGTGACATCAGGCATGGAAAGGGTCCTCGTTGGGCCGGCTGGGCCGGCGCGGGGCACCTATAGTCCGGATGGGGGGAAGCGAAGTCAATCGCAGGTGTTACCGGACTGTTACGGCGTTACCGCCAACTGGAGTGACGATCAGGATAGCCGTTCGAGGCCCTGGAATGGGCAATCGGCCAGCAGTTCCGACAGGCTGCGGCCATCGGGCAGGCGCAGCTCTGGCGCGAGGTCGGCCAGCGGATAGAGCACGAAGGCGCGGGCGTGCATGTGGTAGTGCGGCACGGTAAGGCGCGGCTCGTCGAGTTGGCGCTCGCCGAACAGCAGGATGTCCAGGTCCAGGGTGCGCGGCCCCCAGCGTTCATCCTTGCGCACGCGGCCCTGTTCCAGCTCGATGGCTTGCAGGGCGTCGAGCAGCGCGAGGGGCGCAAGCTCGGTGTCCAGCGCGGCTACAGCGTTCACATAGCGCGGCTGGTCGGCCGGGCCGAGCGGGTCGCTGATGTAGAACGGCGAAACCGCCGCTACCTGGGTGGCAGGGATCTCTCGAATGGCTTCGATGGCGCTTTGCAGCTGGCGCAGGGGCTCGGACAGGTTGCTGCCCAGTCCGATGTAGACGCGCTCGCTCACTCGTTGCCAGCGCCTTCGCCGGTGCGCGGACGGCGCTTGCGGCTACCGCCACGACGGCGCTTGCGCGGGGCTGCGCCATCTTCCTGGCTGCTGGCCAGGCCGCGAATCATGCCGCGGCGCTCGCCGTCGCTGGCGTCCTGGTAATCGGTCCACCAGTCGCCCAGGCCACCGGTTTCCTCGCCGGCGCTCTCGCGCAGCAGGAGGAAGTCGTAGCCGGCGCGGAAGCGAGGGTTTTCCAGCAGCAGGTCGGCACGCTTGCCCTGACGGCGCGGCAGGCGCTCCTGCATGTCCCAGATTTCGCGGATCGGGATGGTGAAACGCTTGGGCACGGCAGTGCGCTGGCACTGCTCGCTGATCAGCTCGTGGGCGGCTTCCTGCATCGCCGGAATCGGCGGCACACCGCGATCCTGATGATGGGCCACGCGCGCCGGCAGTGCCGGCCAGAGCAGCGCGGCGAAGAGGAACGCCGGCGTTACCGGTTTGCCCTGGCGGATGCGCTCGTCGGTGTTCGCCAGTGCCTGGCGGATCAGCTTGCCGGCGTATTCCGGATCGCGGGCCAGGGCCTTCGCACTGGCCGGGAACAGCGGGGCGAACAGCTCGTACTCGACCAGCAGCTCGAAGGTGCGCTCGCCACGGCCGCTCAGGAACAGCTTGAGCACTTCGTCGAACAGTCGCGCGGAAGGAATCTCGCGCAGCATGGGCGCCAGCTTGCGGATCGGCGCGGCGCTGTGTTTCTCGATCTCGAAGTCCAGCTTGGCGGCGAAACGCGCGGCGCGGAGCATACGCACCGGGTCTTCGAGGTAACGCTGTTCGGGATCGCCGATCAGGCGGACCAAGCGATTGCGGATGTCGTGCACGCCGTGGGCGTAATCGAGGATGCGCTCGTCGCTGACGTCGAAATACAGGGCATTGATGGTGAAGTCGCGGCGCTGGGCATCGTCTTCCAGGGTGCCGTAGACGTTGTCGCGGAGGATGCGACCCGCCTCGTTGCGCGACGCCTGGTTGCTGTCACCGTCGCCTTCTTCCTGCGGATGATTGGCGCGGAAGGTGGCGACCTCGATGATCTCGCGGCCGAAATGTACGTGGACCAGTTTGAAGCGGCGGCCGATCACCCGCGCGTTGCGGAATTCCGCGCGTACCTGCTCGGGGGTGGCGCTGGTGGCGACGTCGAAGTCTTTCGGGGCGATGCCGAGCAGCTGGTCGCGCACCCCGCCGCCGACGATATAGGCCTGGTATCCCGCCCGCTGCAGGCGCTCGACCACGTTGACCGCGTTCCGGCTGAACTGTTCGCGGCGCAGCGAATGCTGGTTGCTGCCGACGATTTCCGGCGTGGTGCGGACGGTGCGCTTGAGGCGCAGGGGTGAGCGGATGGACTGGATCAGCTTTTTCAGCATGTAGGCACTATAGGGAACAGGATGATTGGATCGCGTTTCGCAACGCAGGGCGCCGCGCCGTCAGTCGGATTCGACAGGCAGCATCATGCTTGAAAAGCATGGCTGGCGGAAACAATAGGCAGCAATTCTGATGCCTTGTGCAGCCGAACGGGCACGAATTCTAGCATCGGGGGCGCGGATGGTGAACGAAAGGGGAGAGAAGAGAGCGAGGAAGCAGGGGAGAGGGAGAAGCTACTGGGGGAGCCTGAGCTCCCCCCCAAAGTAGGTGCTTTCTTTGTTCTTGTTATGGTATCGGGCTTGTTGTTTTTGTTTGTTGACCCGTCCCCCAAGGTCAATCGCCTTGGGGCGTATCCTATTCAGGACTCACAAGAGCAAACGGATTGCTTTGGTCGCTGAGTGAGCAGTGATCTTGCGATCCAACCAGTTTCGTCGCTGCCTCGGGGCAGTTTTATTGTTCTTCGACCGGTTGCGGGATCTCTCCCGACAGCTACTCTCCTCCAAAAGAATCAGTTAGCTGCGCCTCCGCGATTTTGTTTTTGTTGTGCTGGAGTCGTTACGTGTTGTTTTTGTTGTCTTGGTTTTGAGCTTGTTATTGTTGTTGTGCCAATAACAAAGCAGATGCCGTGCCAACTTTTGTAAATCCTTATTTTTCAAGCACTTACGAGATTCACTCCCTTCTGGTGAGGCACAAAAAAGCCGGGTTCCCGTTACCGATGAACCCGGCTTTTGTTACGCGCCATGTCGGCGGTAACAGCTGTGCGTGTATCAGGAGTCGGCGGACGCACCCGATTTGCGGCGCGGGATGCCCAGACGCTGGCGACGTTCCCACAGGCATTTGCGGCTGATACCCAGCTTGCGGGCCAGCTCGGTCTCGGTCATGTGGTCCTGGTGCTCGAGCACGAAGTGCTGGAAGTAGTCCTCCAGCGACAGGTCTTCCGTGGGCTCGTGGGTGTTGCTCGCCACACTGCTGGAGCGGCTGTCCAGCTCGTCTGCCAGATCGTCCTCCAGGTCGTCCAGCTCGATGTCGATGCCCAGCAGGTCGGCCGGGATCTCCTGGCCTTCGCTGAGGATGACCGCACGCTCGATAGCATTCTCCAGTTCACGCACGTTGCCCGGCCACGGGTAGTGGCGGATCGCCTGTTCGGCCTCGTGGGAGAAGCTCAGCGGCGCGCGCCCCATCTGGGAGCACTGACGCGCCAGGAAGGCGCGGGCGATTTCCATGACGTCCGCCCCGCGCTCGCGCAGCGGCGGCAGGCGCAGCGAGATGACGTGCAGGCGGTAATAGAGGTCTTCGCGGAACTGCCCGGTCTTGGCCAGGGTCTTGAGGTCGCGGTGGGTAGCGGCGATCAGGCGCACGTCGACCTTCTGCGATTGCACCGAGCCGACCCGGCGAATCTCGCCTTCCTGCAGCACACGCAGCAGGCGGGCCTGGGCTTCCAGCGGCAGTTCGCCGATCTCATCGAGGAACAGGGTGCCGCCGTCCGCAGCTTCTACCAGGCCGGCGCGGCCGGCGCTGGCGCCAGTGAATGCGCCTTTCTCGTGGCCGAAGAGTTCGGATTCGATCAGGGTTTCCGGAATCGCTGCGCAGTTCACCGAGATCAGCGGCGCCTTGGTGCGCTTGGATAGATTGTGCAGTGCGCGCGCCACCAGCTCTTTACCGGTACCGGACTCGCCTTGGATGAGCACGTTGGAGTCGGTGGGGGCGACCTTGCGAATCTTGGTGTAGAGCTCCTGCATGGGCGGGCAGGAGCCGATGATGCCGATTTCGCCTTCAGCCGGTGCGGCGTTACCGTTACCGCGCTCGGGTGCGGCCTTGCCGTTACCGCGGGTTTCGCCTGCGGTGCTGCGGCCTTCCTGGCGATCCTTGAGGATGCGTGCCACGGCCTGGAGCATCTCGTCGTGGTCGAAGGGTTTGGCGATGTAGTCAACCGCGCCCATCTTCATCGAGTCGACTGCCGAGCGCAGGCTGGCGTAGCTGGTCATGATCAGCACCGGGATGCCCTGGGCCAGCTTGATCAGCTCGGTGCCGGGCGCGCCGGGCAGGCGCAGGTCGCTGACGATCATGTCGAAGGAAGGAATGCTGTAGCGCTCTTGCGCTTCCTGTACCGAGCCAGCTTCGCTGACCTGGTACTGGTTCCGTTCGAGCAGCCGTCGCAGGGCCGAACGGATGATGGTTTCGTCTTCGACGATGAGGATATGTGCCATGTATTCAGCTCTCTCGACGTGCTCGTCTACTGCTCGGCCGTCGGGCCAGGATGCCGCGGCAAGGTGACGCGAATGCGCGTACCGCATTCACGTTCGGGGTCAGCCGGGCTGTCTATGGTGATCTGCCCATAATGCTCTTCCACGATCGAATAGACCAGTGCGAGCCCCAGGCCGGTCCCCTTGCCGGGGTCCTTGGTGGTGAAGAAGGGCTCGAACAGTCGCTCGATGATGGATTTCGGAATGCCGCTGCCTTCGTCCTCGACGATCAGGTCGACGGTGTTCTCCGAGGCCTCAGTGCGGACCCGGATGGCGCCGGCCGGCGGTGAAGCGTCGCGGGCATTGGACAGCAGGTTTATCAGGACTTGAGCGAGGCGTTGGGCATCGCCTTCGACCCAGTGTTCGGGATCGCAGAGGTTGAAGAACTGCACTTCGACGCTGCGGCGGTTCAATGATAGCAAACTGATGGCTTCCTGGGCGACGTCGGCCAGGCATACAGGTTCGACTTCGACCTGCTTGCCGCCAGCATGGGCGAAGCTCATCAGTGACTGGACGATGCGCGAGACACGCTTGGTCTGTTCGAGGATCTGCCCGCTGATCTCGGTCAGCTCGCCGTCGCCTTCGCGTTCCTCGCGCAGATTCTGGGCGAGGCAAGCGATGCCGGTGATCGGGTTGCCGATCTCGTGCGCCACGCCGGCTGCCAGGCGGCCGATGGAGGCCAGGCGCTCGGAGTGGATCAGCTTGTCTTCCAGCAGCTGGGTCTCGGTGAGGTCCTCGACCAGGATCACTAGGCCGCTGTTACCGGGAGCAAGTGGCTCTTCGATGGCCGCCTTGTGCAGGTTCAACCAGCGGGTCTGGCCGTCGATAGCCAGGCGCTGTTTGTGCAAGTGTTGGTCTGGCGCTTCGATGAAACCTTCCAGCAAGCCTTTCCAGGGCTCGGGCAAGGCCGACAGGCGCGAGCCGACCACGCGCTGCGCATCGACGCCGGTGAAGTCCTCGATGGCGCGGTTCCACATGAGGATTTCCTGGTCCTTGGCCAGCGAGCAGACGCCCATCGGCAAGTCCTGAAGGGTCTGCCGGTGATAGCGGCGCAGGGCGTCGAGTTCGGCGGCCAGGCCTGTGAGCCGCGAGTGGTAGTCCTCCAGGCGGCTCTCGATGAAGTGGATGTCCTCGGTGACGTAGCTTTCGCCGCCGGCCTTGTAGGGCAGGAAGGTTTCCACCATGTCCTGGGCGACGCTGGGGCCCATCAGGCCGGAGAGGTTGGCCTCGATTCGGTCGCGCAGGCGGCGCAGGGCATATGGGCGGCGTTCGTCGAAGGGCAGGTGCAGGTCGCGCAGGGCCTGTTCGACTTCCTTCTGCGCGGCCTTGGCACCCAGCGGCTTGGCGAGTTGCCCGGCGAACTCCTGCGGCGAGCTGGCGATCAGCTCGCGGCGCTGCGGACGGCGTACGTTGTCGACGGCGCAGGCTTCGGCCGCACCTTTCTCTTCGTCGCTGGCTTCGCTGAACAGCGAGACCAGGGTGAACACCAGCACGTTGGCGGCCAGCGAGGCCAGCGCTGCAAGGTGCCAGCTGGCTTCGTCGAGCACGTACAGCGAGTCGAAGATCGGCAGGTAGATGCTCTGCAGGTTGCCGATCAGTGGCACCAGCATGGTCACGCCCCAGACCAGCATGCCGGCGACGAGACCTGCGATGAATCCACGGCGATTGGCCGCCGGCCAATAAAGCACGGAGAGCGCGCCGGGAAGGAACTGCAGGGTGGCGACGAAGGAGACGATGCCGAGGTTCGACAGCTCCTGCTCCGAGCCGAGCAGCAGGTAGAAGAAGTAGCCGAGCAGGATGATGGTGGCGATCAGGCCGCGGCGGGTCCATTTCAGCCAGCGGTAGATGTTGCCCTCGGCGGGTGGCTGGTACAGCGGCAGCACCAGGTGGTTGAGCACCATGCCGGAGAGCGCCAGGGTCATCACGATGATCAGCCCGCTGGCCGCGGAAATACCGCCGATGAAGGCGGCTAGGGCGAGCGCCGGACTGTTCACCACCATGCCCAGGCCGAGGGTGAAGTATTCCGGGTTGGTCGCCGCGCCCAGGTGCAGGCCGGCCCAGAGGATCGGCGGCACCGCCAGGCTCATCGGCAGCAGGAACAGCGGCAGGCCCCAGCTCGCGGTGAGCAGTGCGCGCGGGTTGAGGTTCTCGGTGAAGGTCATGTGATACATGTGCGGCATCACGATGGCGGCAGCGAAGAACACCAGCAGCAGCGTGCGCCAGGGGCCTTCCGCCAGCGGCGTATGCAATGTGCTCAGTGCCTCCTGGTTCTGCAGCAGCCAGACCTCCAGGCCGTCGGGGCCGCCGAACACGCCGTAGAGGGCGAACAATCCAACCGCCCCCATGGTGATCAGCTTGACCAGCGACTCGAAGGCAATGGCCATCACCAGCCCTTCGTGGCGCTCGCGTGTGGCGATATGGCGAGCGCCGAAGAGGATTGCGAAGAGGGTGATCAGCGCGCAGAAGGCCAGGGCGGTGCTGTTGGTGTCGTTGGTGCGGGTCAGCAGGCGCACCGAGTTGGTCACCGCTTCGATCTGCAGTGCCAGCATCGGCAGCACGCCTATCACCATGAACAGCGTGGTCAGCGCGCCGGCCCAGGTGCTGCGGAAGCGGAAGGCGAAGAGGTCTGCCAGCGAAGACAGCTGGTAGGCGCGGGTGATTCGCAGGATCGGATAGAGCAAAACCGGCGCCAACAGGAATGCACCGGACACGCCCAGGTAGATCGCCAGGAAGCCGTAGCCATATTGATAGGCCAGCCCGACGGTGCCGTAGAAGGCCCAGGCGCTGGCATAGACGCCCAGCGACAGGGTGTAGACCAGCGGGTGACGCACCAGCCGTCGCGGGATGTAACCGCGTTCGGTGATCCAGGCCACGCCGAAGAGAATCAGAAGGTAGACGAAGCTGATCAGGATCAGCTGGGCAAGGCTAAAGCTCATCGGCATCGCGCTGGCTCTGCAGGATAAAGGTCACGACGATGAGGATCAGCCACAGCAGGTAAGGGCGGTACCAGGCGCCGTGGGGGTCGATCCACCAATCCATGATGGCGGGCGAAAACAGGTAGATGCCCACGACCAGAAGCAGCACCAGTCGGTAGATGTACATGACAGGCCTCTCAATGTGCGGTCGGCAGGCTACAGGCTGCCGGTAGGCGCCTGCAAGCCAGGGCACGGTGCCCCTGCTTCCATCTTAGAGCCGAGCGTCTTCCAGCGTCAGGCTGCGGGGAATTCGCCCTGCATCCCAGTGCGCGATGCCCCAGTCGAGGACCTCGCGCGGCGTGCAGTGGACCAGCGCTTGCGGCGCCGCCTGGCCCAACGCGCGCAAGGCGCGAACCAGAAGGGGCGCGGCCTGTTCGGCGGGGAGCGGTGGCGAGCGATATGACTTGCCCAGCTTGTGGCCATCCGGCTGGATGATCAGCGGGACGTGCAGGTAACGCGGATGGGCGATGCCGAGCAGCTCTTGCAGGTACAGCTGGCGCGGGGTGTTGTCGAGGAGGTCGGCGCCGCGAACGATGTCGGTCACGCCCTGCCAGGCATCGTCCAACACCACGGCCAATTGGTAGGCGAAGAGGCCGTCGCGGCGACGGATGATGAAGTCGCCGACTTCGCGGCCCAGGTGCTGGCGGAACTCGCCCTGCACGCGGTCGATGAAGGCGTATTCAAGCTCCGGTACGCGGATGCGGATGGCGACGTCGCCATGCCAGTCATGCTGTGCGTTTCGGCAGGTGCCGGGATAGATGCCGCCGGTACCTTCGAGCTGTTTGCGCGAGCAGGTGCACGCATAGGCCAGGCCGCTAAGCAGCCATTGCTGGATCACCGCCTCGTAGGCTTCGCCGCGGGAGCTCTGGCGCTCCACCGGGCCGTCCCACTCGAAGCCGTAGCGCTCCAGGGTCTGCAGGATGGCGTCCTGTGCGCCGGGCATTTCCCGCGGCGGGGCGAGGTCTTCCATGCGCACCAGCCAGCGGCCGCCGACCGCGCGGGCATCCAGGTAGGAGGCGACGGCGGCGACCAGCGAGCCGAAGTGCAGGTAGCCACTGGGTGTGGGGGCGAAGCGGCCTATGTAGCGGGATTCAGGCATGGCGCGGCGCGTGTTTGGGGTGTGTTACAGCGGCCGGTTGGGCCGCACAAATGCAAAGGGGCGCCTAGGCGCCCCATTCGCGAAAAGCCGTCGACTCAGGAGCCGAGTTGCTTTTCCTTGATTTCCGCGAGGGTCTTGCAGTCGATGCACAGGGTCGCGGTCGGGCGGGCTTCCAGGCGGCGGATACCGATTTCCACGCCGCAGGAGTCGCACCAGCCGTAATCGTTGTCTTCGATCAGCTGCAGGGTTTCGTCGATCTTCTTGATCAGCTTGCGCTCGCGATCGCGGGCACGCAGTTCGAGGCTGAATTCCTCTTCCTGGCTGGCGCGGTCGGCCGGATCGGGGAAGTTGGCCGCTTCGTCCTGCATGTGGTGCACGGTGCGGTCGACTTCTTCCATCAGCTCAACTTTCCATTTGTTGAGGATGGAGGTGAAGTGGGCGCGCATGCGCTCGCTCATGTACTCCTCGCCCTTGGTTTCCTGGTAGGGCTCGAAGCCACGAATCAGTTGGCTGCTCTGCTGTTTTGCTTTGGTGGGCATGGATGACCGCCTCTCACTCTCGCTAGTCCTGTCGCGGATGGTCCCTCGCCGGTCGTCGCCGGCCCCGCGCTCGCAAGCGGGCGAACTTACCAGATCGATAACCGCGATGCTACTCCCGGTTGTCTTGCCTGCTGCCACCCGCGATGGGCTTGGTTAGAATCGCCTCTTCGTCGCAAAGTTCGGTATTTCGTATGGCCTTTTCTTTCAGTGCGCGCAGCCGCGCCATCGAGCCTTTCCACGTCATGGCGCTGCTGGCGCGAGCCAACGAGCTCCAGGCCGCCGGCCACGACGTCATCCACCTGGAAATCGGCGAGCCGGACTTCAGCACCGCCGCGCCCATAGTCGCCGCCGGTCAGGCTGCGCTGGGTGTCGGCCACACGCGCTACACCGCTGCGCGTGGGCTGCCGCAGCTGCGCGAAGCCATCGCCGGCTTCTACGCCTCGCGTTACCGCCTGAACGTCGACCCCGAACGCATCCTGATCACGCCCGGCGGCTCCGGCGCCTTGCTGCTGGCCAGCAGCCTGCTGGTCGATCCGGGCAAGCACTGGCTGCTGGCCGACCCCGGTTATCCGTGCAACCGTCACTTCCTGCGCTTGGTCGAGGGCGCGGCTCAGCTGGTTCCGGTCGGCCCGCAGAGCCGCTATCAGCTGACTCCCGAACACATCCAGCAGCACTGGAATCAAGACAGTGTAGGCGCTTTGCTGGCGTCGCCTGCGAATCCTACGGGCACCTTGCTACATAAGGATGAACTGGCAGCGCTTTCGGCCGTGCTGAAGGCGCGCGGCGGGCACCTCGTGGTGGACGAGATCTACCATGGCCTGACCTACGGCGTGGACGCCAGCAGCGTGCTGGAAGTGGACGACGAGGCCTTCGTCCTCAACAGCTTCTCCAAGTACTTTGGCATGACCGGCTGGCGCCTCGGCTGGCTGGTGGCGCCGCCAGAAGCGGTGGGAGAACTGGAGAAGCTCGCGCAGAACCTCTACATCAGCGCACCGAGCGTGGCCCAGTACGCCGCGCTGGCGTGCTTCGAGGCGGACACCCTGGCGATCCTCGAGGAACGTCGTGCCGAGTTCGCCCGCCGTCGTGATTTCCTGCTGCCGGCTCTGCGCGACCTTGGCTTCGGGATTGCCGTGGAGCCCGAGGGAGCCTTCTATCTGTATGCCGACATCAGCGCCTTCGGCGGTGATGCCTATCGCTTCTGCCAGCACTTCATCGAGACCGAGCACGTGGCCTTCACTCCCGGCGTGGACTTCGGTCGCTACCAAGCCGACCACCATGTGCGTTTCGCCTACACGCAGAACCTGGAGCGCCTGCAGCAAGCGGTCGACCGTATCGCTCGCGGACTGAAGAGCTGGCGTCCCTGATGCGCTTCGTCCCGGCGTTGGAGGAGGCGCGCCTGCTGCGCCGCTACAAGCGCTTCCTTGCCGACATCGAAACCGCCAGTGGTGAGCAACTGACCATCCACTGCCCGAACACCGGCTCGATGCTCAATTGCATGAGCGAAGGTTGCCGAGTGTGGTTCAGCCGCTCCAGCGACCCCAAGCGCAAGCTGCCGGGCACCTGGGAGCTTGCCGAGACGCCACAGGGGCGGCTGGCCTGCGTGAACACCGGGCGTGCCAATCGTCTGGTGGAGGAAGCCCTGCTGGCGGGTGACATCGCAGAACTGGCCGGATTCGCCGAACTACGCCGCGAAGTCGCTTATGGCGTGGAGAACAGCCGCGCCGACTTCCGTCTGGACTTCGCCGAGGGGCCAGTTTTTGTCGAAGTGAAGAGCGTCACCCTGGGCTTCGACGACACCGCCGTGGCTGCTTTCCCGGACGCAGTTACTACGCGCGGCGCCAAACATCTGCGTGAGCTCGCCGCTATGGCCCGGGAAGGGACGCGCGCGGTGTTGTTGTATTGCGTGAACCTGTCCGGCATCGAAGCGGTACGCCCGGCGGTCGAGATCGATCCGGCCTATGCCAATGCCCTTGGCGAAGCGCGTGAGGCGGGTGTCGAGGTGCTGGCTTATGGTGCTGATCTCGATCCGCAAGAGTTACGCCTGGTCCGGCGGTTGGACGTGCGCGCCTAGAGCGCTTCCAGCTCCACCCACAAGCCCTGCGGGTCTTCGCGGCAGGGCAGGGCGTCGAGCGTGTGGCCCAGGCACGGGCCCTGGATGCATTCGCCCGACTCGATCAGGAACAGCGCCCCATGGTGGGCGCATTGCAGCAGGCTGCCAGTGGAGTCGAGGAAGCGGTCGGCTTCCCACTCCAGCCGCGTGCCGCGGTGCGGGCAACGGTTGCGGTAGACATGCGCACGGCCATTGCGACGCACGGCGACGAGGTGCTGCCCGGCGAGGGTGAAGCCTCGGCTGCAGCCTTCGCTCAGTTCGTCGGTGGGGCAAAGCAGTTGCATGGGAGTCCCGCTATTTAGGGAGCACATCCGTGTGCTGAAGAAGTAGAGCGCGCAGACTCGCCGTTCCGCCCATACAAGACAAGTGACAGGCGATCGGCGGAAAAGTGACGCTCGAAAAGCGGCGCGACCTTATAAGGTTTGTTTTGTAAATGCAAATCATTATCAATGTTGCGAGTCGTTGCGGGCATTTGCCGCGATCCCGCTCTGCCGCGTCGGGCTGGCGGGCCTATCGGCGGGCTCTTATCCTTCCGCGCAACTTCTTCGTGCGGATGACCGCCCTTTGACCCGACCGGTTCCAGCTCGTCCCCTTTTCCTCGGCCTTTGCGCCGCGCTGCTGCTGGTGTTCTGGCTGGCCCTGGCGCTGGGTTCGGTCAGCCTGCCGCTGGGCGATACGCTGCGTGCGTTGCTGCATCTGTCTGGAGTGCCGGTGAAGGTTGAAGGGTTGGAGCAGGCCGAATTGATCGTGGGGCAGCTGCGTCTGCCGCGCGCACTGATGGGATTGCTGGTGGGCGCTTTGCTGGCGTTGTGCGGCGTGGCCATGCAGGGACTGTTTCGCAATCCCCTGGCCGACCCGGGGTTGATCGGCGTATCCAGCGGCGCCGCACTGGGGGCAGCCCTGGCTATCGTCTTTGGCGCGGCAATCGGTGGATTGCCGGCGGTCCTCGCTCCCTATCTGCTTTCCCTCTGCGCCTTCCTCGGCGGTTTGGTGGTGACCTGGCTGGTCTATCGCCTGGGACGCCGCGACGGCCAGACCAGCGTCGCCACCATGCTTCTCGCCGGTATTGCCCTGACCGCACTGGCCAGTGCGCTGATCGGCCTGTTCAGCTATCTCGCTGACGACGCCACCCTGCGCAGCCTGACGTTCTGGAATCTCGGCAGCCTGAACGGAGCCAGCTATCCGCGCCTCTGGCCGCTGCTGCTGGTGGGCATGCTGGTGGCGGCCTGGCTGCCGCGTCGGGTGGACGCGCTCAACGCGCTACTGCTGGGTGAGTCGGAGGCGCGCCACCTGGGCTTCGATGTCGAGCGCCTGAAGGTCGAGCTGATTTTCTGCACGGCGCTGGGTGTTGGTGCTGCCGTCGCTGCGGCTGGAATGATCGGCTTCATTGGCCTGGTAGTGCCGCATCTGTTGCGACTGGTCGTCGGTCCGGATCATCGCCGTCTCCTGCCGGCGTCGATGCTCGGTGGCGCGATCCTGCTGCTGCTCGCTGATTTGCTGGCGCGCTTGGCCCTGGCGCCTGCGGAATTGCCCATCGGCATCGTCATGGCGCTGATTGGTGCGCCATTCTTCCTTTATCTGCTGCTGCGGAGTCGCCTCTGATGTTGCGCGCGGAAAACCTGACGGTAGTGCGCGGCGGCAAGCCGGTGCTGCACGGCCTGTCGCTGGCCCTGCAGGCAGGTGAAGTGCTAGGAGTGTTGGGTCCCAATGGCGCCGGAAAGAGCACGCTGCTTGGCGCGCTGAGCGGCGAGCTGAAGCCGAGCATTGGCCAGGTGAGCCTGGACGGGCGCGACCTGCAGTCCTGGGCGGGCACAGCTCGTGCGCGCCGACTGGCAGTGTTGCCGCAGACGTCCTCGCTCAACTTCGCCTTCGATGTGGAAACCGTGGTCGGCTTCGGCCGTTTGCCCCATTCCAGTGGCCGCCAGATCGACGCGCAGATAGTTGCAGCAGCCCTGCGCGTGGCGGATGCCGGGCATCTCGCCGGGCGCAGCTATCTCGCGTTGTCCGGCGGCGAGCGCCAGCGCGTGCACCTGGCGCGGGTGTTGGCGCAACTGTGGCCGGGCAATGCCGAGCAGGTCCTGTTGCTGGACGAGCCGACTTCCGCGCTCGATCCACTACATCAGCACAGCCTGCTGCAGGCTGTGCGAGAAATCGCCGAGCGCGGAGTGGCAGTGCTGGTGGTGCTGCATGACCTGAACCTCGCGGCGCGCTATTGCGATCGGTTGCTGCTGCTGCGCGACGGCCTGGAGCGAGCGGCCGGAACACCCGAAGCGGTGCTGCAAGCCGAGCCCCTGCGCGACGTGTTTGGCCTGGATGTGCTGGTCCAGCGCCATCCGGAGCGTGGTCATCCGCTCGTAGTGGTGCGCTGAGCGGGCTTTTTCGCGGGCAAAAAAAGACCCGGCGATGTGCCGGGTCGAAACCGTGATTAGCCTGATGAGGAGATAATCTGATCGTCCGACTGCGGTGGCCGCTCAGTTTATCGACTGGCCTCGCAGCCAGTGGTTTGAATAATAACAATTATCATTTGCATGTCAACGCTTTTCTGCCTGCTCGCTAATCGGAACTCTGCGGGTATCTCCGGCAAAAGTGCAGGCAAAAAAAGACCCCGCGGAGAGGCGGGGCGGATCCGTGATTAGCCTGATGAGGAGATAATCTGATCGTCCGACTGCGGTGGCCGCTCAGTTTATCGACTGGCCTCGCAGCCAGTGGTTTGAATAATAACAATTATCATTTGCATGTCAACGCTTTTCTGCCTGCTCGCTAATCGGAACTCTGCGGGTATCTCCGGCAAAAGTGCAGGCAAAAAAAGACCCGGCGAAGAGCCGGGTCGAATCCGTGATTAGCCTGATGAGGAGATAATCTGATCGTCCGACTGCGGTGGCCGCTCAGTTTATCGACTGGCCTCGCAGCCAGTGGTTTGAATAATAACAATTATCATTTGCATGTCAACGCTTTTCTGCCTGCTCGCTAATCGGAACTCTGCGGGTATCTCCGGCAAAAGTGCAGGCAAAAAAAGACCCGGCGAAGAGCCGGGTCGAATCCGTGATTAGCCTGATGAGGAGATAATCTGAAGAGTCCGACTGCGTGGTCTCTTGAGCTTATCGTCTGGCCTCGCGACCAGATAATCCAATAATAATCATTATCATTTGAGAGTAAACCTCTTCTCTCGCTATTTTCATCATCGCTCGAAGTCGCTCCCAAAAAAGCAGAAGCCCGGCGCGGGGCCGGGCTTCTGTGGCGGTGGAGAGCTCAGCTTGCGCTCTGTTGCTGGCGCAACTGGGTGACTTCGCGGTTCAGCAGGTCGATGCGGCGGGCCATGCTCTCGATCAGGCTGTGGGCAATTCGCGGATTGCTTTGCATCAGGCTGAGGAACTGGTCCTTGGGAATCACCATCACCGTGCAGGGTTCGCTGGCGACGACGCTGGCGCTGCGTTTCTCGCCGGTGAACACGGCCATCGCGCCGAAGATCTCGTCCTTCTGTACGTCGCCAACCTTCTGCCCATCGACGAAGGCCTCGGCGTGGCCCTCGATGATGATGAACACGTGTTCGGCTTCGTCGCCCTGCTGGATCAGCTGGTCGCCGGCGGCGAAATGGCGGAAGCCGGTGGACGGGCGGATATCCGGCTGCTTGAGATGTGCGAGAGCGTCGGAGAGCAGCGCCGTATGGCCGATCAGGTATTGGAGGAAGAGCTCCTGGCGCTCCGGGCTCTCATGGATATGTGCGAACACTTCGTTGCGCGAGTAGGGGATCAGGCACAGAGGCTCTTCGCTGCTGTAGCGGCAGGGCGGCAGGTCGATGCCCTGGCGCAGGCCCACGATATCGCCTTCCTGCAGGTAGAACAGGGGGCGCTCGTCGACTACCGCGTGCAGCAGGCCATTTTCGATCAGGAACAGCTGGTTACCCGGTACTGCGGCGATCAGATCGTCGGTGCGCTCCAGGCGAATGGGCTCGCCACAGGGTTGCAGGCCTGAAAGAAGCTGGGCAGGAATGCTCTGCAGGCGGGTGATCAATTGATCGGCATAGGCCGGTTGTTCGCCGAGTAAATACATGAGCCGTGGTTCCTTGGGCTGGCGGTGGCAATCGAGGGCACACGAAAGTCCCTGAAACGATAGGGGCAGTCACCGTGTTCCGTAAATCCTTTCGTCAGCGGCTTGTGAGCTGGCTCCGGTTCTGTATCGGAAAAGTTTCCAGCTCGCCCAGCAAAGCTGCCTTGTGGGCGGGGGGCAGATCGTTCCAGTGCACATCCAGCAGGGCGCCTTCGATGGCATACAACAGCACCTTTGAGGCGCGGAATCCACGCGCCCGCACCGCTCGATAGGCACCCACCGCGCCCAGCCGGCGCAGATCCGAGACATTGTGGATACCCACTGCATGCAGCCACTGGGTGGAGGTTTTGCCGAGATTCTTCAGGTGCAGCAGTTCATCGTTCATCGTCGGTCCTTGCGATGCGGCACGCGGTGGTGAGTCATGCATGGCGGCGAGGGCCTGAACTGCAGGGACGGCCCGCTTGATGTTCAGAAAAAGTGTAGCGGGCTGTAAGAAAATTGTGGCTTTGTGATATCGCTCGCCGCCGAGCTGCTGGATGCGCGACGAACGGCCGGGGTCGACGCATCGACCCCGGCTGCGGGTCAGATCCCCGGCAGGCGCTGGCGGATGTTGGCGACCAGCGCGTCAAGGCTGGCGCTGTCCTGGGTGTCGACGCGCTTGCTGTGGGCCAGCTCGTCGTTGTCCAGGGCTTCGCGTCCGGCTTGCTGGGCCTGCACGACCTCCAGGGTGGCATCGGACGGGTCGACACCTTGCGCTTGGCGCTGAGCCAGCCAGCCGGCGATGACGCTATCGGGCGCCTGACAGTCGAGGATCAGGTAGGGCACGCCGGTGGCGTCGGCGACTTCGCGAGCGGCCTGGCGCTGGACGTGCTTGAGGAAGGTGGCATCGAGCACTACCGGATAGCCGGTGCGGAGGATGTCGGCAGCGAGCTGGTTCAGGCGCTGGTAGGTGGCCTGGCTGGCGTCGTCGCTATAGATGCCGCCTTTCAGGGTGCCTTCCTGGCCGGACTGCTGCTCACCGAACAGGCGCTTGCGCTCGACGTCCGAACGCAGGCGTACGGCGCCCAGCGCTTCGACCAGGCGCATGGCTACGGAGCTCTTACCCACCGCGGACACGCCTACCGTTACTGCCAGGAAGCGCGACGGGATGGCGCTGTAGCTTTCCGCCAGGTTGGCGTAGTTGCGGTATTGGCGCAGGGTCGCGGCCTTCTGCACGGCATCGTTCTGGAACGCCAGGCTGAACAGCGCGATCTTGGCGCGGACCAGTGCGCGATAGGCCTTGTAGAAGTTGAGGATTTCCAGGGACTGGTAGTCGCCGGTGCGCTCCAGGTACTGGTTGACGAAGCGCCGCGCGTGGCATTTCAGGCCGCGGTCCTCGAGGTCCATGGCGAGGAAGGCGTAATCGGCGCAGACGTCGGTGAAGCGGAACGGCTCGTTGAATTCGATGCAGTCGAAGAGCACCACGTTGCCGTCGATCAGGGCCGCGTTGCCGAGGTGGATGTCACCGTGGCATTCGCGGATCGAGCCGTTCACCTTGCGTGACTGGAGCACGGGCAGCAGGCGTTCGAAGGAGCTTTCCGCCCAGCTTTCGAGCGCGTCGAGCTGCTGCAGGTCGGCCTTGTCGCTGAGCAGCGGGCGGATCTGCTCGAAGTTCTGCCGCACCGGAGCCATAACCGCTTCCGCGGTGCCCAGCGGGTTTTCCTGAGGAACCTGCGGCGTGCGCTGGTGGAACTCGGCGATCTGCCGGGCGAGGGCGTCGATATGGTCGGTCGTCAGTTCGCCGCGCGCCTGGACTTCGCTGAGCAGTCCGCTCTGGGGGAACTCGCGGCACTTGAGGGCGTATTCGATGGCCGGGCCGTCGCCACCCAGGCGCGGTTCGCTCTCGCTGCCGGTGATCGGCAGAACATCCAGGTAAAGGCCGTCGGTCAGGCGCTGGTTCAGGCGCAGTTCTTCCTCGCAGAAATGCTTGCGCGCCGCGAGGTCAGTGAAGTCGAGGAAGCCGAAGTTGACCGGCTTCTTGATCTTGTAGACATAGGTGCCGGTGAGCAGGACCCAGGAAATGTGGGTTTCGATAACCCGGACCTGCTCTACCGGATGCGGGTAGAGGGCTGGGTTCTGCAGGGCAGCGATCAGAGTCTGGCTCACGGTATTTTCCTTGGCTGTCCGGTTCGTAAGGCCAGGCATTATGGCGGCATGAGCCGTGGGTGCAAACTTGTGATGGCCGGCCGGCAACCAATCGCCTTTGTGCTGGTCGAAGGCAGCGTCGCTGCGGCCGCCTTATCGGCGGCCCTCGACCCAAGAGCCCGGATGCCGCCTGCGGTGGCGTCTGTCCCCTGTGGATAAATTACGTATAATGCGCCGCCATGACGCGTCCTAGATCTTCCCGCTCCCGCACTCCCAAACGTAACGACTCGCCGCGCCTGCGCAAATGGCTTGGCTGGGCCCTGAAACTCGGCCTGGTCGGTCTTGTCGTGCTCGCCGGCTTCGCCGTCTATCTGGACGCGGTCGTCCAGGAGAAGTTCTCCGGCAAGCGCTGGACCATCCCGGCCAAGGTGTATGCCCGACCGCTCGAACTCTTCGTCGGCCTCAAGCTGAACGAAACCGACTTCCTGCAGGAGCTCGGTGCGCTCGGCTATCGCCGCGAGGGCAGTGTCAGTGGGCCTGGCGCCGTGGCTGTATCCGGCAATACCGTCGACCTGAACACTCGCGGCTTCCAGTTCTATGAAGGCGCCGAGCCGGCCCAGCGCATCCGTGTGCGCTTCTCCGGCGACTCCGTCGCGGGCCTGAGCCGCGCCGATGGTTCCGACCTGGCCGTGGCGCGCATGGAGCCGCTGCTGATCGGCGGCATGTACCCGGCGCACAACGAAGACCGCATCCTGATCAAGCTGGATGAAGTGCCGCCCTATCTGGTCGATACCCTGGTGGCCGTCGAGGACCGCGACTTCTGGACCCACCACGGTGTGTCGGTGAAGTCGATCGCCCGTGCCGTCTGGGTCAACGCCAGTGCCGGGCAGCTGCGCCAGGGCGGCAGCACGCTGACCCAGCAGTTGGTGAAGAACTTCTTCCTGACCAATGAGCGCAGCCTGAGCCGCAAGCTGAACGAAGCCATGATGGCCGTGCTGCTCGAGTTGCACTACGACAAGAAGGACATCCTCCAGGCCTACCTCAACGAGGTGTTCCTCGGCCAGGATGGCCAGCGCTCGGTGAATGGCTTCGGGCTGGCCAGCCAGTACTTCTTCAGCCAGCCGCTGTCGGAGTTGAAGCTGCCGCAGGTGGCCCTGCTGGTGGGCATGGTCAAGGGCCCGTCCTACTACAACCCGCGGCGCAATCCGGAGCGTGCGCTGGAGCGACGGAACGTCGTCCTCGACGTGCTCGCCGAGCAAGGCGTGATCACCCAGGACCAGGCCGCCATCGCCAAGAAGGCCCCGCTGGGCGTGACCAGCCAGGGCAGCATGGCGAACAGTTCCTACCCGGCCTTCCTCGACCTGGTGAAGCGCCAGTTGCGTCAGGACTACCGCGAGGAAGACCTGACCGAGGAAGGGCTGCGCATCTTCACCAGTTTCGATCCGATCCTGCAGTTCAAGGCGGAAAGCGCGGTCACCGAGACCTTCAAGCGCTTCACCGGCCGCAAGGGCATCGACGAAACCGAGACCGCGATGGTCGTGACCAACCCGGAAACCGGCGAGGTGCAGGCGCTGGTCGGCAGCCGCGACGCGCGCTTCGCTGGCTTCAACCGGGCCATCGATGCCGTGCGGCCAATCGGCTCTCTGGTCAAACCGGCGGTCTATTTGACTGCGCTCGAGCGTCCCAGCCAGTACACCCTGACCACCTGGATCCAGGATCAGCCGTTCTCCATCAAGGGCAAGGACGGGCAGGTGTGGACGCCGAAGAACTACGAAGGCGACTCCAACGGCACCATCTTCCTTTACCAGGGGCTGGCGCGTTCGCTGAACCTGTCGACCGCCAAGCTGGGCCTCGATCTAGGCGTGCCGAACGTGCTCAAGACCCTCGAGCGCCTGGGCGTTCAGGTCGACTGGCCAGCCTATCCGTCGATGTTGCTGGGCGCCGGGGCATTGAGCCCGATGCAGGTGGCGACCATGTACCAGACCATCGCCAGTGGCGGCTTCAATACGCCGCTGCGCAGTATCCGCAGTGTGCTTGCCGCTGACGGCCAGCCGCTCAAGCGTTACCCGTTCCAGGTACAACAGCGCTTCGATCCGGGCGCCATTTACCTGCTGCAGAACGCAATGCAGCGGGTGTTGCGCGAAGGTACGGCGCGTTCGGTCTACAGCCAGCTGCCGTCAAGCCTGACCCTGGCCGGCAAGACCGGCACCACCAACGACTCCCGCGACAGCTGGTTCTCCGGATTCGGCCAGGACCTCCTGGCGGTGGTCTGGCTGGGTCGCGACGATAACGGCAAGACACCTTTCACCGGTGCCACCGGTGCGCTGCAGATCTGGACTTCGTTCATGCGCAAGGCCGAGCCCCTGCCATTGGATACGCCGAAGCCGGATAATGTGGTCATGGCCTGGGTTGATCCGCGTACCGGCCAGGGGAGCGACGCCAGTTGCCCGGGCGCCGTACAGATGCCCTATATTCGCGGTAGTGAGCCGGCAGCGGGCGCCGGTTGTGGCACCAATCCGGAGAACCCGGCCGGTCAGGTGATGGACTGGGTTCGCGGCTGGTTGAACTGAGGCGAGAGGATTCGAAGTGAGAAATGCGTGGTTTGCCGTGGCTGCCGCCGCGGCCGTGCTGTCCGGTTGTGCGACTCCGCAGCAGGGGGCCATTCCTGTCGCGGACCAGGGCACCTCGGTGTCCAACCAGGAGCGCGTCGGCTATTCCGGCACCAACCAGCCTGGCTACAACAACGCGCCGCGCGCGGCGCAGCTGTCGGGCGACTCTGGCGTGACCGTGATGGTGCCGCAGGATGCTGGCGCTGCACCGATCCAGACTTTCCCCGCGCAAAGCGGCGCGGCACCGCTGACTACTTCGCCGATTACTCCTGGTCCTCAGTACGGCGCGCCGGCCACTCCGACGACGTCGAGCACGCCGAGCAGTATCAGCAGCACCGGTGGCTTCAGCCAGCAGGTTTACCAACAGCCCGTCTATCAGCAGCAGTCTGCCCAGCCGCCGGCGTATCAACCGCCGGCTTACCAGTCGGCGCCTGCGCAGCAGATGCCGAGCGGCATTCCATCGAGCAACACCCCGCTGGCGGCTGACGAACAACTCGACGGCCCCGTCCTGGCGCTATTGACCACTGCCCAGCAGCAGCAGGGCAGCGGCGATCTCAATGGTGCATCCGCCAGCCTGGAGCGTGCCCAGCGCATTGCCCCGCGCGAGCCGCAGGTGCTCTACAAGCTCGCGCAAGTGCGCCTGGCTCAGGGTGATAGTGCCCAGGCCGAGCAGGTTGCACGGCGCGGGTTGGCGCTGGCCGGTGGACGGCCGACGCTGCAGGCCAGCCTCTGGGATGTGATCGCCAAGGCCCGCGAGGCGCAAGGCGATGCTTCTGGCGCAGCCGCTGCGCGACAAAGCGCGAAGGCGACCTTGTAATGGACCGGCGACTACCGGCATTGGCCGACCAGCTGCTGCTCATCGAGCGCGAGCTGCGTGCGCTCGATCTGTGGGCCGCGCAGCCGCCGTCGGTGGAGGCGCTGGCCAGCGTTGAGCCGTTCTGCGTGGATACGCTGGCGCTCGAAGAATGGCTGCAGTGGATCTTCCTGCCGCGCATGAAGCAGATTATCGAGGCGGGTGCGGATCTGCCGCATGCTTCGGGCATCCGCGAGATGGCAGAAGTCACCTATGCCGGCGAGGGGGCGCGGTTCCTGCCGCTGCTGCTCGCCCTCGGAGAGTTCGATCGGCTGATCGCTCGCGAGGGCTGATGCCAGCCTAGTTAGTCGCAGTTCTGCTGCAGGTCGTGCTCGGTTTCTGTGATGCGCGCCTGCCGCTCCTCCTCCGGAATCCGGCGCATGTCGCCGTTATCGTCGGAAACTCGCACGCGCGGGTTGTTCTTCAACTGAGCCAGATTGGTCCGCAGTCCGTCGCAATATTTGGCGCGCTCGGCCTCTTGTTGGGCAACTTCCTGCCTCACCTTTTCGTCGGCGGCCTTCTGCTTGTCATCTGCCGAGGGCGGCAACGTAGGTGCAGCCTTGGCCGGTAGCGGAAAACCGGGCGTGGGCTGGGCGATCTTGGTGTCGACCGCTGCTGCCTTGGCGTCGGTCGGCGGCTGGGCGCCGAAATGCGTGACGCCCTGGGCGTCGACCCACTTGTATACCTGAGCGGCCATCACCGGAGCACTCAGGGCCAGCATCAGGCTGCCCAGCAGAATCGTGCGTCGCATGCTGTTTCGGTCCTTGGGGTTCGGAGTCTGGCGGTAACTATAACCAAAAGTGCCGATGGTTCCGCAGAGGAAGATCACAACGCGCGTTAGTAACAGATCCATATATAGCTTGACTTGCTGCGAACGAATCAGAAGAATCCAAGGTTCGCTGCAGTGGGCCGGCCGCAAGCTGGTTTTACTCGGCAGACAAGAGGTGCTACCCGCGCCGCAAAGTTTCACCCTGTTTCGCGTTACCTCGCGCTGGGTGGAGGCTCTCCGTAACACAAACAGGAGCGTCTCCAGGTTCTGCTCAATCGGCAGTCGACGTAGCCGGCGATTACATTCGCCCATGTCTGCCGGGCAGCCATCCAAGTCGGTCCCCCACGTCGGGGGTTTCCGTATATAGCGTTCTAGAGGTGACAACGTGGAGCTTTTATCCGGCGCTGAAATGGTCGTCCGCTCGCTGCGTGACGAAGGCGTTAAGTACATCTACGGGTACCCGGGCGGTGCCCTCCTGCATATCTACGACGCTCTCTTCAAAGAGAACGACGTGACCCACATCCTGGTTCGCCACGAGCAGGCCGCCACTCACATGGCCGACGGCTATGCGCGCGCCACCGGCAAACCTGGCGTGGTCCTGGTGACTTCCGGTCCGGGCGCGACCAATGCCATCACCGGCATCGCTACCGCGTACATGGACTCGATCCCCATGGTGGTGATCTCTGGCCAGGTGTCCAGCAACATGGTCGGCACCGACGCGTTCCAGGAAACCGACATGGTCGGTATCTCGCGTCCGATCGTGAAGCACAGCTTCATCATCAAGCACCCGGCGGAAATCCCCGAGGTGATCAAGAAGGCCTTCTACATTGCCCAGTCCGGCCGTCCCGGTCCGGTCGTGATCGATATTCCGAAGGACATGGGCGACCCGACTCAAAAGTTCGAGTACGCCTATCCGAAGAAGGTCAAGCTGCGTTCCTATAGCCCTGCCGTCCGCGGCCACTCCGGCCAGATCCGCAAGGCCGCCGAGATGCTGCTGGCTGCCAAGCGCCCGATCATCTACTCCGGTGGCGGCGTGATCATGGGCAATGCCGCCGAGCCTCTGACCGAGGTCGCGCGCATCCTCAACGTGCCTGTGACCAACACCCTGATGGGCCTGGGCGGCTACCCGGGCAGCGATCGCCAGTTCGTCGGCATGCTGGGCATGCACGGCAGCTACACTGCCAACCTGGCGATGCACCACGCGGACGTGATCTTCGCCGTCGGCGCGCGCTTCGATGACCGGGTGATCAACGGTGAAACCGCAGCCAAGTTCTGCCCGAACGCCAAGATCATCCACGTCGACATCGACCCGGCCTCGATCTCCAAGACCGTCAAGGCCGACATCCCGATCGTTGGCCCGGTAGACAGCGTCCTGACCGAAATGGTCGCCATCCTCAAGGAAATCGGCGAGACCCCGAACAAGGAAGCGCTGAATGCCTGGTGGAAGCAGATCGACGAATGGCGCGGCAGCCGTGGTCTATTCCCCTACAACATGGGTGACGGCAGCATCATCAAGCCGCAGACCGTGATCGAGACCCTCTGGGAAGTCACCGGCGGTGACGCCTTCGTCGCCTCCGACGTAGGCCAGCACCAGATGTTCGCGGCGCAGTACTACCGCTTCAACAAGCCCAATCGCTGGATCAACTCCGGTGGCCTGGGCACCATGGGCTTCGGCTTCCCGGCCGCCATGGGTGTGAAGCTGAACTTCCCGGATGCCGACGTCGCCTGCGTAACCGGCGAGGGCAGCATCCAGATGAACATTCAGGAGCTGTCGACCTGCCTGCAGTACGACCTGCCGGTGAAGATCGTCAACCTGAACAACGGTGCTCTGGGCATGGTCCGCCAATGGCAGGACATGCAGTACAACAGCCGCTACTCGCACTCCTACATGGAATCCCTGCCGGACTTCGTCAAGCTGGCTGAGGCCTATGGTCACGTGGGCATGCGCATCACCGAGCTGAAGGACCTGAAGCCGATGATGGAAGAAGCCTTCGCCCTGAAGAATCGCCTGGTGTTCATGGACATCCAGGTCGACACCAGCGAGCACGTCTACCCGATGCAGATCCGTGGCGGTGCGATGCGCGACATGTGGCTGAGCAAGACGGAGCGTACCTGATCATGCGACACATCATTTCCCTGCTGCTGGAAAACGAACCTGGCGCGCTGTCCCGCGTTGTCGGCCTGTTCTCCCAGCGCAACTACAACATCGAAACCCTCACCGTCGCCCCGACCGAGGATCCGACGCTGTCGCGTCTGACCCTGACCACTGCCGGCCAGGACGAGGTCATCGAGCAGATCACCAAGAACCTCAACAAGTTGATCGAGGTGGTGAAGCTGGTGAACCTGTCGGAAAGCGCGCACATCGAACGCGAGCTGATGCTCGTCAAGATCAAGGCCACCGGCGCCCAGCGCGCCGAGGTCAAGCGCACTACCGACATCTTCCGCGGACAGATCGTCGACGTGACCAGCAGCGTGTACACCGTGCAACTGGCAGGCACCAGTGACAAACTGGACAGCTTCATCCAGGCCATCGGGACCGCCTCGATCATCGAAACGGTGCGTACCGGTGTGACCGGCATCGCCCGTGGCGACAAGACTCTCAGCATCTGAATTTGAAAGACGGCCCACGAGGCCAATAGACAGGGGATTACCCAAATGCGCGTTTTCTACGATAAAGACTGTGACCTCTCCATCATCCAGGGCAAGAAAGTTGCCATCATCGGTTACGGTTCCCAGGGCCACGCCCATGCCTGCAACCTGAAGGATTCCGGCGTCGACGTTACCGTCGGCCTGCGTGCGAACTCTTCCTCCGTTGCCAAGGCTCAGAACCACGGCCTGAAAGTCGCCGAAGTCGCTGAAGCCGTTGCTGCTGCCGACCTGGTCATGATCCTGACCCCGGACGAGTTCCAGGGCCGCCTGTACAAGGACGAGATCGAGCCGAACCTGAAGAAAGGCGCCACCCTGGCCTTCGCTCACGGCTTCTCCATCCACTACAACCAAGTCGTACCGCGCGCTGACCTCGACGTGATCATGATCGCGCCGAAGGCTCCGGGCCACACCGTACGTTCCGAGTTCGTAAAAGGCGGCGGTATCCCTGACCTGATCGCCATCTACCAGGACGCTTCCGGCAACGCCAAGAACGTCGCCCTGTCGTATGCCTGCGGCGTCGGCGGCGGCCGTACCGGCATCATCGAAACCACCTTCAAGGACGAGACCGAAACCGACCTGTTCGGCGAGCAGGCCGTTCTGTGCGGCGGTTGCGTCGAGCTGGTGAAAGCCGGTTTCGAAACCCTGGTCGAAGCTGGCTACGCGCCGGAAATGGCCTACTTCGAGTGCCTGCACGAACTGAAGCTGATCGTTGACCTCATGTTCGAAGGCGGCATCGCCAACATGAACTACTCGATCTCGAACAACGCCGAATACGGCGAGTACGTGACCGGTCCGGAAGTGATCAACGCCGAATCGCGTGCTGCCATGCGCAACGCTCTGAAGCGCATCCAGGACGGCGAATACGCCAAGATGTTCATCACCGAAGGCGCTGCCAACTACCCATCGATGACCGCCTACCGCCGCAACAACGCTGCCCATGGCATCGAAGTCGTTGGCGAGAAGCTGCGCGCCATGATGCCGTGGATCGCTGCCAACAAGATCGTCGACAAGTCCAAGAACTAAGGGCTTTCGCGACACTCGAAGAAACGCGGCCTCGGCCGCGTTTTTTCGTTCTTGCCCGCGCTTCTGGTATAAAGCCTGGGCGCGCGGGCCCCTGTCCGGTCCGTGCATTCATCTCCCGTAGAGTTCCCAAGGAAGTTTTCATGACTGAAGGTCCCGAGGAGCCGAACAAGGTCTCCGAAGAAACCGAAAGCCTGCTCCCCATCGATGAGCACATCGAAGAAGGGCACGACGATCAGGGGCGCAAGGTGCGTCATCGTGGCATCTACCTGCTGCCCAACCTGTTCACCACGGCGGCCCTGTTCACTGGCCTGTACGCCATCATCAATGCCATGAGCGGCGACTTCTCCAATGCGGCCATCGCCATTTTCGTCGCCATGGTCCTGGATGGCCTGGACGGTCGCGTTGCACGCCTGACCAATACCCAAAGTGCCTTCGGTGCCGAGTACGACTCGCTGTCCGACATGGTCGCCTTTGGCGTAGCGCCGGCGCTGGTTGCCTTTGAGTGGGCGCTGAGCAGCCTGGGCAAGGTCGGCTGGATGGTTGCCTTCATCTATGTTGCGGGTGCTGCGCTGCGCCTGGCGCGCTTCAACACGCAGGTGGGCAAAGCCGATAAGCGCTACTTCATCGGCCTGGCCAGCCCGGCTGCCGCGGCTCTGGTCGCTGGTACCGTTTGGGCGTTTGCTGACTTCCAGGTGCAGGGCGCCAAGGTCTCGCTGCTGGTTGCGCTGATGGTCGCGGCTGCCGGCATGCTGATGGTCAGCAACATCAAGTACTACAGCTTCAAGGATCTCGACCTGCGCGGTCGCGTGCCGTTTATGGCAATCCTCGTGGTGGTGCTGGCATTTGCCGTAGTCTTCACCGACCCGCCGCGCATCCTGCTGCTGTTGTTCCTCGCTTATGCTGCGTCCGGCCCGGTGCAATACTTGTTGCAATTGCGCCGTCGCAAGCAGCCCCCTGCGGTGTAATTCCGCACGGGCTCCGCAGTCTATTGGCGCATTCAGCCAGTAGTTGCGGAGCCCGCCATGTTGATCAAGATTGCCCGCCCGTCCGACTGCCACGAGTCGGAAGTCACTCCCGAAGCTCTCTACCTGTCACGTCGCCGCTTTCTCGGCGGAAGCCTCTCTGGTATCGCGCTGGCGTCCTTGCCGGGATTCGCGAGTGCCGATCCTTCTCGCTACGACGGTGTCGATCCGGTTGCGCAAACTCCTGCCTGGTTCGATGAAAAGCTAGGCGCGCTCAAATGGGATGCCGTAACCGTCAAAGGGGAAAGCATCACCCCCTTTGCCGACGCGACCCACTACAACAACTTCTACGAGTTCGGACCCGAGAAGACAGATCCGGCAGCAAACGCCGGTGCTCTGCAGACCGAGCCGTGGTCGGTGGTAATCGACGGAGAAGTGGCCAAGCCCGGCAAGTACGCCCTGGAAGACTTCATCAAGCCCTATCAGCTGGAGGAGCGCATCTACCGGCTGCGCTGCGTGGAAGCCTGGTCGATGGTGATTCCCTGGATAGGCTTCCCGATCGCGGAGCTGATCAAGCGCGTCGAGCCGACCGGCAATGCCAAATACCTGCGCTTCGAAACGCTGGTCGATAGGGCGCACATGCCCGGTGTGCAATCCAATTTCGCGTTGATCGAATGGCCATATGTGGAAGGTCTGCGCATGGACGAGGCCATGAATCCGCTGGCAATACTGGCTGTCGGAATGTACGGCCGGGTGCTGGCTAACCAGAACGGTGCGCCACTGCGCCTGATCGCTCCCTGGAAATATGGATTCAAAGGTGCCAAGTCGATCATCCGTATCAGCTTTGTCGCCGAACAGCCGAAGACTACTTGGCAAAGCTTGGCGCCGGACGAGTACGGCTTCTATGCCAACGTCAATCCGACTGTGGACCACCCGCGCTGGACTCAGGCTCATGAAAGACGCCTACCTAGTGGATTATTCAGCCCGAATATTCGTCCCACCCTCATGTTCAACGGCTATGCCGAAGAGGTCGCTTCGCTGTATGCGGGCATGGATTTGAGGGTGAACTACTGATGCGTAATCCCATCTGGCGAATCACCGTTTTCATTCTGGCTTTGTTACCGCCGCTGTACTGGCTGTATCAGGCCTGGATATTTGCGCTGGGACCTGATCCAGGTAAGGCGCTGGTTGATCGGTTGGGGCAGGGCGGCCTGATTCTCCTGCTGCTCACACTGGCGATGACTCCGCTGCAGAAGCTGACGCGCTGGGGAGGCTGGATTCAGGTTCGCCGGCAGCTGGGGTTGTGGTGCTTTGCCTATATATGCCTGCATCTGTGCGCCTATGGTGTGTTCATCCTTGGGCTGGATTGGGCGCAGCTGGGCGTCGAGTTGCGCAAGCGCCCCTACATCATCGTTGGCGCCTTGGGTTTCCTCTGTTTGCTTCCGCTGGCGTTGACCTCGAACAAATACAGCATGCGTAGGCTGGGGGCGAACTGGAAGAAATTGCACCGGCTGATCTATGTCATCCTCGGTTTCGGGCTTCTACATATGCTGTGGGTCGTTCGCTCCGACTTCGAGCGCTGGGCGCTGTACGCGTCTCTGGGGCTGTTGCTACTGATAGTGCGGGTACCTCCGATAGCGAAGCAGCTGCCGGTCCTTCGGACTCGACTCGCCTCGCGCTGAAAATTCTTTCAGAAAGTCGTTGACGGGCATTTTTAAGTCCCTATAATGCGCACCACTCCCAGCGACGAAGCGCTGAAAGAGCTTGAAAATCAAGCGCTTACAGGTTCTCGAGGCTGAGAGTGGTGGTCTGGCAGGCGACTCGCTTGCCGCTTTCTCTTGTTCGCCTCTGCGGGCTCGATGAAAGAAGATCGCCGAGGTGCTTGACAGCGAAATTCAACGCTGTAATATGCGCCTCCCGCTGACGAGAAGCGTTGCTGCTCGAAAGCGCAAGCGGTTGAGTAGAAAAGAGATTTTCGAAAAACAGCTTGACAGAAAGAAAGGCTGCTGTAGAATGCGCGGCCTCGGTTGAGACGAAAGACTTCGCCGAAACGCTCTTTAACAAGTTGAATCAAGCAATTCGTGTGGGTGCTTGTGAGTTAAGACTGGTGATCGCAAGATTATCAGCATCACAAGTAACACTCGTGAATTCGAGAGTTTTTTGCGATTGCTGAGCCAAGTTTAGGGTTTTCTCAAAACCCAATCAGTATTGAACTGAAGAGTTTGATCATGGCTCAGATTGAACGCTGGCGGCAGGCCTAACACATGCAAGTCGAGCGGATGAAGGGAGCTTGCTCTCTGATTCAGCGGCGGACGGGTGAGTAATGCCTAGGAATCTGCCTGGTAGTGGGGGACAACGTTTCGAAAGGAACGCTAATACCGCATACGTCCTACGGGAGAAAGTGGGGGATCTTCGGACCTCACGCTATCAGATGAGCCTAGGTCGGATTAGCTAGTAGGTGAGGTAACGGCTCACCTAGGCGACGATCCGTAACTGGTCTGAGAGGATGATCAGTCACACTGGAACTGAGACACGGTCCAGACTCCTACGGGAGGCAGCAGTGGGGAATATTGGACAATGGGCGAAAGCCTGATCCAGCCATGCCGCGTGTGTGAAGAAGGTCTTCGGATTGTAAAGCACTTTAAGTTGGGAGGAAGGGCAGTAAGTTAATACCTTGCTGTTTTGACGTTACCAACAGAATAAGCACCGGCTAACTTCGTGCCAGCAGCCGCGGTAATACGAAGGGTGCAAGCGTTAATCGGAATTACTGGGCGTAAAGCGCGCGTAGGTGGTTTGGTAAGATGGATGTGAAATCCCCGGGCTCAACCTGGGAACTGCATCCATAACTGCCTGACTAGAGTACGGTAGAGGGTGGTGGAATTTCCTGTGTAGCGGTGAAATGCGTAGATATAGGAAGGAACACCAGTGGCGAAGGCGACCACCTGGACTGATACTGACACTGAGGTGCGAAAGCGTGGGGAGCAAACAGGATTAGATACCCTGGTAGTCCACGCCGTAAACGATGTCGACTAGCCGTTGGAATCCTTGAGATTTTAGTGGCGCAGCTAACGCGATAAGTCGACCGCCTGGGGAGTACGGCCGCAAGGTTAAAACTCAAATGAATTGACGGGGGCCCGCACAAGCGGTGGAGCATGTGGTTTAATTCGAAGCAACGCGAAGAACCTTACCTGGCCTTGACATGTCCGGAATCTTGCAGAGATGCGAGAGTGCCTTCGGGAATCGGAACACAGGTGCTGCATGGCTGTCGTCAGCTCGTGTCGTGAGATGTTGGGTTAAGTCCCGTAACGAGCGCAACCCTTGTCCTTAGTTACCAGCACGTTATGGTGGGCACTCTAAGGAGACTGCCGGTGACAAACCGGAGGAAGGTGGGGATGACGTCAAGTCATCATGGCCCTTACGGCCAGGGCTACACACGTGCTACAATGGTCGGTACAGAGGGTTGCCAAGCCGCGAGGTGGAGCTAATCCCATAAAACCGATCGTAGTCCGGATCGCAGTCTGCAACTCGACTGCGTGAAGTCGGAATCGCTAGTAATCGTGAATCAGAATGTCACGGTGAATACGTTCCCGGGCCTTGTACACACCGCCCGTCACACCATGGGAGTGGGTTGCTCCAGAAGTAGCTAGTCTAACCGCAAGGGGGACGGTTACCACGGAGTGATTCATGACTGGGGTGAAGTCGTAACAAGGTAGCCGTAGGGGAACCTGCGGCTGGATCACCTCCTTAATCGAAGATCCCGGCTTTCTCATAAGCTCCCACACGAATTGCTTGATTCACTGGTAAAGCGACGGTTAGGCAACCCTATATGGGTCTGTAGCTCAGTCGGTTAGAGCGCACCCCTGATAAGGGTGAGGTCGGCAGTTCGAATCTGCCCAGACCCACCAATCGTTGGAAAAGAGGGGGCCATAGCTCAGCTGGGAGAGCGCCTGCTTTGCACGCAGGAGGTCAGGAGTTCGATCCTCCTTGGCTCCACCATCCACGTCGCGAAAGTTCAGACATGAATGTTCAGGGTAATGGAACATTGATGTCTGGTCTTTGTACCGGAACCGTTCTTTAAAAATTTGGGTATGTGATAGAAGTAGACTGAATAATCTCTTTCACTGGTGATTATTCAAGTCAAGGTAAAATTTGCGAGTTCAAGCGCGAATTTTCGGCGAATGTCGTCTTCACGTTCGAGACGTATAACCAGATTGCTTGGGGTTATATGGTCAAGTGAAGAAGCGCATACGGTGGATGCCTTGGCAGTCAGAGGCGATGAAAGACGTGGTAGCCTGCGATAAGCTTCGGGGAGTCGGCAAACAGACTTTGATCCGGAGATCTCTGAATGGGGGAACCCACCCAGCATAAGCTGGGTATCTTGCACTGAATACATAGGTGTAAGAGGCGAACCAGGGGAACTGAAACATCTAAGTACCCTGAGGAAAAGAAATCAACCGAGATTCCCTTAGTAGTGGCGAGCGAACGGGGACTAGCCCTTAAGCTTCTTTGAATCTAACAGAACGCTCTGGAAAGTGCGGCCATAGTGGGTGATAGCCCCGTATGTGAAAGGTTCTTGGAAGTGAAATCGAGTAGGACGGAGCACGAGAAACTTTGTCTGAATATGGGGGGACCATCCTCCAAGGCTAAATACTACTGACTGACCGATAGTGAACCAGTACCGTGAGGGAAAGGCGAAAAGAACCCCGGAGAGGGGAGTGAAATAGAACCTGAAACCGTATGCGTACAAGCAGTGGGAGCCTACTTTGTTAGGTGACTGCGTACCTTTTGTATAATGGGTCAGCGACTTATATTCAGTGGCGAGCTTAACCGAATAGGGAAGGCGTAGCGAAAGCGAGTCTTAATAGGGCGTTTAGTCGCTGGGTATAGACCCGAAACCGGGCGATCTATCCATGAGCAGGTTGAAGGTTAGGTAACACTGACTGGAGGACCGAACCCACTCCCGTTGAAAAGGTAGGGGATGACTTGTGGATCGGAGTGAAAGGCTAATCAAGCTCGGAGATAGCTGGTTCTCCTCGAAAGCTATTTAGGTAGCGCCTCACGTATCACTCCAGGGGGTAGAGCACTGTTTCGGCTAGGGGGTCATCCCGACTTACCAAACCGATGCAAACTCCGAATACCTGGAAGTGTCAGCGTGGGAGACACACGGCGGGTGCTAACGTCCGTCGTGAAAAGGGAAACAACCCAGACCGTCAGCTAAGGTCCCAAAGTTATGGTTAAGTGGTAAACGATGTGGGAAGGCTTAGACAGCTAGGAGGTTGGCTTAGAAGCAGCCACCCTTTAAAGAAAGCGTAATAGCTCACTAGTCGAGTCGGCCTGCGCGGAAGATGTAACGGGGCTCAAACCATACACCGAAGCTACGGGTGCATCGCAAGATGTGCGGTAGAGGAGCGTTCTGTAAGCCTGTGAAGGTGAGTTGAGAAGCTTGCTGGAGGTATCAGAAGTGCGAATGCTGACATGAGTAACGACAATGGGAGTGAAAAACTCCCACGCCGAAAGACCAAGGGTTCCTGCGCAACGTTAATCGACGCAGGGTTAGTCGGTCCCTAAGGCGAGGCTGAAGAGCGTAGTCGATGGGAAACAGGTTAATATTCCTGTACTTCTAGTTACTGCGATGGAGGGACGGAGAAGGCTAGGCCAGCTTGGCGTTGGTTGTCCAAGTTTAAGGTGGTAGGCAGAGATCTTAGGTAAATCCGGGGTCTTAATGCCGAGAGCTGATGACGAGCGTTCTTTTAGAACGTGAAGTGGTTGATGCCATGCTTCCAGGAAAAGCTTCTAAGCTTCAGGTAACTAGGAACCGTACCCCAAACCGACACAGGTGGTTGGGTAGAGAATACCAAGGCGCTTGAGAGAACTCGGGTGAAGGAACTAGGCAAAATGGCACCGTAACTTCGGGAGAAGGTGCGCCGGTGAGGGTGAAGTATTTACTACGTAAGCCCATGCCGGTCGAAGATACCAGGCCGCTGCGACTGTTTATTAAAAACACAGCACTCTGCAAACACGAAAGTGGACGTATAGGGTGTGACGCCTGCCCGGTGCCGGAAGGTTAATTGATGGGGTTAGCGAAAGCGAAGCTCTTGATCGAAGCCCCGGTAAACGGCGGCCGTAACTATAACGGTCCTAAGGTAGCGAAATTCCTTGTCGGGTAAGTTCCGACCTGCACGAATGGCGTAACGATGGCGGCGCTGTCTCCACCCGAGACTCAGTGAAATTGAAATCGCTGTGAAGATGCAGTGTATCCGCGGCTAGACGGAAAGACCCCGTGAACCTTTACTGTAGCTTTGCACTGGACTTTGAGCCTGCTTGTGTAGGATAGGTGGGAGGCTTTGAAGCGTGGACGCCAGTTCGCGTGGAGCCATCCTTGAAATACCACCCTGGCATGCTTGAGGTTCTAACTCTGGTCCGTTATCCGGATCGAGGACAGTGTATGGTGGGCAGTTTGACTGGGGCGGTCTCCTCCTAAAGAGTAACGGAGGAGTACGAAGGTGCGCTCAGACCGGTCGGAAATCGGTCGTAGAGTATAAAGGCAAAAGCGCGCTTGACTGCGAGACAGACACGTCGAGCAGGTACGAAAGTAGGTCTTAGTGATCCGGTGGTTCTGTATGGAAGGGCCATCGCTCAACGGATAAAAGGTACTCCGGGGATAACAGGCTGATACCGCCCAAGAGTTCATATCGACGGCGGTGTTTGGCACCTCGATGTCGGCTCATCACATCCTGGGGCTGAAGCCGGTCCCAAGGGTATGGCTGTTCGCCATTTAAAGTGGTACGCGAGCTGGGTTTAGAACGTCGTGAGACAGTTCGGTCCCTATCTGCCGTGGACGTTTGAGATTTGAGAGGGGCTGCTCCTAGTACGAGAGGACCGGAGTGGACGAACCTCTGGTGTTCCGGTTGTCACGCCAGTGGCATTGCCGGGTAGCTATGTTCGGAATAGATAACCGCTGAAAGCATCTAAGCGGGAAACTAGCCTCAAGATGAGATCTCACTGGGAACTTGATTCCCCTAAAGGGCCGTCGAAGACTACGACGTTGATAGGTTGGGTGTGTAAGCGCTGTGAGGCGTTGAGCTAACCAATACTAATTGCCCGTGAGGCTTGACCATATAACACCCAAACAATTTGTGTGTTAGACGGTGAAGTCGACGAACCGAAAGTTCGTGAGAACCGCAAATACCTGTCACATACCCGAATCGGGATGAGCGTGTGCGCAAGCCACGAGCGTCCGAAAGAATTGCTTGACGACCATAGAGCGTTGGAACCACCTGATCCCATCCCGAACTCAGAAGTGAAACGATGCATCGCCGATGGTAGTGTGGAGTTTCTCCATGTGAGAGTAGGTCATCGTCAAGCACCTATCCCAAAGCCCCTGATCAGCGAAAGCTGGTCGGGGGTTTTGCTTTTGCGCGCGGAAAAATATCCGGGCGGCGAAATGCGGCGAAGAGCCTGCTACGGCGCCAGCCCTGGGTCCTCAGGCGCGCGGCCGGCATGAGTGCCGCGAGCTCGGGATCCTCGATTTACCTTCCTTTCGTCTTGCTCGTCACGAATTACACATGCGCGCTGTGGCAGCTCTTATGCGAGACGCTTCTTTCAGATACTCGCTATGCCATTTCTGCCTTTTTCGAGGTGTCTGGAGCGGCGCCTTGCACTAGGCCAGTCGTCTACAATAGCGACAAATCGACGCCGAGCTTTTTCATGTCCGAGACTGATAGCCTCTCTCTACAGAACCTTCCCCTGGACCAACTTATCGCCTGCCATGAGTGTGATCTGCTGATGCGGCGTGAGCCCGTCCCCCTAGGGCAGCGTTCGGTATGCCCACGCTGTGGATATGAACTGGAGATTCATCGCCCGTACATGGTCAGACGAGCGCTGGCATTGGTTGTGACGGCATTGCTGCTCTACGTTCCCGCCAACTTCCTGCCGATCATGAACATCACCATCCTTGGGCAGACTGGGGTCGATACGGTCTGGAGTGGAGTAAAAGGGCTGTACAACTCCAACATGGAAGGGGTGGGAGTCCTCGTTTTCCTGTGCAGCATGGTAATTCCGCTCGCCAAGCTGCTGTTCCAGCTCTTCGTACTGATCACCCTGCGCTTCGATGTCGCTCGGGAGCAAGGCATGACGCTGTTCCGTTGGTATCAGCACCTGCGTGAGTGGGGAATGCTCGAGGTCTACCTGATGGGCATCCTGGTTTCCATCGTGAAGCTGGCTGGCATGGCCGAGTTGCATGTTGGTATTGGTCTTGCGTGCTTCGTGGCGCTGCTTTTCTCGCAGATATGGCTGGAGGTGACCATGTCGCGGCACCAGGTATGGGAAGCGCTGGCAGGGGAGTTCGACGATGCGAGCCATTGATGCCGGCATTCTGATTTGTGGCGAGTGCCATCAGCTCAATCGGCAACAGGATGAAGACGACGGCCACCAGCATTGCACGCGTTGCGGTTCGGTCCTGCACGCCCGGCGCCCCAACAGCCTCACGCGGACCTGGGCCCTGCTGCTCACCGCCGCGGTTCTCTACATCCCGGCCAACCTGCTGCCGATCATGACGGTGAACTTCCTCGGCAGCGGCATGCCGGCCACCATCATGGAAGGCGTCGTAGAGCTGATCAACGCGGACATGCTGCCGGTTGCCGCAGTGGTCTTCGTCGCGAGCATCCTCGTACCGACCTTCAAGCTCGTCGGCATCACTCTACTGCTTTACTCGATCCAGCGGCGGCAGCCGCTTTCAGCACGCCAGCGGATTGTGATGTACCGCTTCATCGAATGGATCGGTCGCTGGTCGATGCTCGACATCTTCGTCATCGCGATCCTGGTGACCATGGTGAACTTCGGCAATCTGGCCAGTATCGAGGCCAACCTCGGTGCGGCTGCTTTCGGCAGTGTGGTGGTGCTGACCATGCTGGCGGCGGTGACTTTCGATCCCCGACTGATCTGGGATAACACGGACGCGGAAAACGACGATGACTGATGAGCTCCCCAAGCCAAAGCTGCGCAAGACGACGAACTGGTCGGCAATCTGGATATTGCCCCTGATCGCCCTGGCGATTGGCGCCTGGCTCGGTTGGCGCGCCTACGATCAGGCCGGTGTGATGATCAACATCCAGTTCGAGAGCGGCGAAGGCCTCCAGCCGAACAAGACCGAGGTCATCTTCAAGGGCATCGCAGTCGGCAAGGTCGTCGACATGCACGTCAACAAGCCTGCGCTGGGCATCACCGCGACCGTGGAAATGCGCAAGGAGGCTTCCGAATACTTGAGCAAGCAGACCCGTTTCTGGCTGGTCAAGCCGCGGGTCTCCCTGGCTGGCGTCACAGGTCTGGAGACCCTGGTATCCGGCAACTACATCGCCATTGACCCGGTGAAGGGTGAGATGAGCCACGATTTCGTCGCGCTCAAGGAGCCGCCCCCGTTGTCCGACAGCCTGCCGGGCCTTCATCTGACGCTTAAAGCCGAGCGCCTTGGCTCGCTGGAGCAGGGCAGCCCGATCTACTACCGGCAGATCCAGGTCGGCCAGGTGAAGAGCTACCAGCTGGCCTCGGACCAGAAGACCATCGAGGTGAAGATCCACATCGAACCGGCCTACGCCAACCTGGTGCGCAAACACACGCGCTTCTGGAACGCCAGTGGCATCACCCTTTCCGGCAGTCTCAGTGGCCTGAAGCTGCGCACCGAGTCGCTGGCCAGCATCGCCGCCGGTGGTATCGCCTTTTCCACGCCTGAAATCTATGCGGACAGTCCGCCGACCGATCCGACCAAGCCGTTCCGCCTCTATGAGGACTACGATGCGGCCCAGACCGGCATTCCGGTGCACCTGAAAGTCACCGACATCAGCGGTCTGACCGCCGGTGACACGCCGGTTATGTACAACGGTGTGCAGGTGGGTACGGTCAAGACCGTCGACATGGACTCCGATTTCAACGGCGCTACCGCCACCCTGTCGATGGACCCGCGCACGGAAGATTTCCTCAACAGCAAGACCGAGTTCTGGATGGTCAAGCCGAGTATCTCGCTGGCGGGTATCACCGGGCTCGAGGCGCTGGTCAAGGGCAACTACATCGCGGTGCGTTTCGGCAAGGATGGCGAGCCGACCCGCGACTTCGCGATCCGTCCGAAGGCGCCGCCGCTGAACCTGGATGCGCCCGGCCTGCACCTGGTGCTGACCAGCGATCACCTGGGGTCGCTGGACGTGGGCACGCCCATCCTCTACCGGCAGATGAAGGTCGGTACCGTGCAGAGCTACCAGCTCTCCCGTGATCGCCAGCGGGTGGTGGTTGGCGTGCACATCGAGCCGGAGTTTGCTGACCTGGTGAACACCTCGTCGCGCTTCTGGAACGTCAGCGGGGTGACCCTCAGCGGCGACCTCAACGGCATCAAGTTCAAGAGCGAGTCGCTGCAGACGCTGATCAGCGGCGGCATCTCCTTCGACACACCCGATCCCAAGGCCGCGCCGCTCACCAAGGTACGGCGTTTCTACCTGTTCGACAGCGAGGACGATGCCAAGGCCAAGGGGCAGTTCATCGAGTTGCGTACCGACAGCGCCGACGGACTGCGCGAAGGCACGGTGCTTCGCTACCGGGGCCTGGATGTTGGCCGTGTCGAGCAGGTTGACCTCAACCGCGACCTTTCCGGCGTGGTGCTCAAGGCTCGCATAACGCGCGCTCAAGACAGCATCGCTCGCGAAGGCAGCCGCTTCTGGGTGGTGAAGGCGCAATTGGGCCTGTCTGGAGCGGAGAACCTGGGCACCCTGGTCAGCGGCCCGTACATCGAGGTGATGCCGCGCGAGAAGGCCGGTGCGGTGCAGACCCGCTTCCCGCTGCTGGACCAGGAGCCCAACCGCCTGCTCGAAGCCGACGGCCTACGCCTGACCCTGAGCGCCGCGCGCCGGGGTTCGCTGAAACCGGGCGTGCCCGTAACCTACCGGGAAGTGCAGGTGGGCAAGGTGACTTCCTTTGAGCTGGGTGAGACCGCTGACCGCGTGCTTATCCACATCCTCATCGAACCGCGCTATGCGCCGCTGGTACGCACTGGCAGCCGCTTCTGGAACACCAGTGGGGTTGGCGTCGATGCCGGGTTGTTCAAGGGCGTGAAGGTGCGTACCGAGTCGTTCGAGACCATCCTCGCCGGCGGCGTTGCCTTCGCCACTCCGGATAACGCGCAGATGGGCACTGCGGCGAAGCCTGGGCAGACCTTCGCGCTATTCGACGAGTATCAGGACGAGTGGTTGCAGTGGGCGCCGAAGATCCCGCTGGGCAAGGCGGTCGGACAGTAACGCTCGCCACCGGGCCTGAAACGAAGACGCCCCGCCGGGATACCGGCGGGGCGTTTTGCATTGTGGATAACCCGCGATGTGATTCGCGGATGAGATCCGCTCCTACGCTCCGCTCCGCGCAGCGCGGGTGGTCAGCAAGTAGACCGGCACGCCGGAGATGAGGATCAGCAAGGCTGCATAGGGCGCCGCCGCTGCGTACTCCAGTGTGGAGGTGTGCACCCAGACCGCGGTCGCCAGGGTGCTCAGTCCGGTGGGGCCGAGCACCAGCGTCGCGGTCAGTTCCTTCATGCTGTCGAGGAACACCAGTACGAACCCTGCGCCTATGGCCGGTGAGATGATCGGCAGGGTGACGCGCAGGAAGGCGCGCAGCGGCGTTTGCCCGAGGGTGCGGGCGGCCTCTTCGAGTTGCGGCGAGGCCTTCTCCAGCGCCACGCGGATTGGTGCCTGGGCAAGCGGCAGGAACAGCAGGGCGTAGGCAATCAGCAGCAGCGTGTTGGTCTGGTAGACCGCCGGCATGAAGTGCAGGGCGAAGTACACCAGCGACAGGGCGATCACCAGACCCGGCAATGCCTGCAGCAAGTAGGGCAGACGTTGCGCCCAGCGCGCCAGCGGACCGGGATAGCGCACCACCAGGAAGCTCACCGGCAGGGCCAGCAGGCAGCCGAGCAGGGCGCCGCCGAACGACAGCGAAAGCGACGAGAACAGCGCTTGGCCGACTTCCAGCAGCGGGAAGGCCGCCGAGGTGCCGGTGAGCAGCCAATAGCCGAGCATCGCCATGGGGATGCCAGTGCCAACCACCACAAGCGCTGCGAGCAGCAATTGCACCGGCCATTTCCCGGCACCCAAGCGGATGCGCTCCGCTTGCCGTGCGCTGCCTTGGCCGGTGCGCACCAGGCGGCCGCGGCCACGCATGCGCAACTCCAGCCAGAGCAGCAGGAAGCACAGCGCCAGCAGCACCGAAGAGAGCATGGCCGCGGTGGCATTGCTGAATTGCAGCTCGAACTCCTGGTAGATGGCCGTGGTGAAGGTCTGGAAGCGCAGGATCGACAGCGCGCCGAACTCCACCAGCATGTGCAGCGCCACAAGCAGGCTGGTGGCGGCCAGGGTGGGGCGCAGCAGCGGCAGGGGCACTCGCCAGAACACCTGGCGACGCGATACGCCGAGCATGCGCGCGCTCTCTTCCAGCGCCGGGTCGAGGTTGCGCAAGGTTGCCGCAAGGGGCAGATAGACCAGCGGGTACTTGGACATCGCCATGACCAGCACGGCGCCGCCCAGGCCTTCGTAGAGCGGGCTGAGCGAGACCCAGGTGAAGCTGCTGACGAAGGAGGGGATGGCGAACGGCAGGCAGAGCAGCACGTTCCAGTAACGCCGGCCGGGCAGGTCGCTGCGCTCCACCAGCCAGGCGCAGACGAGGCCCAGCAGGGCGCTGGCCAGGGTGACCAGCACCATCAGCTTCAGGGTGTTGCCGAACAGGCGGAACACATAGGGGCGCCAGAGCAGGTGCCAGGCCGCCTGCCAGCCGGTGTCCCAGGCCTTGGCGGCGACGTAGCACAGCGGCAACGCCGCCAGCAGGGCGAGCAGAAGGACCGGCGGCAGCAGCCAGAGCGGAGCCTTGCGCGCCTGGCTGCCGCGAGCCTGAAGCGGTGGTGAGGCCGGGAGCATCAGTTCAGGCCGACGTCGCGTTCGAGGTCGAGGGCGTCGTTGGCTTCACCCATGTCGGCCGGTGTCAGCTTGGGCGCCTGCAGTTCGGCGAACGGCTTGAGCGCCGGGTCCGGCTGCATGCCTTTGCGCAGCGGGTATTCGGCCGACTGGCTGAGGATGGCCTTCTGGCCTTCTTCGCTGAGCATGAAGGCGACGAACTGCTGGGCTTCCTTGGGATGCTGGCTGGACTTGAGCACGGCGGCGCCGGAAACGGTGACAAGGGCGCCCGGGTCCTGGTTGCCGAAGAAGTACAGGCGCGATTTCAGCTCGCCCTTCTCCTTCTTCAGGGTGTACCAGTAGTAGTTGTTGATCAGCGCCATATCGACCTCGCCGTTCTCCACGGCTTTCATGGCGGTGACGTTGTTGGTGTAGATCGAGCCGAAGGCCTTGAGGCCGGTGAGCCATTCCTCGGCGGCGTCCTGGCCCTTGAGCTTGATCACCGCGGATACCTGCTCGAGGAAGGCGCCACTCGTAGGAACGAAGCCGAAACGCCCGGACCACTGGCCGTCGGCCAGGTCCATCAGGCTCTTGGGCAGGTCCTTCTCGGCGATCTTCGCCGGGTTGTAGGCGAGCACGCGGGCACGGGCGGTGATGCCGACCCAGTCGCTGCGGGCGCCAGCGTTTTCAGCCTCCACCTGGGCCAGGGTCTGCGGGTCGAGCGGGGCAAGCAGGCCGGCGCCGGACAGGCGCACCAGCGGCGGCGATTCCTCGGTGTAGATGACGTCGGCCGGCGAGCGCGCGCCTTCTTCGGTGATCTGGCTGGCCAACTGGCCGTCGCCACCCTTGCGGATTTTTACTTGGATGCCGGTCTTCTCGGTGAAGGCCTTGGCGATGGCCACGCCGGTGGCGGCGTGCTGGCCGTTGTACAGGGTGAGGGTAACCGGATCGGCGATTGCATTCAGCGACAGGCCGCCGAGCAAACCGGCCAGGACAGCGCGCTTGAAGCCCGCGAGCAGACGAACAGACATGGTAACTCCCGTGCTTTCGCTAATGAGAATGCAAGCCATTATATGTAAGCGAGTCTGTCAGGCCAAACTCAATAGCTTGCTTAGCATCCACAAATCATCGGGAGAGGGCATTCCGCCGCCGGTTGGGGGGGGGGGGGGGAGGGTGGATCAGGCCGGCTCGGCGGCCTCTTCGGCCTCTGCGGCGGGGGCTTCGGCGGGACGTTCGCGGCGACGGATGAATTTCCAGTCGGCTTCGTCGATGTAGATGCCGTTGGGACCGCTGCCGCCTTCCAGGTCGATGGCCACCTGCGCCGACACCTGCGGCTTCACGCTCGCGAGGATCGGTACGAAGCCCAGCTGCAGGCTGGTTTCCAGCAGTGCGGCCTGGTTGCGTTCGTCGATGTCGGCGGCTTCGTCGAGGTAGTAGGGCAGGCGGATGCGCCCGGCCTGCTCGCGGTCCATCAGGTGCAGCAACAGGTACATGTTGGTCAGCGCCTTGATGGTCATGGTGGTGCCGTTGGACGCCGCGCCGTCGATGTCGGTGTGGACGATCGGCTGGCCGCCGACCTTGGTGATCTCGAACGCCAGCTCGAACAGGTCCTTCAGGCCCAGCTGGTTGTTGTTCGCGGCCACCAGGCGCGACAGGTAGTCCTTGGCTTCCTCGTTCTTCGCATCCTGCTCGGCGCCCTGGGTCAGGTCGAACACCGAGAGGTTCTCGCCTTCCTCGTACTGGCCGGCGCTGTGGATGATCTGGTCGATGTGCTTGAGCGCTTCCTTGTTCGGCGCGAGGACGATGCGGAAGCTCTGCAGGTTCGACACCTGGCGGCGGTTGATCTCGCGGTTGAACAGCGCGAGCTGGTGCTCGAGGTTGTCGTAGTCGCTGCGGATGTTGCGCAGGGTCCGGGCGATGTCGGTGACCGCGGCGCGGCGTGCCTTGGCCAGGGTCAGGGCCTCGTCGGTGCGGTGCGCGTAGGCGTTGATCAGCAGTTGCAGGCGACGCTCCGGATCGTCCTCGCTGTCGAACTTGGCCACGCCTTTGAGGCGCACCTGGGCGTACAGCGCCTCGATCTGGCCGTCGATGCGCTGCAGCGATTGCCAGGTGTCCTGATAGTCGTTGAGCAGCGGCAGCAGGTTGTCCAGCGAGTCGTCCACCGGCTCCATGAACGGCGTGCCGAAGGGCAGGTCGGCGGGCAGCAGCTGGCGGCGGCGCAGGGCGTCGTCGAGGGTGCGCTGCTTGGCTTCCAGGTCGGCCAGTTGGCGGCCCACCAGTTGCAGCTTGGCGGACAGCTGCTGGACGCGTTCGGTGAAGGCGTCGGCCGAGCGCTTGAGTTCGTCCTGGGTGGCTTCCAGCTGCGCAAGCTGTTCCAGCTTGGCCGGTTCCTCAGCGCTCAGGGTTTCGCTGCGGCGGAAGTCTTCCAGGGCTTTCTGCGCGTCGAGCACGTCCTGGTAGAGCTTGTCTGCCTGTGCCTTGCTGGCGTTGCGGTCGGCGGCAACGCTCTGCTGGGTCTTGAGCTGCTTGAGCTCCTTCTCCAGGCGTTCCTTCTGGTCGCGCAGGGCGGCGCGGTCGGCCAGTGCCTGCAGGGCCGGCGGCTCGATGTGCGAGAGGTCGATGGACAGGCCGGGCACTTCGAAGCGCTCGCCCTTGAAGGCGTCGAGGATCTTCTCGACGCTGCCGACCCACTTGCCTTCCTTGTCGAGGTCCACGCCCTTCTCGCCCAGCGGCAGGCTGAACAGCGCACCGTTGAACAGGCGCATCAGGCGCTCGACGTCCTGCTGCGAGAACTCCTCGCGCAGGCGGGCGTAGCTGTTGTTGTCGGCGTATTCGAGCTGCTGGCGCACGCCTTTCACGCGCTTCTCCAGGTCACGCACGCGCTCGTCCAGGTCTTCGCTGGAGAACTGCCGGGAGTGCGCCAGGGCGCCAGCCAGTTCGTCGTGGGCGTCCTTGGCGGCGAGCAGTTGCTGCTCCAGCACCTTGGCGTCCTCGACCAGCGCAAAACGGTTTTTCAGCACCGCCAGCTCGCCCATCCAGCGCTGCAGCTCGCTGATCTCGCGCTCCAGGCGCATCAGTTCGGCGGTGCCGCCGCGCTGTTCATTCTGCAGGCCGTCCTGTTCGCGGCGGTAGTGTTCGGCCTGGATGACCAGCTCTTCCTTGCGCGCACCGGAGTATTCCTCCCAGGTGCCCTGCAGGCTGTCGAGCAGCGGCGACAGGCGATGCATCTTGCCGCGTAGCAGTTCGCGTTGCTGCACGCCGTTGGCCAGGGCCTCGACCAGCGGGCCGGCGGCCACCAGGGCCTGGTAGTCGCCTTCCATGCGGCGCACGTCGCGGAAGGCCTCTTCGCAGGCGGCGATGTAGTCGACGCTGCCCGAACGCAGGCTGTGCTCGAAGGCGTCGAGGAACAGCTGCTTGAGCTTGGCCGCGGTGATCTCGCGCATGTGCAGCAGGTTGATGAACAGTGCGCGGAAGGTCTTCAGGCTCTGCTCGCTGGTGGAGCGCAGCGGGATCAGCGTGAGGTCCAGCGGAATCGAGGTGTGGCCGCCGACGAGCAGGCGACGCAGCTCGTCGGGCTTGAGTTCGTAGGCCTTCAGGCCCGCGCGTTCGAGGCTGGCGTAGAGCTCGCGCAGGCGCAGGCAGGTGCCGTTCTTCTGGTAGTGGTCCAGGTCCAGCTCGCCCTGGTAGGCGAAGAACTGGTGGCCGAAGCCACCGCCCGGGCCGCGTCCGCCGACGCCGATGACGTGGCGGCCGTGGGGAAGTTCGAGCTCGATGAGGATGTAGCTGGTGTCGGTGGCGAAGTAGAACTTGCGTGAGGCTTCCAGGCTGTACTTGCCGAAGCTCATGTCTGACATGCGCGCCAGGATCGGGAACTGCAGCGCGTTGATCGATGCCGACTTGCCGAGGTTGTTGGCGCCGTACACCGACAGCGGTTGTTCCAGCGGGAAGATGCCGAGGCTGTAGCCGGCGGTGTTGAGCAGGGCGAAGCGGCGGATGCCGTAACGTTCTTCGGTCATGCCTGGGCCTCCATGTCAGCTTGTTCTTCGGCGATGGCGCGGGCGAGGGCGTCTGCCTCGCTTTCGTCTTCTTCAACCGGCGCGATCGCGCCCGGGGCCGGTGCCGCGTGGGGTTCTTCGAGGCTGACGATGGGCTCTTCCTCTTCCTCGGCCAGTGCCGGGGCGACGAAGGCCAGGTCGGCGGCGTGCATGCTGGCGGCCAGGTCGCGGTCCTGCTGCACCGACAGACAGACGTCGAGGAAGCGGTGAATCGGCGGCAGGAAGCGGTACACGCCGTTGTCCTCGGCGGCGAAGCCGAGCTGGGTCAGGCGGCGCATGACCTTCTCTTCGAGTTCTTCCTGGGTGGTCACCTCGGCCTGCAGGAACAGGTCGCGGTACTTCTCCAGCAGCGGCGGCAGCTCGTCGCGGCCGATGCTGCCGCCGTCGAGCACGGCGAGCGGGTCGCGACCCTGGTCGGCGAGGTGCTCGACGAGGATGAAGGTGAACAGCGCCAGGCGCTGGGCGGTCTTGTTGACCTGGGCGCCGATCTGCTCGGGGACGAAGTAGTAGAAGCCGCGCGTGTCGCAGACAAGTTCGAAGCCGAGCGAGCGGAACAGCGTGCGGTACTGGTCCTGCTGGTTGGACAGCTGGCTGTACAGCTCGGGGTCGCGGCGGCTGATGTGGAAGCCCTTGAACAGCTCGCGGAAGATCGGCCCGAGCTGGGTCAGTTCGGTGAGATTAATTTGCATGGGGTTCGCTCGCTTGGTCGCCCTTGCCGGTCGGTGCGGCAAGCAGGGCGAAGGAGCACAGGCTGACGCTGTGCTGGGCGGTTTCGTAATCGCGGCGCTCCAGGCGCTCGCGCTGGAAGCGGCCGTCGCGCGACAGGCGCGAGAACCAGTAGAGCAGCTCGTCGGTGGCGCCACCGGGCTCCTGGTCCAGCAGCCAGACCATCAGGTCCGGCAGCGGCAGGGCCGCCTGGCAGCGGTCGAGCATCTCGCGGGCGGTGCGCGGCGCGGCGCGCGGGCTGTCGCCCTTGCGGTTGCCGCTGGCTTTCGGGAAGTGCGCCGGCTTGGGCTCGAAGCGCGCCAGGGCGAAGACGTAGCTCTCGACCTGCGAGGCGCTGCCGAGGAAGGTGCTCTGCGGCCGGGTGAACAGCGGCAGCGCCGCCTGCGGCACGGCCTCGATGCCCTTGCGGCGGATCACCGAGAGGGCCAGCGCGGCGCCGCGGGTGATCGCGTTGTGCCGGCGTGCTTCTTCGCGCAGCGGCAGCAGCAGTTCGCGGGCGCGGCGCAGGGTGAGCTGGGCGGTGGTCTGCATTTCCAGGATGCGCGCGTGGGTGCGCAGCAACTGGTCATCGTCGACCAGTTGGCCAAGGCGGTGCTGTTCGCCCAGCAGGCGCAGCAGCACTTGCTCGACGCGGCGCACGCCCTGTTCGAAGGCGCCGTCGGCGGAGACCAGCTGGATCATCGGCTCGACGTATTCGTCCCAGGTCGCCAGGACTTCGGCGTAGCGCTGGCGCAGCGGAATCTGCCGGTCGCTGGTCTTGGCCCGCTCGGCCACGGCGATCAGCGCCTGTTCGTCGTTGGCGAGCTTCTTCAGTACGTCGCGTACGCGCATGTCGAGCAGGCGCAGCTGGCGCGCCAGGTCGTTGCCGTCGCGCACTTCGAAGGCGTCGCGGATATAGCCGGCCAGGCGTTCCAGGTGGCGCAGGTAGGCCTCGATCTCCAGGCACAGGCCCAGGCGGTGCTCGTGGCGCAAGTAGGCGAGGAAGTCGTGGATCTGCGCGTTGAGCTCGAAGCGGTTGGGGCTCTTGGCCACCGGCACCAGAATGTCCAGGCGGATCCACTGGTCGAGCAGGGCGGTGATGTCCGCCGGGCTGCCTTCGGCGAGCTGCGCGGTGAGTTGCAGGCGCAGTTCCGCGAGGCTCAGGGTGCCGCTGTCGAAGCGCTCGCACAGCGGTTCGAGCAGGGCCCAGTGTTCGGCGAGGGCGCGCAATACGCGTCGGGGATCGATCATCGGGAAGCCGCAGGTAACGGATAAAGGGGGCGATTGTACTGCAAAGGTTTGCCCGCGGCGGAAGGGGTGACGAAAAGCGGCAGTTTGCGACCGGAGGCAGGCGGAGCGAGGCCGGGATGGCCGCGTAACTGTGATCCAAGTCACTGAATTTCCTGGCATGTTTTCTGCGATGTGGAGAACAGCCACTAGCCAATTGCCGCCATGACCTACGACGCCGCCCTCGCCAAGGCCCGCTGGGCCGAACTGGAACGCCAGAACGATCTGGACTGGGATCTCGATGCCATCACCGACCGCAGCGAGGCCATCGCCTTCCTGCGTCGCTTCGAGAACCGCCTGTGCATCTACTCGTCGTACGTCGAGAAGCTCTACAGCAACTACAGCTTCGTGATTCCCGAGAGCCAGGAAGGCGGCATCACCATCCTTCCCGACGAGCAGGCCTGGTTCGACACCTTCCACGACATCCCGCCCGAGGCGGTCGAGCCCACCGGCATCCATATCCTGCCGGGCGAAACCATGGGCCATAGCGGCCTGTACATGAAGATTCCCGGCGAACACCGCCTGGCCGGCTCCGCCGAGATGCGCTTCCAGGACGGCCTGAAGCTGCTGATCCGCCGCTACCGCATGCGCGACGAGCCCTTCCTGCCGCTGCTGGTGAAAGGCGATCTGCGCGAATACGAGGCGCGCATGCCGTCGCTGCACCTGCACCGGCTGAACGTCGCCAAGCTGCAGTCGCAATCGCGGCTGAACATCGAAGGCATCAAGGGCGCCATCGCCGAGCACCTGATCGGCCTGTTCCGCCACGCCTGACGGCGCGTTCCCGTCTTCGCCGTTACGCGGGTGTGACAATGGGTAACACCCGCTGTCGCCCCATCGGGCCGTTCTCGACTATGGGTTGGGCTGTGCTAGCCGGGGATTCCTGCATAGTGGGATCACGGCTCCGAGTCCCCGTGCGGATCGGATCGGCCCACAAAACAAGAACGGGAAAACGCCATGCCTTCGTCCACTCGTCTGCCCGCGCGCGTCCTTGCCGTCCTCTGCGGCAGCCTGCTGGCCGTGTCCGCCCAGGCCCACATGCAGGCGATGGACGATGGCGAGTTGTCGAACGTGACCGGCCAGGCCGCCTTCCTCACGGTGGATGCGTCGACCTACCAGAACTACCAGTACACCCGCCTGAACTTCGGCGCCGACATCAGCCTGCTGACCAACATGGACCAGCTGAGCCTGGGCAACTACACCCGCACCGGCGCCAACACCGTGTCCAACCAGCCGTCGGACATCCTGATCAACAACTTCGCCCTGGGGCGGGTGGACAACGCCAACTCGGCCCAGGCCAGCGTGGTGCCGTTCCAGATCCAGGACCCCTACGTCGAGTTCGCCTTCCAGACCAATGCCCAGGGCGTGCGCCAGCTGGTCGGCGCGCGGATCGGCTTCGGCCGCGCACTGGGCGACCTGTCCGGCGACATCCAGTCGCTGACCGGCAACCTGCAGGGCAAGATCTACGGGCCGGCGTCCATCGCCCAGCAGTACTACATGCAACAGCACAACCTGAATGGCTTTACCTGCCTGTTCGATACCAACTGCCTGGCGCTATCGCTGGCGGGCAACACCCAGGTCTATGCCGACGTCAATTTGCTCAAGGCCGGCACCGGGGAAACCACCATCAACGGCCAGCCGATCAACCGCGCCACGCAGATCGGTATCGCCAAGGGCGACTCGCTGCACAGCGACGAGAGCGGCCTGATCGCCTCGCTGATCCCGACCCTGTCGACCACCAGCAACTGCCAGGCGCTGGGCCTGACCACCTGTTTCGACCTGACCAACTACAAGAGCATCTACATCGGCAAACCGGGCGGCACCAACGTCGCCACCGACGGCGCCCAGGGCATCTTCTTCTCGCTGCAGAACCAGAACGTGCCCTGGAAGGACCTCGCCAACGCCGGCAATTTCGTCAGCACCCAGTCCGGCGCCTTCGCCAACTTCCCCAAGGTGGGTACTGGCGCCGACGCGGTCTATCCGATCCTGATCAACCTCTACGACGCCCTGCGTGGCCTGCCGCGGGTCTCCACCTGCATGGGCGCCCAGGCCTCGGGGTGCTGACATGAGCCGCCGCCTGCTGTCCCTGTTCTGCCTGTTCGGCGCGTTGCTGAGCCTGCCGGCCATGGCCATGAAGGCGTTGGATGACGAGCAGCTGGAAGGCGTCAGTGGTGCCGGCCTGGGCTTCTTCATCGACGGTTTCAGCTACGACCAGGCCACCGCCACGGCGAAGATCACCGGGGTGAAGAACAGCACCGGCGCGGACGTTGCCGTGGACATCACCGGTGCCTACATCAAGGGCGCCGGCAGCCAGCGTGGCACCCAGGACGTGAAGGCCTACCTCGGCACGCCCATGCATCCCTTCACCCTCGGGCCGATCAAGTACGCCAGCGGGCAGAACATCCCGGTCGGCTCCCAGGCGCTGCAGCTGAAGACGCCGACCTGGACCGACCCGATCAACGACACCCACCAGTTCGGCCTCTGGTCCTACTACCAGGGCTGCCTGTACGGCGAAGCCGGGTGTACCGATCCGACCAAGGCCACTACCAAGATCAACGGCGAGCTCAGCGGCCTGACCAGCCAGCGCGATGCGATCTACACCACCTATGGCACCAACCTCACCACGCTGAAGAGCGGCATAGACACCGACATGGCGGCGGTGAACACCCAGCAGGCCCAGGTCGCCACCGCGCAGGCTGACGTCAACGCCAAGTACGCCAGCATGTCCAGCCTCTATGATCAGCTTCCCTCGCAGATATGCGGCATCACCTGCCAGAGCAAGCCGGCCCTGGGGCAGACCTACAGTTGCCCGCTGTTCGCCAACTGCTCGGCAGCCACGAACTACAACAACTCGGTGTCGGCCTACGGTACGTCCTCGGACAACCTCGAATCCGCCCAGCAGAATCTCAGCGCAGCCTGGAACGTGCAGCGCAACGGTCGCACCTTGAGCCAGCGCGCCAGCGACTACGACAGGTTCGTCCAACTGTGCGGAGCCCAGAGCGGTAGTGCCACCACCTGCGTCGGTGGCTCGATCAAGCGCACGCAAGGCAATGTCGCCACGGTGCAGCTGGTCGCCAGCACCCTGCAGACTTCCGGCAACACGCGCATCCAGGGCCTGGACATCGGCCTGAAGACCAACTTCACGCTGCCGAGCGTCGCCTACAACAGCGATGGCAGCCAGGGCGCCACTACGACCCGCCAGGACTACTTCGCAATCGACATCCAGAACTTCACGCTCAACGGCTCCTACCTCAACATCTGGGGCGCCGCTGCCGGCATGAAGCTTTCCATGAGCCTGCAGATGTATGCCGACAAGATGATCATCAGCGGTTGCCAGACCTGCACCGACAACGACCGCGCGGTGCTGAAGAACATCTACTTCGACCTCAACCTGGGCGACGCCAACTACCAGCCGGCTACCCTTACCGTGGCCAGCACCGGCGACCTGGTGCTGAACGCGCCGGGCGTCACCTGGGCCAACCACGACGCCTTCTACCAGAACGTGCAGAAGAGCAATATCAGCATCGGTGACCTGAGCATCAGCGGCACCGACCTCGGTTCGCAGGCCATCCGCGGCATGCGCATCGACTACCTGAACGTGCAGACGCACGCCCTGCCGCGCTGAGGAGAACAGCGATGAGCCTGCCTTCCCGCCGCCTCCTGTTCGCCGTCCTGTTCGCTGCCGCGCCGTTGGTCCATGCCGAGATGCAGGGCCTCGACGACAGCGAGATGTCCAGCGTCAACGGCCAGAACGGCGTCAGCCTGGCGGTGAACTTCACCCCCGCGGCCAATACCGCCGACACCCGTTGCAGCGGCGGTTGCGGTGCGCGCCTGGCGATCCAGCCGCTGAACAGCACCGGCTACATCGTGCTGGACAACTTCAAGGGCACCTTCAGCTTCGATGGCATGACCATCGACGTGGTGAACATCAACAGCGGCTTCAATGGCGACGGCGCGCTGTTCAACCAGCAGGCGCTCAAGGTCGGCCTGACCAACGCCAGCGCCACCAACCTGCAGTTCTCCCTTGGCGGCGCCAACCAGGCCAAGGCGGGCGCCGGGCTGCAGCAATCGACCCTGCTCACCTACCAGGCCTCCGGCGCGGTCAAGCTGACCGGCAACATCTACGTCTTCGGCACCCACTGACGGCGCTTCCGCCGGCCGGACTTTCCGCGCGCGGCGTTTCACGCGACAATCCCGGCCCGTTGTGATTTCCCTGCAGCCGCAGGATGCCCACAGGTACTGGACTCTTGATCGAAGAAGCCCGCCGTCGCGCCTACCTTGGCGCCATGCAGGTCGCCTCCTGGCTGCCGCGCGTGGCCTTGCCCTTCGCTGCGCCTTCGCGCCCCGAACTGCTGGAGCCGCTGGCGCCCGCCGAAGAGGTGGCGCCGGCCGCCGTACCCGAAGCCCGTACCGAAGCACCGGCTCCTGCGGTAGCGCCGACTCGCCCGGCGATCCCGGTGGTGATGCCCAAGCGTGCCGAGAAGGCACCCGAAGCACCGTCCCAGGCCGAGGCCGAAGCGGCGGCCCCGCGCGTGCCGGTCGAGCCGCCGCCGCGCTTTGCCCTGCAATTGCTGCGTGCCGGCAGCTGCGCCCTGCTGGTGGAACTGCCCACCGGCGAGCCACTGGCCAGCCGCGACCCGGCCTACCTGCTGCTCAAGGACCTGCTGCGCGCCGCCGGCCTGCCGGACAGCCCGCAGATCATCGGCGAGCCGGTGCGCTGGCCGTTGCTCTCCCGCGGCAACCTGGACCAGGGCCCGCAGGCCGCCCGCGAGTTCGTACAGGGCTTCGTCGCCGCGCGCCTGGAAGAGAGCGGCGCCTGCAAGTGCCTGTGGCTGGTCGGCCGCCCCGCCGTGCGCTTCGCTGGCGAGGCCGAAGACGATGCCCTTTACCGCGAACTGCAGGTCGAGGAGCTTGGCGTCGCCTGGGCCATCCCCGGCCTGGAGCGCCTGATCGAAGAACCTCCGCTCAAGGCCGAGCTCTGGCGCGCCATGCGCCGGGTGCGGCAACGCTGGACGAGCCAGAACGAAGCATGACCGACGCGATTTCCTTCCGCCCCATGACCGAGGCGGATCTCGATGCCGTACTGAAGATCGAATACGCCGCCTTCAGCCACCCCTGGACCCGCGGCATCTTCACCGATGGCCTGAAGAGCTACGACTGCTGGCTGATGTTCGAAGGCTCCCAGCAGGTCGGCCACGGGGTCATCCAGATCATCCTCGACGAGGCGCACCTGCTGAACATCACGGTGAAGCCGGAAAGCCAGGGCCGTGGCCTCGGCCTGCGCCTGCTCGAGCACCTGATGGCGCGGGCCAACGAGCTGGGCGCGCGCGAGTGCTTCCTCGAAGTGCGCGAGTCCAACCAGAGCGCCTACCGCCTCTACGAGCGCTTCGGCTTCAACGAGATCGGCCGCCGGCGCGGCTACTACCCGGCCGTGGGCGGTCGCGAAGACGCATTGGTAATGGCCTGTACGCTTTTGGACTGATCCGTCACTCCGGCCATATCCCGCAGCCACCGGCTGGTCTAGGCTTTCGACCAATAACAAGAACAAGGTCGTGCCATGAAGCCAACCGCTGCAACGGCGGTGCCGTCCACCCGGGGCGCCACCCGCTGTGCCCGGCATAGCGCCGGGTATTCTCCTGCCGTTTCCCACCCTGCACGACGTGCGTCGGAGTCTGGCGCCGTCGCTGTGAACTAGGGAGGCGCCGGCATGTGCGACACCCTCGTCCTGCGCAGTGAAAATCGCACCTGGTTCGCCAAGAACAGCGACCGCGAGCCGGCCGAGCCGCAACGCCTGCTGCGTCTGCCGGCCGTGCGTGGCGACAGCGCCGCGCACGTGCGCACCACCTACCTGGAAATCCCCCAGAGCGCCGAACGGCATGCCGTGATCCTCAGCCAGCCGAGCTGGATCTGGGGCGCGGAAATGGGCGTCAACGAACACGGCGTGGCCATCGGCAACGAAGCGGTTTTCACCCGCCTGACCAGCCAGCAGGGCGAGGCGCTGCTCGGCATGGACCTGCTGCGCCTGGGCCTGGAACGTGGCGCCAGCGCGCGCGAGGCGCTGGAAGTCATCACCGAGCTGCTGGAGCGCCACGGCCAGGGCGGTCCCGCCGGCTTCCGCAACAAGCGCATGCGCTACGACAACAGTTTCCTGATCGCCGACGCCGAAGAAGCCTGGGTGCTGGAGACCGCCGGGCGGCTGTGGGCGGCCAAGCGCGTCGAGCGCTGGGCGATCTCCAATGCCCTGACGCTAGGCCACGAATACGACCTCGCCAGTGAAGACCTGCCCGGCCAGGCGCGCCGCCTGGGCTGCTGGAACGGCCGGGGCGACTTCCACTTCGCCCGCGCCTTCGACGGCCGCGTGCTGCCGTGGATCGCCGGCGCGCACCAGCGTCGTCGGCTGAACATGGACTTCCTCGCCAACTGCCCGAGCCATCCCGATTGGCAAGCCCTGGTCGTCGCCCTGCGCAATCATGGCCAGCGCGAGCATGACTTCCATCGCCACGACAACCGCCAGGTGTGCATGCACGCCGGCAGTTTCTGGCGACCCTCGCAAACCACCGCCAGCCTCATCGCCCGGCTTGGCGGCGGTGAACCGCGGCTGGCTGCCACCGGGACCTCGGCGCCGTGCCTGTCGCTGTTCCAGCCGCTGGCGTTCGACCCGGCTGCCGGTGCCAGCCTGCTCAGCAATGCCGATGACCCGGTGGAGCGCTCGCTCTGGTGGCGCTTCGAGAGTGTCCATCGGCGCGCCCTGGTCGATGCGGAATTCGCCGCCGCGCTGCGCGCCGGGCATTCCTGGCTGGAGAGCGAGCAGCTCGCCGCGCTGGACCGGCGCATGCCGGAGTGGGCCCGCCTGGCGGCCGAGGCCGAGGCCTGGCATGGCGCCTGGCAGCAGTTGGCCAGGCATCTGCAACCAAGGCTGCCGCGCTGGTGGCGGCAGCATGCCGCGCCCTAGGGGATGGCGCTTGTCAAAGGTGCCGGTGCTGACTAAGGTGCGGCACCGGACTGGAGGAGCCAACCATGAGCGACCTGCAACAGCTGTTCGACAACAACGCCCGTTGGGCCGAAGCGATGAACCGCGAGCACCCCGAGTTCTTCGCCAAGCTCGCCCAGCAGCAGACGCCGGAATACCTGTGGATCGGTTGCTCCGACGCCCGCGTGCCGGCCAACGAGATCGTCGGCATGCTGCCCGGCGACCTGTTCGTCCACCGCAACGTCGCCAACGTGGTGCTGCACACCGACCTGAACTGCCTGTCGGTGATCCAGTACGCCGTGGACGTGCTCAAGGTGAAGCACATCCTGGTCACCGGCCACTACGGCTGCGGCGGCGTGCGCGCCTCCATGCAGGACCGCCAGTTCGGCCTGATCGACGGCTGGCTGCGTAGTATCCGTGACCTCGCCTACGAGCACCGCGAGCACCTCGCCCAGTTCGCCAGCGAAGAGGAGCGGGTCGACCGCCTCTGCGAACTGAACGTCATCCAGCAGGTGGCCAACGTCAGCCACACCACCATCGTGCAAAACGCCTGGCATCGTGGCCAGGAGCTGTCGGTGCATGGCTGCATCTACGGCATCAAGGACGGCCGCTGGAAAAACCTCAACGTCACCGTCAGCGGCCTGGAGCAGCTGCCGTCGCAATACCGCCTGCGCCCAGTCGGCCAGCCCTGAGTGCCGCCGACCGGTCATCCGGCGCGCTCGCCGGGTGCGCCGGGCGGTTCGATCATGAATGGGTAGACGGACGTGGAAGGCGAGGCGGGCATGCGTGAACTTTGTGTAATCGCCGGTGACGGCATCGGTCGCGAGGTGCTTCCGCCGGCTGTCGCCGTGTTGCAGAAAGTGCTGCCGGAGCTGCATTTGCGCGAAGCCGAGGCTGGTTGGGACTGCTTCCAGCGCCACGGTACCTCGGTGCCCGAGGCTACCTTCGAGGCACTGCGGCAGTGCGGTGCAGGGCTGTTCGGCGCGGTTTCCTCGCCCAGCCACAAGGTCGAGGGCTATCGCAGCGCCATCCTCCAGCTGCGCCAGAGGCTGGGGCTCTACCTCAACCTGCGCCCGGTACGCAGCCTGCCGGTGGTGTCACACCATCCCGGCGTCGACCTGCTGATCCTGCGCGAGAACAGCGAGGGGATGTACAGCGGCCGCGAGCACTGGGAAAGCGACGGCGTGGCGATCGCCGAGCGGGTCATCAGCCGTGCCGCCTGCGAGCGCCTGGCGCTGGCCGCTGCGCGTATCGCCCATGGCCGCAAGGCGCGGCGAATCACCCTGGTGCACAAGGCCAACGTGCTGTCGCTGACCTGCGGACTGTTCCGCGACACCTGCCGCGACACCCTGACCACCGAAGGCTGGAGCAACGTGCTGGACGAGCGCCTGGTCGACGTCGCCGCGCTGCAACTGGTGGAGTGCCCGGAAGGCTTCGACATGATCGTCACCAGCAACCTGTTCGGCGACATCCTTTCCGATCTTGCCTGCCACTGGGGCGGCGGCCTGGGGCTGGCGCCTTCGCTCAACCTGGGCGACGGCCTGGCTCTCGCCGAGCCGGTGCACGGCAGCGCCCCCGACATCGTCGGCAGTGGCCGCGCCAACCCGTTGGCAGCCATCCTCAGTGCGGCGCTGTTGCTGCGCCATCACTGGCAGGACGAAGCCAACGCGCGGCGTATCGAGCGGGCAGTGGAGGCCTTCCTGCGCGAGGAGGGCCATGTCGATCACGGCGTGGAAACCACTCGCGTGGTGGGCGAGGGCGTGCTGCAGCGGCTCTAGCGGCTCAACCCAGTTCGGGGTGCGCGGCCAGGTAGCGGCCGATGACGGTACCCAGGACGATCAGCGGCAACGCCGCCAGCGCCAGGCGCCAGCCGGTGTCGAGGGGCAACCAGCGGAGGAAGCTGGTGTATTGCGTGGCAAGCAGTCCCAGCCCGAGCGACACGGCGGTCGCCTCGAAAGTCCTGAAATCGCGAGGCATACGGGGAAACCTGTGGCAGAAAAAATACGCCATTGCCCAAGGGGCAGCGTGCGGGCAATGGCGCCATTGGAGAGCAGGTAAATGGAGAAACCTGCGGCGCCAAAGATACCGACGCGAGCGGACCATTAGCCAGCTAATCAAGTGCGAATCTGTGTTGCCGGGATCGAAACAATCCAGACCTCGCTACCCACGGCTGGCTTCATCGGACCGGCATTCTGTCGCCCGAGGATCGGGCTTTGCCGCGCGCCGCTGGATAGGCTGTAAGCCTGCCATGCATCGGATCGCGAGGACGCGAAATGGACAAACCACTGCAAGGGCGGGTGATCGCCATCACCGGCGCCTTCGGCAATCTGGGGCTGGCGCTGGCCGTTGAAGCGGCGCGCCGAGGCGCACGGCTGGCGCTGCTAGGGCGTGCGTCGGTCGAGGGCGTGAACCTGCCGGTCGAACTGCACGAGGCCCTGCTGCTGGGTGGCGTCGACCTGACCAGCGAGGACTCGGTGGCGCAGGCCCTGGCGCACATCGAAGATCACTTCGGCCAACTGGACGGCCTGGTCAACGCCGCCGGCGGCTTCCGCTGGCAGACCCTGGATGGCGGCCAGCTGGACGCCTGGGACGACCTGTACCGGACCAATCTGCGAACCGCCGCCACCGCGAGCAAGGCAGCCCTGCCGCTGCTGCTGCGCTCCCGAGCCGGGCGCATCGTCAATATCGGCGCAGCGGGCTCGGTAAAGGCGGGAGCCGGAATGGGCGCCTATGCCGCATCGAAGGCCGGTGTCGCGCGTCTGACCGAGAGCCTGGCGGAAGAGTTGAAGGACAGCGACGTGACGGTCAACGCCGTGCTGCCCGGCATCATCGACACTCCGCAGAACCGCGCCGACATGCCGGGCGCCGACGTCTCCCGCTGGGTCACGCCGGCTGCGCTGGCGGCGGTGATCCTGTTCCTCCTCTCCGACGACGCCGCAGCCATCACTGGCGCGCTGCTGCCTGTCACCGGGCGGCTCTGACGTGCTGGCCGTCTTCTGCGAGCTGGTGCTGTTCGGCGCGTGCGCATGGGTAGCCTGGGGCTGCACCCGCCGATGCCAGGGCTGGGCGGTGCTCGGCTTCGTTTTTCTGGGCGTGGCCGCCCTTCTTGGGGCGCTGGCCTATGCCGGTGTGGCAGCCGTCGGCGAACCGCACCATTGGTTATCCACAGCCGCTGGCCGGGTTGCGTTGCTGCTGATCGCCTTTGCCGGCGGAATCGGCCGCTGGCGAGTGTTCGGCTTGCTGCTGGCAGGGCTGGCTATGTCCTTGCTGCCAGACCAACTGGTGCTGGTTGGCAACCTGGCCGCCCTGCTGGCGATCGCCTGGAAAGGCCGCTCCGCTCGATGGCCGTTCGCAGTCGCAGGCGTAGTGCTATTCGCCTCGGCCGGCCTGCTGATCGGCACGCACGGCGAATGGCTGGGCATGGCGCGGCTGGACCTGTTCCACCTGTGCCTGGTGGCGGCGGTGCTGACCTGGGGCGCGGCGGGAATTGGCGAGGGGCGGTTGGCGGGGCGGAGCGCGCGTCCGGAGCTGGCGCGCGGGCATTAAAAAAGCCGGCTTGTGGCCGGCTTTCAGGGGGTGGTCCGTTCTCACTTCTGGTAAGCAGCGACCGCCTTGATAATTCTGTGGACGGGGCGCTGGCGCCGGCGTCGTGGGCGCGCACTTTAGCAAATTCGTCCGGGCTTGCCTAATGGCATTTGCGCCAAGCGGTGGCGAATGTGGCTGCTACGCTCTGCGCTGTCGGTTGGCGGGAGGTGGTCGATGCGCAGGGCTTGGTTGGGGGGGCTGCTGCTGGGGCTGGCGGGCTGCCAGTCGCCGGGAGCGCTGAAGGAGGAGGTATCGGTGTCGAGCGTGCAGACGCTGAAGTCGCCGCCGGTGTATCGCGATTGCCTGTTGCCGAAGTGGCGCGCCTATCGCTCCGGGACGGAGCAGGTGGAAGTCCGTTACGGCTATCGCCTGGTTCTGCCTGATAGCGCCGGCCAGCCCGGTGCGTTGCTGGAGGTCGGTGCCAATGAGCGCGGCAGTCTGGTGTCGCTCTATCAGCGACCCGGTGTGGACAGCGCGTTCGCCGAGCGCAGCCTGCGCGAATGCCTGTAGCGGAAATGAAAAAGCCCCGCGCTTGGCGGGGCTTCTTCGCAAGGCAGCGGGCGAGGCCCGCGTCCGTCACTTGGCCTGGAAGGCGGCGACGGCCTTGGTGATGTAATCGCGAGCTTGTTCGGCGTTGCCCCAGCCCTCGACCTTCACCCACTTGCCTTTCTCGAGATCCTTGTAGTTCTCGAAGAAGTGCTTGATCTGCTCCAGCAGCAGGGCCGGCAGGTCGGTGTATTCCTGCACGTCCTTGTAGAGGACGGTCAGCTTGTCGTGCGGTACGGCGACCAGCTTGGCGTCGCCGCCGGCTTCGTCGCTCATGTTCAGCACGCCAACCGGACGGCAGCGGATGACCGAGCCCGGCGCGACCGGGTAGGGGGTCACGACCAGCACGTCGAGGGGGTCACCGTCGTCGGCCAGGGTGTTCGGGATGAAGCCGTAGTTGGCCGGGTAGAACATCGGGGTGGCCATGAAACGGTCGACGAACAGGCAGTCGGTGTCCTTGTCGATCTCGTACTTGATCGGCGCGTGGTTGGCCGGGATCTCGATGGCGACGTAAATGTCGTTCGGCAGGTCTTTGCCAGCCGGGATGCTGCTGTAGCTCATGGACGACTCCAGGTGTCTGTCGGACCGAAAAAAGTGCGGCGGATTATAGGCAGATTGCCCCGCGCAAGCCACAGCCGGCGCTCAGTGCGGGGGATGTTCCTGATATTCGGGGTGTTCGCGCTGCAGGCTGCGCAGGCGCGCCAGCGGATCTTGCCGGTAGAACAGGGCGAGCTGCTGGTAGACCTTCGGATAGGCCGCCTCAAGCAGGTCGGGGCCGGTGAAGAAGTATTCGCTGGTCACGGCGAAGAATTCCGCCGGGTTTTCCGCCGCGTACGGATCGATGGCCGTGTGGGCGTGCGGGTTGTGGTCGAGCTGGCGGTTGAGGTCGTCGTAGGCCGCCTGCATGGCGCTGGCCCAGTCGGCGATACGCATGTCGCGGTGCAGCGGCGGCAGGCCGTTGGCGTCGCCGTCGAGCATGTCCAGCTTGTGCGCCAGCTCGTGGATCACCAGGTTGTAGGCGTCCCAGCCGCCGCCGCTTTCCACGCCGGGCCAGGCGAGGATCACCGGGCCCTGGTAGGAGGTTTCGCCGCTGCGTTCGTCGTCGAATTCGTGGACCACGCCGGCCGGGTCGCGGTGTTTCTGCGGGCTGAGGAAGTCGTCCGGGTACAGCAGCAGCTCGTGGAAGCCCTGGTACCAGTTCAGCTCTGGCAAGTGCAGCAACGGCAGCTGCGCTTGGGTGGCGAGCAGCAGGCGGCGGAAGTCGTCGAGCTCGACGCCAGGCAGGGCGTTGAGGCGCTTGTCGCGCAGGAACAGCAGCGCCCGCTCGGCGAGAAGGCGCAGTTCGTCGACGCTCAGGCCGTCGAGGATCGGCAGTTGCCGGCGGACCTCGGCCCACAGCGCCGGGTCCAGCGGATGTCGGGCGAGAAAGCGGCGCCTGCGCCAGGCGCCGAACGACCACATGGGCTCAGCGCTCCGAGGTCTGGGCCTTGGCGTTGCGCGACAGCTTGTGGCGGATCACGCCGATCGCCATGGGGACCAGCGAGAAGGCGATGATGCCGATGATCATCAACGAGAGGTTCTGCTTGATGAAGGGCACGTTGCCGAAGAAGAAGCCGAGGGTCACCAGGCCGCCGACCCAGGCGATGCTGCCGACGACGCTGAAGGCGAGGAAGCGCAGGTAGGGCATGTAGGCCATGCCGGCGACGAAGGGCGCGAAGGTCCGCACGATGGGCAGGAAGCGCGCCAGGGTCACGGTCTTGCCGCCGTGGCGTTCGTAGAAGGCGTGGGTCTGGTCCAGGTAGTCGCGGCGGAACAGTTTGGAGTTGGGGTTGCTGAACAGGCGTTTGCCGAGGGTCCGGCCGATCACGTAGTTGGTGCTGTCGCCGCTGACCGCCGCGAGCAGCAGCAGGCCGCCGAGCAGCCAGGGGTCCATGCCGCCGCTGGCGCAGATGGCGCCGGCGATGAACAGCAGCGAATCGCCCGGCAGGAAGGGAGTCACCACCAGGCCGGTTTCGCAGAAGATCACCAGGAACAGGATGGCGTAGATCCAGGCACCGTAGTTGCTGACCAGCAGCGTGAGGTAGGTGTCTAGGTGCAGGACGAGGTCGATCGGGTTGAAGTCCATGAAGTGCCTTGAGAACGACGGGGTGAACTGGCCAAGCGGGGCATTATAGGCGGCGCAGGGATGCCACGGGGCGCGCATTGTCGCGCGGCCGCGGAAACTCAGATTGCAGGATATTACAGCCTCCGGGTGAAAAAGCTGTCGGCATGAAGCCTGCAGTTTCCCCCTTCGATAGCCATCGTCGGGGGACGCTCCATGCGCCACAGCTCCATCGCCCGCCTGGCGCCCGGCCTTGCGCTGTGCGTCGGCACCGATCTGCCCGAGCAGGCGGCGCGGTTGCGCACGCACTGGCTGGACGGACGGCAGGGGCGGCCACCGCTGTTCATGCTCGCGCTGCTCTGGGGGCGCGGGCGCACCGATATGGTGCAAACCCTGGAGGCGCTGCTGGATGGCCTGTTCGCCGATTTCGCCGGAACGCCCGAGGGGTGGTCGGAGACCCAGGCGGTGCGCCAGGTGCTCGCCTCGCTGAACATGCAGCGCTTCCGCCTGGCCCGTGGCGGGCAGGCGCTGCCTGAGCTGGCGGTGGGCATCCTGCTGATCCAGGGCGAGGACGTGCATTTCCTGCGTTGTGGCAACGTCGGTCTGCTGCGCGTTCGGCAGGGCGAGCTGCAATCCCTGGCCGGGCGCGAGGACGGCTTCCTCGGAAGTCAGGCGGAGCTGGCGCTGACCCAGCACAACCTGGCGAGTCGCCCGGACGAGGCGTTGCTGCTGGCACCGCAACCCTTGCTCGAGGTGATGGACCGACGGCCGCTGCAGGCGCTTGGTGCATTGAGTCCCGAAGTTGATCCCGGCGAACTGCTCGCGCCTTTGCTGCAGGCCCCTGGTGCGGCAGCGCTTTTGTTGCCGGCTCGCGCGCTCGGTCAGCCCGGCATACCCCAGCCGAACACCTGGCCAGCACCGCCTGCCTTGCATCCTGGCGACGAACTGGACGGCTGGCGGGTGCTCGAACGTTGCGGATACGGGCCAGAGGCGCGCTTGTATCGCGTGCGCCATGACGATGGTCGCGAAGCCTGGCTGCTGGCGGCGGAACACGCGGCGGACCAGGCCTACTGGCTCCGCGAATGGGCCCTGCGCTGCTGCAAGGTCGCGAGCCTGCCGGATGTGCTTTCGCCGCGTGAGGCGCGCCGGCATGCCTTCCAGTTGCTCGGCCTTCCGCCTGGAACATGGCGAAGCCTGGCGGACTGGCGCGGGGCCCGTCGGCAACCCTCGGCGAGCGAGCTGCTGGGGTTGCTGCGGCAACTCGTCGAGGCGCTGCGGGCATTGCAGCGGCGCGGTGTGCTCGGGCTTTGGGTTTCGCCGCGGCAGGTGCTGGTGAACGAAAAGGGCATGCTGGTGCTGGTGCCTGAGGTTGCGGCGGTGGTTCCCGGAGTTCCGCGCCAGGCTCTGTCGGGAAATGTCCTGCCGCTGGCGCCGGAGCTGCGTTACGGCGGGGCGCTGGACAGTCGGGCCGATCAGTTCATGGTCGCGGCCTACGCCTATTGGCTGGCCAGCGGACGTTGGCCGGCGTTGGCGCTACCGGATGCCGAGGAGAGCGCGCGCTACGTGCCGTTGACGGAGCTTGGGGCGTGCATCCCCGAAGGTTGGGACGGCTGCCTGGCGCGGGCGCTGGCGCCTGAGCCGGGGCAGCGCTTCGAGGCCATGTCGGAGTTCATGCAGGCGCTGGAGCGCCCGCTACTGCATGCCGACCCAGTTCAGGGTTGGCGGCGTCGGGCGATATTCGCTGCGCTGTTCGGCGTGACCCTGGCCGGGGCCGTGCTCTATCTGTTCGGCTAGCGGGTGCTCGGCCACCGCGCGCATGGCCTGTGCCGTTTCGAGGTGGGCGTCGGCGATCAGCTGCTGCAGTCGCCCGCTCTGACGCAGGGTACGCAAGCTGCGGTCGAGGTTGGCGGCCAGCGCTTCGCCGCCGCTGCGGGCCTTGGGAATCAGCACATAGAGCGGCTTGACCTCCAGCGGCGGCTGGATGAACTCCAGCTGCTCGCGCAGCGCCGGGGCGTTGCGGGCCAGCAACTGGTAGCCGGTATAGCGATCCACCACGGCCAGGTCGAGGCGCCCGCGCAGGAGCTTCTCGAGGTTCTGCCAGTCGCTGTTGACCACGTCCTTGTTCAGGTAGTCGGCGGCGTCGAAGTCCGCCTGGTTGACATAGCCGCGCACCACGCCAATGCGATACGGGCGCAGGCTGTTCAGGTCCGCGGGGTTGTAGTCGATGGCGCGGTCGCGGCGGTGGAAGAAGCCGAGCTGGGAGTCCAGCAGCGGCATCGAGGTATAGAAGTCGCGGCTGCGATCGACCGACAGGTAGGCAGGCATCAGTGCGTCGTAGTGGCCTTCGCGGGACTCGTTGAGGGCGCGTTGCCAGGGCAGGAAGACCACTTCGGCCTTGTCGCCGTTGAGGGCGAGGGCTTCGTCGAGGATGCGGGTGGCCAGTCCTTTGCCCGGTAGGTCCGGCCCTACGTAGGGTTCCCATTCGAGGGTCGCCACACGGAGGGTTTCGGCGTGGGCGCTGCCCAGGGCGAGCAGCAGGGCGAATGCCAGGCGACGCAGAGATCGTTGGGGAGAATGCATGTAACCCCTTATCCGTCGGACTACGGATGCTGCACCTACGGTGCCATCACTCTAGCGCTGCGGCCCCGCTGCGACCAGCGGGGCGGGATAAATGCTCAGACGAGGTCGTCGCTGATCGGCAGGATGTAGTTCTTGAACTCGGTGTCCTCGCGGAAACCGATCGACTCGTAGACCTTCTGCGCCACTTCGTTGTCGATGCTGGTCGACACGCGCATGCGCACGGCGTTGGTGTCGCGCGCCATCTGCCGGGCGTGCTGCAGCAGGTGGTCGGCGACCAGCTGGCGGCGCGCGTCCTCGGCGACGTAGATGTCGTTGAGGATCCACACGCGCTTGAGCGACAGCGAGGAGAAGCTCGGGTACAGCTGGCAGAAGCCCAGGATGCGGTCGTCAGCGTCGTCGGGCAGGGCCAGATAGATCACCGACTCCTTGCGGCTCAGGCGCTTCTCGAGGAATTTCCGCGACGACTCGGGGTAGGGGAGCATGCCGTAGAACTCGCGGTATTTGACGAACAGCGGAGTCAGCATGTCGAGGTGATCGAGGGTGGCTTGCACGATGCGCATATCGATTCTCTGCGGTCGGTGAATGGGCTGCTATCACGATGCAGTTGCTATGCCAGCGAAATGGCATGGGGCTGGATGCTGCACCAGAAATCGTGGAAAGCGCAATCCAAGCAAGCGTTTGATCGAAGGCGGTGTGGCAGCTGTCTCGTAGGCGCGAGCTTGCTCGCGAATGCCCCGCTGCGAAGCCGGTTCGCGAGCAAGCTCGCTCCTACAGGGAAATTTTCTGCGTCAGTTGCCGGCAAGCAGGAAGTTGGCGCCCGGCCCCTCGCCACCCAGGCTCGGCAGTTCCGCCTCGTCCTTCAGGTTGACCCCGGAGAGCTGGCGCCGGCAGGCCTCGCGCATCAGGTAGAGCAGGCGGTGCGCGGCCATGCCGTAGCTCAGGCCTTCCAGGCGCACGTTGGAGATGCAGTTGCGGTAGGCGTCGTTGAGGCCGACCTTCGGCGACCAGGTGAAGTACAGGCCGAGGCTGTCCGGCGAGCTGAGTCCGGGGCGCTCGCCAATCAGGATGACCACCATCTTCGCCCGCAGCAGCTCGCCTACCTCGTCGGCCACCGCGACGCGGCCCTGTTGCACCAGGGCTACTGGCGACAGGCTCCAGCCTTCGCCGCGCGCCTGCTCCTCGAGACGTTCGAGGAAGGGCAGGGCGTGACGCTGCACGGCCAGTGCGGAAAGCCCGTCGGCGATCACCACGGCAAGGTCGTAGCCCTGCGGGTTGGCCTCGGCGTGCTGGCGCAGGCGTTGAGCAGAATCAGCGTGCAGGCGCCGGCCGAGATCGGGGCGTTGCAGGTAGACATGGCGGTCGGCGGCGGCGCTGTGCAGCAGCAGCGTGTCGCGGCCGCGTTCGGCCAGGGCGGCGCTGATGCCGGCATGGTCGAAGGGCAGGTGCACGGCGTCGCGGGCCTGCGCGTGGGCGAACTGGAAGTCCAGTTGCGCCTGGGTCGGCAGGCTGGTGCCGGCGCGGCCGAGGGCGATGCGCGCCGGGGTCAGGCGGCGCAGTTCCTGCCAGGGGTTGGGCGTGGCGGTGGGCTTGTCGTCGTGCATCGCGCTTCCTCAGCTCAGTTGCGCCAGGGCCGGGCGGAACGCCGGCGGCAGTTGCTCGGCCAGGCGTACGCGGCCTTCCTGTTGCTGGAGAATCTGCATGCGTTCCAGCCACGCCTCGAACTCAGGCGCGGCGCGCAGGCCGAGGCTCTGCCGCGCGTAGAGCGCGTCGTGGAAGGAGGTGGTCTGGTAGTTGAGCATCACGTCGTCGGAGCCGGGGATGCCCATGATGAAGTTGATCCCGGCCACGCCGAGCAGGGTCAGCAGCATGTCCATGTCGTCCTGGTCGGCCTCGGCATGGTTGGTGTAGCAGATGTCGCAACCCATGGGCACGCCGAGCAGCTTGCCGCAGAAGTGGTCTTCCAGGCCGGCGCGGATGATCTGCTTGCCGTTGTACAGGTACTCCGGGCCGATGAAGCCGACCACGGTGTTCACCAGGAACGGCTTGAAGTGCCGGGCCACCGCGTAGGCGCGGGTCTCGCAGGTCTGCTGGTCGACGCCGTGGTGGGCGTTGGCCGAGAGCGCGCTGCCCTGACCGGTCTCGAAGTACATGAGGTTGTCGCCGAGCGTGCCGCGCTTGAGCGACAGGCCGGCCTCGTAGCCTTCCTTGAGGACTGCCAGGCTGACGCCGAAGCTGGCGTTGGCCGCCTCGGTACCGGCGATGGACTGGAAGACCAGGTCCAGCGGCGCGCCACGATTGATCGCTTCGATCGAACTGGTGACGTGGGTGAGCACGCACGACTGGGTGGGAATCTCGTAGCGCTGGATGATCGCGTCGAGCATCTCCAGCAGGGTGCAGATCGATTGCAGGCTGTCGGTGGCCGGGTTGATGCCGAGCATGGCGTCGCCGTTGCCGTAGAGCAGGCCGTCGAGGACGCTGGCGGCGATGCCGGCCGGATCGTCGGTCGGGTGGTTGGGCTGCAGGCGGGTCGACAGTCGCCCGCTCAGGCCCTGGGTGTTGCGGAAACGGGTGACTACGCGGATCTTCTGTGCCGCGAGGACCAGGTCCTGCACGCGCATGATCTTCGATACCGCCGCCGCCATCTCCGGCGTCAGCCCCGGCGCCAGGGCGCGCAGGCTGTCCTCGTTGGCGGCGTCGCCGAGCAGCCAGTTGCGGAAGTCGCCGACTGTCAGGTGGCTGACCGGCGCGAAGGCGGCGCGGTCGTGACTGTCGATGATGAGGCGGGTGACCTCGTCGTCCTCGTAGGGGATCAGCGCCTCGTCGAGGAAGCGCTTGAGAGGCACCTCGGCCAGCGCCATCTGCGCGGCGACGCGCTCGGCATCGCTGCTCGCCGCGACGCCGGCCAGGCAGTCGCCGGAGCGCTCCGGGCTGGCCTTGGCCATGAGGTCCTTGAGACTGTCGAAGCGCCAGGTCTGGCCGCCGACGCTGTGGGCGTATCCGGGCATGGGATCTCCTTGGGGCGACGAAGGCGCCAGGCCCTGCGGCCCGGCGCCGGTGGATCAGCCTTCGCTGGCGAAGCTGGCCGGCACGCCACGGCGCGCGGCGATCACCAGGTTGCAGCAGATGATGCCGGCGAGCATCAGGACCAGGAACACCACGGCGATGACTTCGTTGTACCAGAGCATCGCCACCAGGCACAGCAGCGCCAGGCCAAGCGCGATACCCGGCACCACCGGGTAGCCGGGGGCGCGGAAGGTGCGCTCCAGGTTCGGCTCGCTGCGGCGCAGCTTGAACAGGCTGAGCATGCTCATGATGTACATGACGATGGCGCCGAACACGCTCATGGTGATCATCGCCGCAGTCAGGGTCATGCCCTGCAGGCTGATCAGGTTGTCGCTGAAGATCGCCGCGATGCCGATCACGCCACCGGCGAGGATCGCCCGGTGCGGGGTCTGGAAGCGCGACAGCTTGGCCAGCGCCGGCGGCAGGAAGCCGGCACGGGCGAGGGCGAAGAACTGCCGCGAGTAGCCGAGGATGATGCCGTGGAAGCTGGCGACCAGGCCGAACAGGCCGATCCATACCAGCATGTGCATCCAGGTCGAGTTGTTGCCGACCACCGCTTTCATCGCCTGCGGCAGCGGGTCGTTGATGTTCGACAGGGTGCGCCAGTCGCCCACGCCGCCGGCGAAGATCATCACGCCGATGGCCAGCACCACCAGGGTCAAGATGCCGCCGATGTAGGCGCGCGGGATGGTGCGTTTCGGGTCCTTGGCTTCCTCGGCGGCCATGGCTGCACCCTCGATGGCGAGGAAGAACCAGATGGCGAAGGGGATCGCCGCGAAGATGCCGCCGATGGCCGAGACGCTGAATTCGCTGGAACCGGCCCAGCCATTCAGGACGAAGTTGCTGAAGCTGAAGCCCGGGGCGACCACGCCCATGAACACCAGCAGCTCGATCACCGCGAGCACCGTGACCACCAGCTCGAAGGTCGCGGCGATGCTCACGCCGATGATGTTCAGGGACATGAAGATCACGTACGCGCCGGCCGCCGCCCACTTCGGATCGAGCGCCGGGAACTGCACGTTGAGGTAGGCGCCGATGGCCATGGCGATGGCCGGCGGGGCGAAGACGAATTCGATCAGGGTGGCGATCCCGGCAATGCTCGCGCCGGTCTTGCCGAACGCCCGCAGGCTGTAGGCGAAGGGGCCGCCAGCGTGGGGGATCGCAGTGGTCAGCTCGGTGTAGCTGAAGATGAAGCAGGTGTACATCAGGGCCACCATCAGGGTGGTGACCAGGAAGCCGAGGGTGCCGGCGGTGCCCCAGCCGTAGCTCCAGCCGAAATATTCGCCGGAAATCACCAGGCCTACGGCCAGGCCCCAGAGGTGCAAGGTTCCAAGCGTCGGTTTTAGTTGTGATGCGCTCATCGAGGACTCCTCTGCCCCTTGGGGCGTGGTCGGGTTGCCAGGCCTCGATGGTAGCGAGCAAGGCGGGCGAGGACTTGACCCTGGGGCACCGCGTGCGAGCCCTGCGGTCAAGTTGCAACAGGGTGTTACCCATCGCCCCAGAATGAGGCGCGGCGCGCCCTCCAAGGTGGCGCGATGGTTTGCGCAGAGCCCCGTTTGACGCGCTTCGGAGGTGTCGTCAAACGAGGCATGGGAATTGCAAATCCGTTTTCTTGGATAAGTGATCAATAAAACGAGCGTGCGCCCATGACCCCGTCTCTGTTCTCCGCCGCAGGCCTTGCGCCAACGGCCAGCAACATCGGTGTGCTGTCCGCCGCCGCCAGCGGACTGGATGGTTTCATCCGCGCCCAGGGCGGTGACCTCGACCGGGTCTTCGGCCGCGCCGGCATCGATCCCGAGCAACTGCGCCACCCGACGCTCAGCCTGGCGTTGACCAACTATTGCCAGGTGCTGGAAGAGGCGGCGCGGCAATCGGGTTGCGACAACTTCGGCCTGCGCTACGGCCAGCAATTCCAGCCGCGTGCGCTCGGCCTGCTGGGCTATGTCGGGCTGTGTTCGGAAACCCTCGAAGACGCCCTGCGCAACTTCGCCGCGGCCTTCCCCTATCACCAGCACAGCACGCTGATCCGCCTGGTCGATTGCGGCGAGTGCTACCGCTTCGACTACCAGGTGCAGCACGGCGCCATCCTCGACCGTCGACAGGACGCCGAGCTGACCATGGGCATGGCGCTGAACCTGTTGCGCCACGCCCTCGGCGCAGATTGGACGCCGCGCGCAGTGGGCTTCGAGCACGCGCGGCCGGATGGCTGGCAGGAACATGGCAAGGTGTTCGGCGCGCCGGTGCATTTCCAGCGCGGCTGCAATTCGCTGCTGGTGCCCAAGGCCGACATCCGCGGCCGGCTGATGCCCGAGCGCGACGCCAACCTGCTGTTCCTGGTCCAGGACGTGATCCGCCGCCTCGGTGAACAGGGCAATCGCCCGGACCTGCTGGAAGATGCGGGCACCCAGATTCGCCTGGCACTGGGCGAGGGTGAGCCGGTGCTGGAGCTGATTGCAGAACGCCTGGAACTGACCGCGGCCGGCCTGCAGCGGCGCTTGCGCGAGGCGGGCCTGAGCTTCAGCCAACTGGTGGAAAACACCCGCCGCGACCTGGCGCTGCACTACCTGCGCCAGCGCCAGCGGCCGATTTCCGAGCTGGCGCCGCTGCTTGGCTATTCCGAGACCAGCGCCTTCTCCCGCGCCTTCCGCCGCTGGTTCGGGGTGAGCCCGCGGCAGTGGCGTAGCCATGAGGGCTGACGCCCCAACTAGACCTGAGCCATCCCCGCTGCAGAAAGCACTGTAGGAGCGGACCTTGTCCGCGATCGCGGGCATGGCCCGCTCCTACAGGATGCGCGGGTGCCAGGGTTTTCGCGGATAAGATCCGCTCCTACGCGGTGCCGCTTTCCGCAAGGCAAAAAAAGCGCGGCCCGCAGGCCGCGCAAAGAAGAGAGTCGGGAAGACGCCCGCCGCAGCGGGCGGGGGGATCAGAAGAAGCCCAGCGGGTTGATGTCGTAGCTGACCAGCAGGTTCTTGGTCTGCTGGTAGTGGTCGAGCATCATCTTGTGGGTCTCGCGGCCCACGCCGGATTTCTTGTAGCCGCCGAACGCGGCGTGCGCCGGGTACAGGTGGTAGCAGTTGGTCCACACGCGGCCGGCCTTGATGCCACGGCCCATGCGGTAGGCGCGGTTGATGTCGCGGGTCCAGACGCCGGCGCCCAGGCCGTACTCGGTGTCGTTGGCGATGGCCAGGGCCTCGGCTTCATCCTTGAAGGTGGTGACGCCCACCACCGGGCCGAAGATTTCTTCCTGGAACACGCGCATCTTGTTGCTGCCCTTGAGCAGGGTCGGCTGGATGTAATAGCCGGTGGCGAGGCTGCCTTCGAGCTTCTCGACCTGGCCACCGGCCAGCACTTCGGCGCCTTCCTGCTGGGCGATGTCGAGGTACGAGAGGATCTTGTCGAACTGCTGCTGCGAGGCCTGGGCGCCGACCATGGTGTCGGTGTCCAGCGGGTCGCCGCGCTTGATCGCCTTGACCTTCTTCATCACCACTTCCATGAACTGCGGGTAGATGGATTCCTGCACCAGCGCGCGGGACGGGCAGGTGCAGACTTCACCCTGGTTGAAGAAGGCCAGCACCAGGCCTTCGGCGGCCTTCTCGATGAAGGTCGGCTCGGCTTGCATGATGTCTTCGAAGTAGATGTTCGGGCTCTTGCCGCCCAGCTCTACCGTGGAGGGGATGATGTTCTCTGCGGCGCACTTGAGGATGTGCGAGCCCACCGGGGTCGAGCCGGTGAAGGCGATCTTGGCGATGCGCTTGCTGGTGGCCAGCGCTTCACCGGCCTCGCGGCCGAAGCCCTGGACGACGTTGAGCACGCCCTTGGGCAGCAGGTCGCCGATCAGTTCCATCAGCACGCAGATGCCCAGCGGGGTCTGCTCGGCCGGCTTGAGCACGATGCAGTTGCCTGCGGCCAGCGCCGGGGCGAGTTTCCAGGCGGCCATCAGCAGCGGGAAGTTCCACGGGATGATCTGCCCGACCACGCCCAGCGGCTCGTGGATGTGGTAGGCGACGGTGCTGTCGTTGATCTCGGCGGCCGAACCTTCCTGGGCGCGGATGCAGCCGGCGAAGTAGCGGAAGTGGTCGGCGGCCAGCGGGATGTCGGCGTTGAGGGTCTCGCGCACCGGCTTGCCGTTGTCCCAGGTCTCGGTGACGGCGAGTACTTCGAGGTTCTGTTCGATGCGGTCGGCGATCTTCAGCAGGATGTTCGAGCGCTCTTGCACCGAAGTGCGGCCCCAGGCGTCGGCGGCAGCGTGGGCGGCGTCCAGCGCCTTGTCGATGTCGGCGGCGTCGGAGCGGGGGAATTCGGCGATCGCCTGGCCATTCACCGGCGAGGTGTTGATGAAGTACTGGCCGTTCACCGGCGGCACGAACTCGCCGTTGATGTAGTTGCCGTAGCGCGACTTGAAGGACACGACGGCACCGGCAGTTCCAGGTTGGGCGTAACGCATGGTTGATCTCCTGACTCTTGTCTTTGTTGGGGAGGACGCGTTTGCGGTCTAACAAGACTAGAGCAAGGGCCGGGCCATGCCAGTGGAAGGCCCGTCATTGCTGGGCCAACGGTCGGATTGTGGAACCTGCCTGGTAGGCGCTGTGGCAGCTCCGGGACAGTCGCGGGTGACAGTTTGTCCCGTTTTCGGTACAGCCCATGACCTGCGGGTCACACGGCCATTGCATTGCTCCGCGCGCTGGACGATGCTGCGGAAACGGTCGCCCCGGGACTGCCTGCCGTCCCTTCCGTGGAGAACCAGAACAATGAGTGCGAACGCCATGAGTCGCCACGCCCGCCAGGTCATGACAGTGGCCAGCGGCAAGCTGCAGCAGAGCGGACCCGGAGCCGATCCGTCGATCGCCCGTTCCTGGTTGCGTTGCCTGGAGCAATACCACCTCGATCCGTCGCGGATGCTGCCGCCGACGGTGCTCGAACATACGCGCATGCTCGAACGGCGCGAGGGCCTGCAGCAGGTGCTGGAGATCGCCAACGGCGAGATGGCCAGCCTGCACCAGCAGCTCGCCGGCTCCGGCCACGCGGTGCTGCTCACCGATTCGCGCGGGGTGATCCTCAACCGCGTCTGCGCCGACGCCGACCGCGATGCCTTCGAGCACGCCGGGCTGTGGCTCGGCGCCGACTGGAGCGAGGCCAGCGAGGGCACCAATGGCATCGGCACCTGCCTGGTCGAGCGCCAGGCGCTGACCATCTTCCGCGACGAGCACTTCCGCAGCCTGCACACCGGGCTGACCTGCTCGGCAAGCCCGGTGTTCGACCCGCAAGGCGAGCTGCTGGCAGTGCTCGACGTGTCCTCGGCGCGCCCCGATCTGTCGCGGCAGAGCCAGTTCCACACCATGGCCCTGGCCAACCTCTCGGCGAAGATGATCGAGAGCTGCTACTTCCGGCGCCGCTTCGAAGGGCAATGGCTGCTGCGTTTCCACCTGCAGGCGGATTACGTCGGCCTGTTCAGCGAAGGGCTGCTGGCCTTCGACGGCGGCGGGCGCATCCTCGCCGTGAACCAGAGTGCGCTCAACCTGCTCGATCACCCGCGCGACGCGCTGCTCGGGCGTTCGGTGGAAGACTGCTTCGACCTGCACCTGGACGACCTGCTCGGCCGCGCCAGCGCGCAACCGTCCGCCAGCTGGCCGCTGCGCAGCCACGCCGGGCGGCTGTTCCATGCCTTGTTGCGCGGCGAACCGCGTCCGCTTCGCGTGGCCTTGCCGCGAGAGTCGAAGGTGCCGGCAGCGCCGGGGCTGTGCCTCGGCGACGAGCGCCTGGCTGCCGATTTCCGCCGCGCGCTGAAGGTCTACGCGCATGACGTGCCGCTTTTGCTGCACGGCGAAACCGGGTCGGGCAAGGAGGCTTTCGCCAAGGCCGTGCACCTGTCCGGCGAGCGTGCCGGCAAGGCCTTCGTCGCGCTGAACTGCGCGGCCATTCCGGAGAGCCTGATCGAGAGCGAGCTGTTCGGTTATCGCGGCGGCAGCTTCACCGGTGCACGCAAGGAAGGCATGCGCGGCAAGCTGCTGCAAGCCGACGGCGGCACGCTGTTCCTCGACGAGATCGGCGACATGCCGCTGACCCTGCAGACCCGCCTGCTGCGCGTGCTCGAAGAACGCCAGGTGGTGCCGCTGGGCGATGCCGTGGGGCAGCCGGTCGACCTGCGCCTGATCAGCGCCACGCACCGCGACCTGGAGGCGCTGGTGGCCGCCGGCAGCTTCCGCGAAGACCTCTACTACCGCCTCAACGGCCTGGTGCTGCAATTGCCGGCGCTGCGTGAGCGCGAGGACAAGGCGCAGTTGCTGGCGCAGCTGCTGACCGAGGAATCCAAGGGCCGGCACGTCCTGCTCGACGAAGACGTGCGCCAGGCACTGCTCGACTATCCCTGGCCGGGCAACGTACGCCAGCTGCGCAATGTGCTGCGTACTTTGGTCGCGCTCAGTGAAGGCGGGCGGGTGCGCCTGGCCGATCTGCCTGTGGATATCCGGCGGGGTCCGCCGGCGCAGGTGGTGGCACGTACGGAACCGGTCGCCGACAGCCTGCAGGATGCCGAGCGCGCGGCCCTGATCGCAGTGCTGGAAGCGCAGCGCTGGCACATGAGCCGCACCGCGCAGCAGCTGGGCATCAGCCGCAATACCCTCTACCGCAAGTTGCACCGTCACGGCCTGAGCCGGTCGGCGCCTTAATCGGCGGTTCGCGAGCAAGCTCGCTCCTACATGTTGTGGCACCACGCTGCTCCTCGTAGGAGCGAGCTTGCTCGCGAACATCGCCCCCACGGAACCCCCGCCAAACGGCGTCGTCTGATGCTCCCGGCCGCGCCGCGAGAGGGTGGCGCTGTGCTAATCTGCCGGCCATTCGAAGCGCCTCACCAGGCTTGATTGCAGGAGTCTGCATGCATATCCACATCCTCGGCATCTGCGGCACCTTCATGGGTTCGCTGGCCGTGCTGGCCAAGGAGCTGGGCCACCGCGTCACCGGCTCCGACGCCAATGTCTACCCGCCCATGAGCACCCAGCTGCAAGCCCAGGGCATCGAACTCATGCAGGGCTACGAGCCCGCGCATATGGAGCCGGCACCGGACCTGGTGGTGATCGGCAACGCCCTGTCGCGCGGCAACCCCGCGGTCGAGTACGTGCTGAACAAGGGCCTGCCCTACGTCTCCGGTCCGCAGTGGCTGGCCGACCACGTGCTGCAGGGCCGCTGGGTTCTGGCCGCTGCCGGCACCCACGGCAAGACCACCACCAGCAGCATGCTGGCCTGGGTGCTGGAGCATGCCGGCATGAGCCCGGGCTTCCTGATCGGCGGCGTGCCGCAGAACTTCGGTGTTTCCGCGCGCCTGGGCGGTACGCCGTTCTTCGTGGTCGAGGCCGACGAGTACGACAGCGCCTTCTTCGACAAGCGCTCCAAGTTCGTCCACTACCGCCCGCGCACCGCGATCCTGAACAACCTGGAATTCGACCACGCGGACATCTTCCCCGACCTAGCGGCCATCGAGCGGCAGTTCCACCACCTGGTGCGGACCATTCCCGGCGAAGGCCTGGTCATCCATCCCGAAAGCGAGACCGCGCTCAAGCGCGTGATCGGCATGGGTTGCTGGACTCCGGTGCAGACCACAGGTACCGGCGGCCAATGGCAGGCGCGCCTGCTCAGCGAGGACGGCTCGCGCTTCGAGGTGCTGTTCGACGGCGCCGCGCAGGGCGTGGTCGAGTGGGAATTGGCCGGCCAGCACAACGTCGCCAACGCCCTGGCCTGCTTGGCCGCGGCGCGTCACGTCGGCGTGGTGCCGGAGCTCGGCATCGCCGCGCTGGCTGCCTTCAAGAGCGTCAAGCGGCGCATGGAGAAGGTCGCCGAAGTGAAGGGCGTGACCCTCTACGACGACTTCGCGCACCACCCGACCGCCATTGCCACCACGCTCGACGGCCTGCGCAAGCGCGTCGGCGACGCCCCGGTGATCGCGGTGATCGAACCGCGCTCCAATTCCATGAAGCTTGGCGCGCACCGCGACGGCCTGCCGGACAGCGTCACCCAGGCCGACCACGTCTTCTGGTACGCGCCGCCGAACCTGGGCTGGGACCTCGCCGCCACCGTCGCCAGCTCGACCGTGCCGACCCAGGTGTGCGACTCGCTGGAGTCGATCATCGAAGGCGTGAAGGCCATCGCCACGCCGGGAACCCAGGTGGTGATCATGAGCAACGGCGGTTTCGGCGGCTTGCACGGCAAGCTGGCCAAGGCCCTGGAGGACTGAGATGGCGGGAGCCGAACGCGTCACCCTGGCGATGACCGGCGCTTCCGGCGCGCAGTACGGTTTGCGCCTGCTCGACTGCCTGGTGCAGGAGGACCGCGAGGTACACTTCCTGATTTCCAAGGCCGCGCAGCTGGTGGTGGCCACGGAAACCGACGTGACCCTGCCGAGCAAGCCGCAGGCTATGCAGGCTTTCCTCAGCGAATACACGGGCGCAGCGCCGGGGCAGATCCGCGTCTACGGCAAGGAAGACTGGATGGCCCCGGTGGCCTCCGGCTCCGGCGCGCCGAGTGCGATGGTGGTGGTGCCTTGCTCCACCGGCACGCTCTCGGCGATCGCCACGGGCGCATGCAACAACCTGATCGAGCGCGCCGCCGACGTTGCCCTCAAGGAGCGCCGGCAGCTGATCCTGGTGCCGCGCGAGGCGCCGTTCTCCAGCATCCACCTGGAGAACATGCTCAAGCTGTCCAACCTGGGGGCGGTCATCCTGCCGGCTGCACCGGGCTTCTACCATCAGCCGCAGACCATCGACGACCTGGTCGACTTCGTGGTCGCGCGCATCCTCAACCAACTGGGCATTCCCCAGGACATGCTGCCGCGCTGGGGCGAACACCATCTTGTCAGTGACGAATAAATTCCTCGCCGCCCTGCTGTTGCTGCAACTGGGTGGCTGCGCCACGGTGAAGACCCTCGATGCGAACAAGCCCGGCGCCCCGCTGATCTACGCGGGCACGCGCCTGGACTGGTATTCGCTCAACGGCGGTTGCTGCCCTGAGGACCACTTCGGGACCCAGGCACCGACCTACCCGGGCGTCGACCTGCCGGGCAGTGCGTTGCTGGATACGCTGCTGCTGCCGTTCTCGATCGCCGCTGAACTGGGCATCGGTTTGCAGGTGTGGGGCGGGAACTGAATCGTCGCTTGGGCGGATAACCGTTCGCGGTTATCCGCCGCCATGCGCAGGGGAGGTTATTTGCCGAGCCGGCGCAGTTCGTCCGACTCGACGAAGCGCACGCCCTTGCCGGTTTCCAGCGCCAGGCGCCAGAGCGCGCGGGCCAGGGCGCAGGCGTAGATGCCGTGCAGCTTGCCCGGCAGGATACGTGCGAAGGGCGCGGCCAGCAGTTCTGCCAGGCGCACTTCCTCGCGTTGGCCGAGCAGCAGGGACGGGCGGGCGATGGTCAGCTGCGGCCAGCCCTGCTTCTGCAGCGCTTCCTCCAGCTCACCCTTGACGCGGTTGTAGAACAGCGACGACTTGCTGTCGGCGCCCAATGCGCTGACCACCACGTAGTGCCGTGCGCCCAGTTCGAGCGCGCGCTTGCCCAGGGCCAGCGGCAGGTCGTAGTCGACCGCGCGGAAGGCCGCTTCCGAACCCGCTTCCTTGATCGTCGTGCCCAGGCAGCAGAACACCGTGTCGATCGGTCCCTGCAGTTGCGGGATGAGTTCGGCCAGCGGGCCGATGGGGTTTTCCAGGCGCGGGTGGGCGGCGAGTTGTCGACGCGCAGGCGCCAGCACGCGCTTGACCGTGCGCTCGCTGAGCATGCGGTCGAGCAGGTGTTCGCCGGTAAGGCCCGTGGCGCCGGCAAGTAGGATATGCGTCGGTGTTGAATACATCCGTTTATCTCCGCTGACACACTGACAAGCATAGTTGCCAGGCTAAGGTTTTTCCCGCTGGTCGGGCGTGTTCGCGCTCAACGCCTGGCCTGCCTGCGCCGCGCGCAGGCTCTTCCAGTGCGCCAGCACGCCTGGCGGTGCCCAGATCTGTGGCTCCGATGCTTCGAAGGATTGCTCCTTCTCCCGCCGCGCCACTTCCGCACTGGCCAATTGGAAGGCCTGTTGCAGGTCGTCGGTCACATGCAGGGCATCGGCGAACAAGGCCTGGCCGAAATAGGTGAAGTCCGCCTCCTCGGAACAGCCGAAGGACACCCGGTCGCTTCGAGCTGCCGTAATGATAAGAGTCCTCTCGTCCTTCAAGGGTTCGATGAATCCGCCGCTGTAGCAGGCGGAGATGACCAGGATCTTGTCGCGCTGCTTGAGTGGCGCGAGCAGTTCGGCCATGGCGTCGGCGGGCAGGTTGTCGATGCGTATCCCCGGCATGTCGAGGACCAGTTGGTGGTCGTGGCTGCCGTGGCTGGTCAGGTAGACGAACACCAGGTCTTCCGGGCCGCTGCGCTGGGCCAGGGCGCGGACCACGCGGGCGATGCTCTCGCGGGTGGCCATGGGGCGGTCGGCGGCGTGGCCGCGGTTGTTCACCAGGGTGATCACGCCGCGTGCGGCGAAGCGCTCGCCGAGCATTCTGGCGACGTAATCGGCCTCGCGCAGGAACACGCTCTGCTTGCCGTCGCCGCCGATGCTCAGGACGTAGAGCTCGGGACGCGGGGTCGATTGCGGCACTGCGGCGACGGCCTGGTCGAGCAACCGTCCCTGTTCCAGCAGACCCAGTTCCAGTGGGTTGGGGACCAGTTGGCCGTGCTCGTCGCGACGGCGCAGGCCGTTGCTCCAGATGCCGGAGAGGACCTTGCCGTCGGTGCCGCGCAGGGTGCCAAGGCCAGCGTACTTGCCGTCGGCGAATTCGCCCCGGTAGACCTGGCCGTCGGTCTGCATCAGCTCGCCGCTGCCGGAGAAGCGCCAGTCGACGAAGCCGCCCTTGTAGCGCGTGCCATCGTTGCCCTGGTACTGCCCCCGGCCGTTCAGCGCACCCTGGCGGAATTCGCCACTCCAGACATCGCCGTCCGCATTCTTGAAGTGTCCCTGCCCCTCGAACTGGGTGTCGCGGAAACCGCCGCTGTAGCGGTCGCCATCGCGGTCGGTGAATAGGCCTTCGCCTTGTAGCTGGCCATTGAGGAATTCGCCGCTGTACTCGTTGCCCTGGCCGTCGTCGAGCAGCCCCTGGCCGTTGGCCATGCCCTTGGCGAAGTGGCCCTGGTGGACGCTGCCGTCGGGCAATTCGAGCAGGCCTTCACCTTCGTACAGGCCACGGCGGAACTGGCCGCGGTAATGGGTCATGCCCTGGCTCAGCAAGCCCTCGCCGTCGTAGAGCCCGGCGCGGAATTCGCCGTTGTAGACACTGCCGTCGGCGCCGTGCCATTCGCCCTTGCCGGCGAATACGCCCTTGTCGAAGTGGCCCTGGTACCAGGCGCCATTGGGGTAGTCGAGGCGGCCTTCGCCTTGCAGCCGGCCGTCCACCAGGCCGCCCTTGTAGTGCGATCCGTCGGGCAGCGTGACGCTTTCCGAAGGCACGCTGTCGCCTTGGCCGCAAGCGGTCAGCAACAGGAGCAGGGCGAGTGACGGGAGGGCGGCACGCATCGGCGAATCTTCGGTTGGAATACTTTCAGTGTGACGCAAAAAAGCCCGCGGGCGCGGGCTTTTTTCGGAACCGGTTGGCGATCAGACGAAGGCCAGGCTCAGCACTTCGGCGATGTAACCCGGTTTGGGCAGGCCTTCGATCTCCAGGGTGCAGCGTGCCTTGATTAGCCACTGGCCGGGGTTCTTCTCGGTGACGTCTACGATGGTTGCCGACAAGCGCACGCGTGAGTCGACTGGCACGGGCTGGATGAAGCGCACGCTGTCGAGGCCGTAGTTGACCACCATCTTGGCGTTCTCCGGCAGGACCAGCAGGCCCTCGAAGAGCTTGGGAATCAGCGACAGGGACAGGAAGCCGTGGGCGATGGTGCCGCCGAACGGGGTCTTCTTCGCCTTTTCCGGATCGACGTGGATGAACTGGTGATCCTCGGTGCACTCAGCGAATTGATTGATGCGGTTCTGGTCGACGGTGAGCCAGTCGGAATGGCCCAGGTCCTTGCCTACATAGTCCTTTAGCGAGCTGACGGGAACGAACGGCATAAATCTCCTCCATGGAAGACGTGTTGTTGTAGTTGCTCTGCGATCCAGCATGGCACAGGTGCGAGGCGACTGTGCACCTATCCTTCAAGCGAATGCCGTGCCATAGCCAGGCCGTACTTCGGCATAATGTGCCGCTCTCGAATTGGAGGCTCCCATGCTGCTCCGTGGCCTGACCTGGCTGGTGCTGTTCCAACTGTTCGGAACCGGCCTGAATGTTCTCATCCTGCCGATGATCCCCGGCCCCATCATTGGGCTGGTCCTGCTGTTGGCGTTCCTTCTGGTGCGCGGCGAGGTGGGCGAGCCGATCAGCGTTGCGGCGACCTCGCTGCTGCGCTACCTGCCGCTGCTGCTGGTACCGCCGGCGGTGGGGGTGATGGTCTACAGCCGTCAGCTGCTGGCCGATTTCTGGCCATTGGCCGGGGCCCTGATGCTGTCGCTGCTGGGCTCATTCCTGTTCGCCGGCTGGCTGATGCAGAAGCTGATCGACCGCCAGCGCGGCCGCAAGGAGGCCGGCGATGCTTGATTGGCATGGCGCCTGGCAGGCGGTGACCCACCATCCGCTGTTCTGCATCGGCATCACCCTGGCCGCCTACCAGCTGGCGCTCGCTGCCTACGAGCGCACGCGCTGGGTGTTCCTGCAGCCGGTGCTGGTGTCGATGGCGATGGTGATCGGCGTGCTGCTGCTCACCGGCATCGACTACCCGGCCTACATGAGTGGCGTCAGCGTGCTCACCGTTCTGCTCGGTCCGGCGACCGTGGCGTTGGCGGTGCCGTTGTTCCTCAACCTGCGCCGCATCCGCCAGCTGTTCTGGCCGACGCTGATCACCCTGCTGGTCGGCGGTCCCGTCGCGACGGCGGCGGGCGTTGGCCTGGCCTGGCTGTTCGGCGTGCGCGGCGAGCTGCTGATGAGCCTGGCGCCGAAGTCGGTGACCTCGCCCATCGCCATGCTGGTGGCGCATCAGATCGGCGGGGTAGCGGCGCTGGCCGCGGTCTTCGTGCTGATCACCGGGGTGATCGGCGCCATGCTCGGCCCGGAATTGCTGCGCCGCATAGGCGTGCATCATCCGGCGGCGCAGGGTATGGCGCTGGGCATGACTGCCCACGCGGTGGGTACTTCCCGCGCCCTGCAGGAGGGCGAGGAATGCGGTGCCTTCGCCGCCCTGGCGATGAGCCTGATGGGCGTCGCCACTGCTGTGCTGCTACCGTTGGCGGTAGCGCTGATTGCCTGACTTGGGAAGTTCGTCGATGAAGTTGCCGCTGTTTCCCCTCAACACCGTGCTGTTCCCCGGTTGCCGCCTCGACCTGCAGATCTTCGAGGCGCGCTACCTGGACATGATCGGCCGCTGCATGAAGCAGGGCGTCGGTTTCGGCGTGGTGTCCATCGTTTCCGGGCACGAAGTCGGCGAGGCGCCGAAGTCAGTCAGCCAGATCGGCTGCGAGGCGCAGATCCGCGACTGGCAGCAGTTGCCCAACGGCCTGCTGGGCATTCGTGTCGAGGGTGGCCGGCGCTTCCGCGTCGAGCGTTCGGAAGTGCAGGACGACCTGCTGCTCGAAGCCGATGTGACCTGGCTGGAGGAGATGCCCGACCAGCCGCTGACCGAGGAGCACGACGACCTGGCCGCGCTGCTCGGTGCGCTGTCGCTGCACCCGATGGTCGCCACCCTGGAAATGGGGGGCGAGGTGAATGGACAGCAGGAACTCGCCTGCCAGCTCGCCTACCTGCTGCCCTTCGAGCGCGAACAGAAGCAGGTATTGCTGGAGATGGACGACCCGAGCGTGCGCCTGGCGCGCATCCAGGTGCTGCTGGAGCAGCTGCAGGGCGAAATGCTGGCGTAACGGACGTAGGGCGAACCGTTCCCGGTTTTACGCCGCCAGCCTCAGACCACGAACAACTCCATGAACCTGTCCACCGGCGTCGCCTCCAGCTGCGCCGGGTCGCTGCACAGCGCCAGAATCTGCGCGCAGCGCTGCGCGGCGAAGCGCGTGCCCAGGGCGTGGCGGAACTTCGCCTCGAGCAGCGGCATGCCTTCGGCCCTCCGCCGCCGGTGGCCCATCGGGTACTCCACTTCGATCATCGGCGTGCTGCTGCCATCGCTGAAGAACACCTCGATGGCATTGGCGATGCTGCGTTTGTCCGGCTCCAGGTATTCGCGGGTGTAGCGCGGCTCCTCGACCACCTCCATCTTCTCGCGCAGGCGATCGATCGAAGGATGCGCCGCGTGGAAGGCGTCTTCGTAGTTCTCGGCTTCCAGGCGGCCATAGATCAGCGCCACCGCGACCATGTACTGCATGCAGTGGTCGCGGTCGGCGGCGTTGGCCAGCGGGCCTTCCTTGGAAATGATGCGGATCGCCGACTCCTGCGTGCGGATGGCGATGCGGGTGATCTGGCTGATGCGGTTGCGCACCAGCGGGTGCAACTGCACGGCGGCCTCCACGGCGGTCTGCGCGTGGAATTCAGCGGGGTAGCTGAGCTTGAACAGCACGTTCTCCATCACGTAGCTGCCAAAGGGTTGCGGCAGGCGGAACTGGCGCTGGTCGGCGGGCTTGAGCGCGAGGTCCTTGTTGGTGTGGCTGAACAGCACGTCGTAGAACCCCCATTGCGGAGCGGTCAGCACACCGGGGACGCCCATCTCGCCGCGCAGGGCGATATCCGCCAGGCGCAGGCCGCGGCTGCTGGCGTCGCCGGCGGCCCAGGACTTGCGCGAGCCGGCGTTCGGCGCCTGGCGGTAGGCGCGCAGGGCCTGGCCGTCGACGCAGGCGTGGGACAGCGCCGAAAGCAGTTGTTCGCGGTTGGCGCCGAGCAGGCGCGCGCTGACGGCGGTGGAGGCCAGCTTGACCAGGAGCACGTGGTCCAGGCCTACGCGGTTGAAGGCGTTCTCCAGGGCGAACACGCCCTGGATTTCGTGGGCCATGACCATCGCCTCGAGCACCGTGCGCAGGGTCGGCGGCGCCTCGCCTCGGGCTACGCGGCGCTGCGCCAGGTGGTCGGTGATCGCCAGGATTGCGCCGAGGTTGTCCGAGGGGTGTGCCCATTCGGCGGCTAGCCAGGTGTCGTTGTAGTCCAGCCAGCGCACCAGCGTGCCTATGTCCCAGGCGGCCTTGACCGGGTCGAGGCTGAAGCGGGTACCGGGCACGCGCGAGCCGTGCGGCACGACAGTGCCTTCGACCTGCGGGCCGAGCAGCTTGGTGCATTCGGGAAAGCGCAGGGCGAGCAGGGCGCAGGCCAGGCTGTCGAGCAGGCAAAGGCGGGCGGTGGCCAGGGCCTCGGCGGAGTCTACGCGGTAGGTCAGGACGTAGTCGGCGACCTGCTGCAGGACGGTGTCGTAGTCGGGGCGGGTGTTCGGATCGGCGTTGGCGCTCATGGCGAGGCTCCTGCGCGGTGATCCGGGAGAGTCTAGACGGTGGAGGACCGAGGTCCCCTGTAGGAGATTCTATGTCAATGACGGCTCCTGCTTTGGAGGCTGGTAGCTGGTCTGGGATTGCATCAGGGCAAAGGCAATTCGGGCCAATTTGCGGGCGAGGATAGTCAGGGCCTCGATCTTCTTCAGGCCGCGCGCCAGGTAGCTTTGGTAAAGGGCCTGCCAGCGCTGCGTGCGCGCTGCCGCCATGGCCGCGTTGTGGAGCAGCCGACGGATTTCAGGGTCCCCTTGCTTGGTCAGCTTTCGTCGGCCGCTATAGCGGCCGGACTCCTTGAGCCGCACATCCAATCCGATAAAGGCGATGAAGGCATCGCTATTGCGAAAACGTCCCCGCAGAAATGCCAGGTTCAGGGCCGCTGCCGTCAGCGGTCCGATCCCTTCGATGGCCTGGCAGCGCTTGCTTTGCTCCATTAGGCCAGCCTCTCGCAGCGCCTGTTGAATCTCTTTCTCCAGGCGTGACTCCAGTGTGGCCATTTGCTTGAGAACAGGCTTTAGCGCCTTGGCCAAGGAGCGATCCTGGGAAAAGCTCTGGCGCAACGAGATGGCGCTACGGACCAGTGCAGCACGCCGATGCAGCAGTGTCTGCAGGCGGCAGTAGGCCTTGCTCGGCGGCTGCCAAGGCTCCAGTTGCGCTTGTTCGTGGGTCAGGTAACGGGCCAGCAGCAGGGCATCGCTGCGATCATCCTTGTTTCGCCCACCAATCCCCTTGCGGTAGTTGCTCAGGCGAAAGCCATTGATGACGTAGATCCGATGTCCCCGCGCATGCGCCAGGGTCGCAACATCCATGTGATAGGTGCTGGTCGCTTCGATCGCGATGGCGCAGCAGGGAGGGAGGGTTTTCAGCCAGGCCTTGATAGTGCGGACGTCATTGGCCAGTTCGAATACCTCGCCCGAGCGTGTATCGCAGAGGCTCAGCGACTCCTTGGCGACATCGATACCGATAACCGGAACTTGGCTTGTCATGGGGTTCTCCGACAGTGAAGATGGTCCAACCTGTCGGGAGCTCACATTGGCGCAGGCTTGCCGGTATTGTCGGTTTGAGCGGCTACTCAATCCGATGGATTCCTTATCGGCGCTTGTCGTGAGCGGGTGGGTGGGGGAAGTCTCCTACCGTCTGGCTTGCAGAAGCGGATCTTGTCCCTCCACACCCCGACAGGTTCCTACCCTAACGCCATACAAGCGGGCCATGCCCGCGAATCGCGCGCATGGCGCGCTCCTACAGTCGAACCTCGGTGCGAGGATCAGAACGAATCCCCCGGCACCCGCACCCAGCCTTCCATGAGGATGCGCGAGCTGCGGCTCATGATGGCCTTGGTCACGGTCCACTCGCCGTCCACCTGCCTGGCTTCGGCGCCAACGCGCAGGGTTCCCGACGGATGGCCGAAGCGCACTGCGGTGCGCTCACCGCCACCGGCGGCGATGTTGACCAGGGTGCCCGGCACGGCCGCGGCAGTGCCGATGGCGACGGCGGCGGTGCCCATCATGGCGTGGTGCAGCTTGCCCATGGACAGCGCGCGGACCAGCAGGTCGACGTCGCCGGCCTTCACTTCCTTGCCGCTGGAGGTGAGGTAGTCCTTGGGCGGGGAGACGAAGGCGATCTTCGGCGTGTGCTGGCGGGTGGCCGCTTCTTCCGGGGTCTTGATCAGGCCCATGCGCAGCGCGCCGGCCACGCGGATCTTCTCGAAGCGCGCCAGTTGCTCGGGGTCGCCGTTGATGGCTTCGCGCAGCTCGGTGCCCTTGTAGCCGATGTCCTCGGCATTGACGAAGACGGTGGGGATGCCGGCGCTGATCATGGTTGCCTTGAAGGTGCCGACGCCGGGCACTTCCAGGTCGTCGACCAGGTTGCCGGTGGGGAACATCGAGCCGCCTTCCTCGCCGTCGTCGGACGGATCGAGGAACTCCAGCACGATCTCGGCGGCCGGGAAGGTCACGCCGTCCAGCTCGAAGTCGCCGGTTTCCTGGACCTGGCCGTTGGTCACCGGGACGTGGGCGATGATGGTCTTCTGGATGTTGGCCTGCCAGATACGCACCACGCAGGTGCCGTTGTCCGGAATGCGCGAAGGATCGACCAGGCCGGCGTGGATGGCGAAGGAACCGGCGGCGGTGGAGAGGTTGCCGCAGTTGCCGCTCCAGTCGACGAAGGCCTTGTCGATGGAAATCTGCCCGTAGAGGTAGTCGACGTCGTGCTCCGGCTGGCTGCTCTTGGACAGGATCACGCACTTGCTGGTGCTGGAGGTGGCGCCGCCCATGCCGTCGATGTGCGCCGAGTACGGGTCGGGGCTGCCGATCACGCGCATGAACAGCTTGTCGCGCGCCGCGCCCGGCACCTGGCAGCGCTCGGGCAGGTCCTGCAGGCGGAAGAACACGCCCTTGCTGGTGCCGCCGCGGATGTAGGTGGCGGGGATTTTCACTTGGGGTACGTGGGGCATGGATCAGGTCCTGTTGGCTCTTACGCAAAGAAGCCGGGCCCTAAGGCCCGGCGTTTGACATCAAGCTACCGCGCCTTGCAGGAAGTCCTTGGCGAAGCGCTGCAGCACGCCGCCGGCCTTGTACACGCTGACATCGGCAGCGGTGTCCAGGCGGCAGGTCACCGGGACCTTGACCACTTCACCGTTGCGGCGATTGACCACCAGGGTCAGGTCGCAGCGGGGCGAGACTTCGCCCTCGATGTCGTAGGTCTCGGTGCCGTCCAGGCCCAGGGTCAGGCGGGTGGTGCCCGGCTTGAACTCCACCGGCAGCACGCCCATGCCGACCAGGTTGGTGCGGTGGATGCGCTCGAAGCCTTCGGCCACGATCACCTCGACGCCTGCCAGGCGCACGCCCTTGGCCGCCCAGTCGCGGGACGAGCCCTGGCCGTAGTCGGCGCCGGCGACGATGATCAGGTTCTGCTTGCGGTTCATGTAGGTTTCGATGGCTTCCCACATGCGCATGACCTTGCCTTCCGGCTCCACGCGGGCCAGCGAACCTTTCTTCACCTGACCATCGACCACGACCATCTCGTTGACCAGCTGCGGGTTGGCGAAGGTGGCGCGTTGCGCGGTCAGGTGGTCGCCGCGGTGGGTCGCGTAGGAGTTGAAGTCCTCTTCCGGCAAGCCCATTTTGTGCAGGTATTCACCGGCGGCCGAGTCCATCAGGATCGCGTTGGACGGCGACAGGTGGTCGGTGGTGATGTTGTCCGGGAGGATCGCCAGCGGACGCATGCCCTTGAGGGTGCGTTCACCGGCCAGCGCGCCTTCCCAGTACGGCGGACGGCGGATGTAGGTGGACATCGGGCGCCAGTCGTACAGCGGGCTCTCCGCTTCCTTCACGCTGCCCAGGTCGAACATCGGGATGTAGATCTGGCGGAACTGCTCCGGCTTCACACTCGCAGCGACGATGGCGTCGATCTCTTCGTCGGACGGCCACAGGTCCTTCAGGGTGATCGGGTTGCCGTTCTTGTCGGTGCCCAGCACGTCCTGCTCGATGTCGAAGCGCACGGTACCGGCGATAGCGTAGGCGACCACCAGCGGCGGCGAGGCCAGGAAGGCCTGCTTGGCGTACGGGTGGATGCGGCCATCGAAGTTGCGGTTGCCCGAGAGCACGGCGGTGGCGTACAGGTCGCGGTCGATGATTTCCTGCTGGATCTTCGGTTCCAGCGCGCCGGACATGCCGTTACAGGTGGTGCACGCATAGGCGACGATGCCGAAGCCGAGCTTCTCCAGCTCCGGCAGCAGGCCGGACTCTTCCAGGTACAGCTTGGCGACCTTGGAACCCGGCGCGAAGGAGGTCTTCACCCAGGGCTTGCGCACCAGGCCCAGCGCGTTGGCCTTCTTCGCCAGCAGGCCGGCGGCGACCACGTTGCGCGGGTTGGAGGTGTTGGTGCAGCTGGTGATGGCGGCGATGATCACCGCGCCGTCCGGCATCAGGCCTTCGGCTTCCTCGACCTTGCCGGCTTGCAGCTTGGCTTCGTCGGCGATGCCGCGCTCGGCCAGCGCCGAGGTCGGCAGGCGACGGTGCGGGTTGGACGGACCGGCCATGTTGCGCACCACGCTGCCCAGGTCGAAGCTCAGCACGCGCTCGTACTCGGCGGTCTTCAGCGCGTCGCCCCACAGGCCCAGGGTCTTGGCGTAGTTCTCCACCAGCGCCACCTGCTCCGGCTCGCGGCCGGTGAGCTTGAGGTAGTCGATGGTCTGGCCGTCGATGTAGAACATCGCGGCGGTCGCGCCGTATTCCGGGCACATGTTGGAGATGGTCGCGCGGTCGCCGATGGACAGGCTGTCGGCACCCTCGCCGAAGAACTCGACGTAGGCACCCACGACGCGCTCCTTGCGCAGGAACTCGGTCAGCGCCAGGACGATGTCGGTGGCGGTGATGCCGGGCTGGCGCTTGCCGGTCAGCTCGACGCCGACGATGTCGGGCAGGCGCATCATCGACGGATGGCCGAGCATCACGGTTTCCGCTTCCAGGCCGCCGACGCCGATGGCGATCACGCCCAGGGCGTCCACGTGCGGGGTGTGCGAGTCGGTGCCGACGCAGGTGTCGGGGAAGGCCACGCCGCCGCGCGCCTGGATCACCGGGCTCATTTTCTCCAGGTTGATCTGGTGCATGATGCCGTTGCCGGCCGGGATCACGTCGACGTTCTTGAACGCGGTCTTGGTCCACTCGATGAAGTGGAAGCGATCCTCGTTGCGGCGGTCTTCGATGGCGCGGTTCTTCTCGAAGGCTTCCGGGTCGAAACCGGCGGCTTCGACGGCCAGCGAGTGGTCGACGATCAGCTGGGTCGGCACCACCGGGTTGACCTTGGACGGGTCGCCGCCCTGGTCGGCGATGGCGTCACGCAGGCCGGCGAGGTCGACCAGCGCGGTCTGGCCGAGGATGTCGTGGCAGACCACGCGCGCCGGGTACCAGGGGAAGTCGAGGTCGCGCTTGCGCTGGATCAGCTGCTCCAGCGAGGCATTCAGGCTTTCCGGCTCGCAGCGGCGCACCAGCTGTTCGGCCAGCACGCGCGAGGTGTAGGGCAGTTTGGCCCAGGCGCCGGCCTGGAGCGCTTCGACCGCCTCGCGGGCGTCGAAGTAGTCCAGCGCGGTGCCCGGCAGGCGTTTGCGGAATTGAGTGTTCATCTTATTTACGGTCCTTGAGCGGAACGAACTTCAGGTCTTCGGGACCGACGTAGTTGGCGCTCGGGCGGATGATCTTGCCGTCGATGCGCTGCTCGATGACGTGGGCCGACCAGCCGGCGGTGCGGGCGATCACGAACAGCGGGGTGAACATGGCGGTGGGCACGCCCATCATGTGGTAGCTGACCGCGCTGAACCAATCGAGGTTGGGGAACATCTTCTTGATTTCCCACATCACGCTTTCCAGGCGCTCGGCGATGTCGAACATCTTGCTGTTGCCCTGCTCGACGGAGAGCTCACGGGCGACTTCCTTGATCACCTTGTTGCGCGGGTCGGACACGGTGTAGACCGGGTGGCCGAAGCCGATCACCACTTCCTTGCGCTCGACGCGGGCACGGATGTCGGCTTCCGCTTCGTCCGGGTTGTCGTAGCGCTTCTGGATCTCGAAGGCGACTTCGTTGGCGCCGCCGTGTTTCGGGCCGCGCAGGGCACCGATGGCGCCGGCGATGCAGGAGAACATGTCGGAGCCGGTGCCGGCGATCACGCGGGAGGTGAAGGTCGAGGCGTTGAATTCGTGCTCGGCGTACAGGTTCAGCGAGGTGTGCATGGCGCGCACCCAGGACTCGCGCGGCTTCTCGCCGTGCAGCAGGTGCAGGAAGTGGCCGCCGATGGAGTCGTCGTCGGTCTCGACGTCGATGCGCTTGCCGTTGTGGCTGTAGTGGTACCAGTAGAGCAGGGCCGAACCGAGGGAGGCCATCAGCTTGTCGGCGATGTCGCGGGCGCCCGGATGGTTATGGTCTTCCTTCTCCGGCGCCAGGCAGCCGAGCACGGAAACCGCGGTGCGCATCACGTCCATCGGGTGTGCCGAGGGCGGCAGTTGCTCGAGGGCGGCCTTGACGCCGGCCGGCAGGCCGCGCAGGGCTTTCAGCTTGGCCTTGTAGCCGGCCAGTTCGGCGACGTTCGGCAGCTTGCCGTGGACCAGCAGGTGGGCGATCTCTTCGAATTCGCAGCGGTTGGCGAAGTCCAGGACGTCATAGCCGCGGTAGTGCAGGTCGTTGCCGGTGCGGCCGACGGTGCACAGCGCGGTGTTGCCGGCGGCGGTGCCACTCAGGGCCACGGACTTCTTCGGCTTGAAGCCGGTGGTGGTTTCTGCGGTAGCGCTCATCGCTCTCTCCTCATCGAATCCGGTTGTTTGTTCTTGTCAGCGGGCTCGCGGCCCGGTGTATCTGTTCGATTGCAGCAGGCGGACGAAGCGCATCGCTCCATCCGCCCTCAGGCTTACTTCTTGTTCGCGGCGAACAGCGCGTCGAGCTTCTGCTCGAAGGCGTGGTAGCCGATGCGGTCGTACAGCTCCGCGCGGGTCTGCATGATGTCGATCACGTCTTTCTGGTGGCCGTTCTGGCGGATCGAGGTGTAGACCGCCTCGGCTGCCTTGTTGGCGGCGCGGAAGGCCGACAGCGGGTACAGCTGGATGGCCACGCCGACCGAGGCCAGCTCGTCGCGGGTGAACAGCGGGGTGGCGCCGAACTCGGTGATGTTGGCCAGGATCGGCACGTTCAACGCGTCGACGAAGCGCTTGTAGGTCGGCAGGTCGTAGGCGGCCTCGGCGAAGATGGCGTCGGCGCCGGCTTCGACGTAGCGCTGGCAGCGCTCGATGGCGGCGTCCACGCCTTCGGCCTGGATGGCGTCGGTGCGGGCGATGAGGAAGAAGTTCGGGTCGGTCTTGGCGTCGGCGGCGGCCTTCACGCGGTCGGCCATCTCCTCGGTGGAGACGATTTCCTTGCCCGGACGGTGGCCGCAGCGCTTGGCGCCGACCTGGTCTTCGATGTGCGCGGCGGCGGCGCCGGCCTTGATCAGGTTCTTGACGGTGCGCTCGATGTTGAAGGCGCTCGGACCGAAGCCGGTGTCGATGTCGACCAGCAGCGGCAGGTCGCAGACGTCGGTGATGCGGCGCACGTCGGTGAGCACGTCGTCCAGGGTGTTGATGCCCAGGTCCGGCAGCCCCAGGGAGCCCGCCGCCACGCCGCCACCGGAGAGGTAGATGGCCTTGAAGCCGGCGCGCTTGGCGAGCAGGGCATGGTTGGCGTTGATCGCGCCGATCACCTGCAGCGGCTTCTCTTCAGCGATGGCAGTGCGGAAACGCTGGCCAGGGGAAAGCAGACTCATGACTCACCTCGTTTGTTGGCTGTCTTCTGAGCGTCCAGGTAGTGACGCTCGATGTTGCGCTTGGAAGCGCCGATGTGACGGCGCATCAGCAGTTCGGCCAGTTCGCCGTCACGGTCGGCGATGGCATCGAGAATCCGGTGGTGTTCGGCGAAGGCCTGGCGCGGGCGGTTGGGCGTCGCCGAGAACTGCAGGCGATACATGCGCACCAGTTGGTAGAGCTCGCCGCAGAGCATGCGGGTGAGGGTGCTGTTGCCGCTGCCCTGGATGATCCGGTAGTGGAAGTCGTAGTCGCCTTCCTGCAGGTAGTAGCCGCGCCCGGCCTGGAAAGCCTCGTCGCGTTCGTGGGTGTCGAGCACCCGGCGCAGCTCGTCGATCTCGGCCTGGCTCATGCGCTCGGCGGCGAGACGGCAGGCCATGCCTTCGAGGGACTCGCGGATTTCGTAGAGCTCGATCAGCTCGGCATGGCTCAGCGACACCACCCGCGCGCCGACGTGCGGCACGCGCACCAGCAGCTTCTGGCCTTCCAGGCGGTGGATCGCCTCGCGCAGCGGGCCACGGCTGATGCCGTAGGTGCGCGCCAGCTCCGGCTCGGAAATCTTGCTGCCGGGGGCGATCTCGCCCTTGACGATGGCCGACTGGATCTTGCGGAACACGTGTTCCGACAGGGTCTCGCTGTCGCCTTCGAGGTCGCTGGGCAGGGTTTGGGTTTCGCTCATGGTGTCGACAATCCGCATCAAGTGCGGCGAAAACTATCCCTTGCTGTGCATGGGGTCAAGGGGATTGTCGACAATCGTCTAACAGTCCGTCGGGTTATGCGCAAAGGTTCCTGGCCGGCCGGCGAATGGCCGAAACACCCCGCGCCGGCCCGGCGGGACTGGGCTAGGCTGCTCGAAACCGCCGGAGGGACCGCCATGGGACTGTATGACCGCTACGTGCTGCCGCACCTGATCGACTGTGTCTGCGGCATGGGCGACGTGATGAAGCAACGCTCGCTGCTGGTGCCGCGCGCCCACGGCCGGGTGCTGGAGATCGGCATCGGCAGCGGGTTGAACCTGGGTTTCTACGACCCGGACAAAGTGTCGACAATCGTCGGCGTCGACCCCTCGGCGCAGATGCAGAGCCTGGCGCGCAAGCGGGTCGAACAGATTCGAATTCCGGTGGAGATGGTCGCGCTGGAGCTGGGGCAGATCCAGGCGGATGCGGCGAGCTTCGATTGCATCGTCTGCACCTTCACCCTCTGCACCATCCCCGACGTGGCCGCGGCGCTGCTGGAAATGCGCCGGGTGCTCAAGCCGGGCGGCGAGTTCCTCTTCTGCGAACACGGCAAGGCGCCGGACGCCGGCGTGCGTGCCTGGCAGGACCGCCTGACGCCGATCTGGAAGCCGCTGGCCGGCGGCTGCCACCTGAACCGCGACATTCCGGCGCTGATCGGCGCCGGCGGCTTCCAGGTGCGCGAGATGACCCACGACTACCTGCCCGGCCCCAAGCCGATGACCTACGTCTATCGCGGCATGGCCGCCTGAGAACGGGTCAGGCTGGCAGCGGCCCCAGGGCCATTACCCGCAGGATGTGCACGCTGCGGATGAACAGGTCAGCCACCGGGCCGCGACGACCGCGCCGGCAGTCATCCAGGCGCACCAGTAGTGGGGCGCAGCCAGCGATCAGGTCGAGGTAGTCGCGCAATTGCATGCGTCCGCGCAGGCGCTGCGGGCGATGCTCGTTGTCGAGGGTTTCGAGTTCCACCCAGAGGGTGTCTTGTTCCTGTTGCATGTGGGATCTCGCACGGCGTGAGTGCCGATGTCTGCGTAGGAACCGGCTGAAGGACGCGCCGGATTTCCATCCGACTGACGCCGAAGCGCCCGGTTCCCCGGGCGCTGCGCAAAATCCGTCCTGTTCAGCTTCGATTCAGCTAGCGAGACCCGAGGGACTCAGAGGTCGACGTCGGCGCGCACCAGCACGCAGTGGCAGCCGTCTTCCTCGTCGCTCCAGTCGTGCAGGAAGTACATCTCGACCTTGTCCGGGGTCGGCATCACGGCGACGAAATCGCCGATCTCCGGCAGAAAGAACGCCTTGGAGCCGGGCTCCGCCTCGCACTCGATCAGCGCATTGAAGAACGCCGACGGATCGCTCTCGCCGAAGAACTCCTCGCGCTCGGCGGCATCCCATTCGACCGGTGCCTCGAAGGGGCCGAGGAACAGCACCTTGGCGTCGCCCAGGTCGAGTTCCTCGCCTTCCGGGTCGTTGTCGTCGGCGCGGTAGAAGCAGCTGTCGAGCGCCTTGGCGTCGGCCAGCACGGCCTGGCGCGCAGCGAGGCGGCGCTGCGGATCGACGCCGGCATCGGCGCAGAGCTGGTTCCAGAAGGCTTCGGATTTGGCGGACATGATGGCTCCAGCGGTGCGGCAGTTACGGAAAAGGGTGAATAGTGTCCCGGAGGTCAGGAGGTAGCGCAATGCGCGGCTGTTCGCGAGCAAGGGGCGTTACGCCAACCCGTACTTCTTCACCTTGTCGAACAACGTGGTCTTGGCCATGCCCAGGGCGCCGGCGGCCTGGCTGAGGTTGCCGGCGTGGCGTTCCAGGGCGCTCTGCAGCAGGCTGCGCTCGAAGGCTTCCACCGCCTCGGCGAAGCGCGGTTCGCTGGCGTCCGGACCCTGGCCGCCGCTGAGCGCCGACAGGCCGAGGGCGAAGCGTTCGGCGACGTTGCGCAGCTCGCGCACGTTGCCCGGCCAGTCGTGGGCCATGAGGCTGGCGGCGGTGGCATTGTCGATGGCCGGCGCCGGTCGGTCGAAGCGCAGCGAGGACTGCTGCAGGAAGTGCTCGAAGAGCATCAGGATGTCCTCGCGGCGTTCGCGCAGCGGCGGCAGCTGCAGGCTGACCACGTTGAGGCGGTAGTAGAGGTCGCTGCGGAAGCTGCCGTCGCGGCCCATGGCGGCGAGGTCCGACTTGGTCGCTGCGATCACCCGGCAATCCACCGAGATCAGCTGGTTCGAACCCAGGCGTTCCAGCTGGTGCTCCTGCAGCACGCGCAGCAGCTTGATCTGCAGGTTCAGCGGCATGCTCTCGATCTCGTCGAGGAACAGGCTGCCGCCGTCCGCGTGCTCGATCTTGCCGATGCGCCGCTTGCCGGCGCCGGTGAAGGCGTGGGCCTCGTGGCCGAAGATCTCGCTGTCGATCAGGCTTTCCGGCAGGCCGCCGCAGTTGAGCGCGACGAAGGCCTTGGCCTGGCGCCGGCTGTAGTCGTGCAGGCAGCGGGCGACCAGCTCCTTGCCGGTACCGGTCTCGCCTTCGATGAGCACGTTGGCCGAGGTGTCGGCGATGTTGGCGATCAGTTCGCGCAGTGCCTGCATTGCCGGCGAGCGGCCGATCAGCCGGCTCTCCAGGGCCTGGCGTCCGGCCAACTGGCGGCGCAGCTGGCCGACCTCGCGGGACAGGGCGCGCTGGGCGAGGGCGCGGCGGACTACCTCGACCAGGCGTTCCGGAGCGAAGGGCTTTTCCATGAAGTCGTAGGCACCGTCGCGCATGGCCTGCACCGCCATGGCGATATCGCCGTGGCCAGTGATCAGCACCACCGGCAGTTGGGCGTCGCGTTCGCGCAGGCGGGCGAGCAGTTGCAGGCCGTCCATGCCGGGCAGGCGGATATCGCTGACGACAATGCCGGGGAAGTCCGCGCCGACCTTCTGCAGCGCTTCCTCGGCGCTGCCCACGCCGATGCTCGGGATGTCTTCCAGGGCCAGCGCCTGCTGGCAGCCGAGCAGGACGTGCGGATCGTCCTCGACGACCAGTACGCTCAGGGGTTCGTCGTTCATGCGCTGGACTCCTCGGGGCGAACCATCGGCAGGCTCAGTTCGAAGGCGGTGCCGCCGCCTTCCGGATGGGCCGCGACCAGGCTGCCGCCGGCGGCGGTGGCGAGGCTGGCGGAAAGGGTCAGGCCCAGGCCCAGGCCGTGCTCGCCGGGCTTGGTGGTGAAGAAGGGTTCGAACAGGTGCTGGCGCGCGTGCGGCGGAATGCCCGGGCCGTTGTCGCGCACGCTCAGCTGGTAGAAGGTGCCTTCGATGCGGCCGACCAGCCAGAGCTGACGGTCGTCCTGGGCGCTCATGGCGTCGACGGCATTGGCTATCAGGTTGACCAGGATCTGCTCCAGGCGGGTCTGGTCGATGCCCAGGCAGGCGTCCTCGAATTCGCGGTGCAGGGTCAGCGGACAGGCTTTCAGGCGCACCTGCAGGACCAGCAGGGCGGCGTCCACCGCCTTGTCCAGGCGCGCCTGGCCGTGGTCGTCGGCGCGCCGGGCGAAGGCGCGCAGGCTGCCGGTGATGCGGCCCATGCGGTCGACCATTTCGTTGATCGCCTCGAGGTTGCTGCTGGCGGTGTCCAGGGCGCCGCGCTGGAGGAAGCGCACGGTGTTGCCGGAGAGGGTGCGCAGCGCCGCCAGCGGCTGGTTGAGCTCGTGGGCGATGCTGGTGGACATCTGCCCGATCACCGCCAGCTTGCCGGCTTGCACCAGCCGGTCCTGGGCCTTGCGCAGGGTCTCCTCGGCCTGGCGGCGCTCGCGGATCTGTTCACGCAGGTGCTGGTTGCTGGCGCGCAGGTCGCCGGTGCGCTCGGCGATGCGCCGTTCCAGTTCGTCGTTGGCCTGCTGCAAAGCTTCGCGCGCCGCCAGGCGGGTGGCGAGAACCTTGCGCCGTTCGTTCCAGGCGATCAGCAGGAAGGCCAGCAGGGCGAAGCCGACGGCGGCCAGCACGCCGTGGATCATGGCTTCGCGGCGCACGTCGCGCAGTGGGCTGAGCAGGGTGAAGTGCCAGGGCGTGTCGCCCAGGCGGCGGCTCTGCGCAAGGTACAGGCGCTCAGCGTGTTCGACGCCCTTGGCGTCCTTGTCGCGGAAGCCGATCTCCTCGACGCCGTCGCCCAGGGCCTTGCGCGAGCTGGGCTGCCATTCGTTGAGCGCCCACCAGTAGTACTGCAGGCTGCGCGCCAGGCGTTCCTTGTCGTCGGCGCTCAGCGGGCGCACCGCCTTCAGGCGCAGCTGCGGGTTGCTGGAAAGGATGATGATGCCGTTCTCGTCGCTGACGAAGGCCTGCAGCTGGGCCTTTTCCCAGCGCTCCTCGAGGGCTTCCATCTTCACCTTGACCACCGCCACGCCGATGATGCGCCCGCCGTGCACCAGGCCGTGGGCCAGGTAGTAGCCGGGCTCGCCGGTGGTGCTGCCGATGCCGTAGAAGCGCCCCGGCTGGCCGGTGACGGCCTGCTGGAAATAGGCGCGGAACGACAGGTCCTCGCCCAGGTAGCTGTCGGCGTCCTGCCAGTTGCTGGTGGCCAGCACCCGGCCGCTGGTGTCGAGCAGGTAGATGGCGCGGCTGCCGGCGCGGCGGTTGAGGCCTTCGAGGTAGGCGTTGACCAGGTCGCGACGGTACGGCGTGGGCTCCAGCAGCAGGCGGCTGACGTTGCCTTCCAGCTCCAGCAGGCTGGGCAGGTAGGTGTAGCGGCTGATCTCGCGCTCCACGCCGCTGGCGTGCAGTTCGAGCTGGCGCTCGCCGCTGTCGATGAGCGCGCGGGTGCCGGCGCCGCTGCTGACCAGGTAGCCGCCATAGCCGAAGCCGAGCATCAGCAGGAGCAGGGGAATCGGCAGCAGCAGGTTGCGAATCAGGCTCGGCTTCACGATCTGCAGGGACACGGCGGGGAGCGGGGCGGGCATTGCAGCACAGTCGTCGGGGGTGGGCCAGCCCGTCGCCGGGGTAGGCGACGGAGGGAGGGAGCGCCGAAGTGCTCTCTGTAGGAGCGAGCAAGCTCGCTCCTACGAAAAGCACAGGTCAGTGGCTGAGGATCTTGGCGAGGAACTGCCTGGCACGCTCGGAGCGGCCGTCGAGGTTGCCGAAGAACTCCTCCTTGGCGCAGTCCTCCACGACCTGCCCGCGGTCCATGAAGATCACCCGGTCGGCGACTTTGCGGGCGAAGCCCATCTCGTGGGTCACGCACATCATGGTCATGCCTTCCTGGGCCAGCTGGACCATGACGTCGAGCACCTCGTTGACCATCTCCGGGTCGAGCGCCGAGGTCGGTTCGTCGAACAGCATCACGATCGGGTCCATGGCCAGCGCGCGGGCGATGGCCACGCGCTGCTGCTGGCCGCCGGAGAGCTGGCCGGGGTGCTTGTGCGCGTGGGCCTTGAGGCCGACGCGGTCGAGCAGCGCCAGGCCCTTCTCGGTGGCCTCTTCCTTGCCGCGGCCGAGCACCTTCGTCTGGGCGATGGTCAGGTTCTCGGTGATGCTCAGGTGCGGAAACAGCTCGAAGTGCTGGAACACCATGCCGACCCGCGAGCGCAGCTTGGGCAGGTTGGTCTTCGGATCGGCGATGGACGCGCCGTCGACCACGATGTCGCCTTTCTGGAACGGCTCCAGGGCGTTGACGCACTTGATCAGGGTCGACTTGCCCGAGCCGGACGGCCCGCAGACCACCACCACTTCACCCTTGGCGACCGAGGTGTTGCAGTCGGTGAGGACCTGGAAATCGCCGTACCACTTGTTGACGTTCTGGATGGAGATCATAGGGCGAACCTTTTCTGCAGGCGCTTGACCGCGAGCGAGGCGGAGAAGCTGACGAGGAAGTAGACGAGACCGGCGAAGATCAGGAACTCGTGGGGCTGGCCGGTGATGTCGCCGCGCGAGCGCGCCGCGTTGAGGAAGTCCATCAGGCCGACGGTGTAGACCAGCGAGGTGTCCTGGAACAGGATGATGCTCTGCTGCAGCAGCAGCGGGGTCATCTTGCGGAAGGCCTGCGGCAGGATGATCAGGCGCATGCACTGGCCGTAGGTCATGCCCAGGGCCTGGGCCGCGCCCATCTGGCCTTTGGGAATGGACTGGATTCCGGCGCGGACGATCTCGCAGAAGTACGCCGCCTCGAACATCACGAAGGCCACCAGGCAGCTGGCGAAGGCCCCCACCGGGGTGTCGCTGCCGGTGATCCAGCGCAGGATGAAGGGCACTGCCAAGTAAAACCAGGTGATCACCAGCAGCAGCGGGATGGAGCGGAAGTAGCTGACATAGAGGCCGGCGATCTTGCTCAGCAGCGGGCTGTGCGACAGCCGCATGAGTGCCAGTAGGGTGCCCAGCACCACGCCGCCGAGCACGCCCAGGGCGGTCAGTTGCAGGGTCAGCAGCAGGCCGTCCTGCAGGCCCGGCAGCGCCGGGAGGATCGAACTGAAGTCCATCACTTGCCTCCCACGGCGATCAGCCCGGGCAGCGCGACCTTGCGCTCCACCTGGCGCATGAACAGCATCAGGCTCATGTTCAGGGTGAAGTAGATCAGCGTGGCCAGGGTGAAGGCCTCGAACAGGTTGGCGCTGAATTCGGCGGTCTGCTTGGTCTGCGCCAGCAGCTCCATGAGGCCGATCAGCGAAGCGACCGAAGAGTTCTTGAAGATGTTGAGGAACTCCGAGGTCAGCGGCGGGATGACGATGCGCAGCGCCTGGGGCAGCAGCACGTAGCGATAAACCTGCGGCAGGCGGAAGCCAAGCGCGCGGCCGGCGGCCACCTGGCCCTTGGGCAGCGCCTGGATGCCGGTGCGCACCTGCTCGCAGACGCGCGCCGCGGTGAACAGGCCCAGGCACACGACCACGCTGATGTAGGCCGAGGTTTCCGGCGCGAGGCCGAGCTTGAACCAGTCCTGCAGCGGTTGCGGCAGCAGGTCGGGGACCAGGAAGTACCAGAGGAACAGCTGCACCAGCAGCGGCACGTTGCGGAACAGCTCGACGTAGGCGGTGGCGAAACCGGACAGCCAGCGGTTGGGCACGGTGCGCAGCACGCCGAGCACGGAGCCCAGCAGCAGCGCCACCAGCCAGGCGGCGAGGGCGACGGCGATGGTCCAGCCCAGGCCGGTGACGTACCAGTCCAGGTAGACCTCGTCGCCGATGCCGGTGGACTTGAGGAACACGCCCCAGTCCCAGGTGTAATTCATGTTGGGTTCCCCCGGTGATGCGTGGGTTCGAGGCCGGAACGCGGCGCGCAGGCGCCCGCGTCCGTGGGTAACGGACGTGTCCGGCTTCGGTCAGGAATGAAGAGAGGAAGTCAGGAGCGCCGGCGGCGCTCCCGCTCCCCATCCGCCCGCGCCTCGTGAGCGTGGGCGGAGGCCACCGTCAGAGCTGCTCGGCAGACTTGTCGGTGGGATTGGCGACCAGCTTCTTGAGCGTGTCGCTCATCGGGAAGTTGAGGTTCAGGCCCTTCGGCGGTACCGGCTGGGTGAACCACTTGTCGTAGATGCCATTGATCTCGCCGGAGGCGAAGGCATCGGCGATGGCCTTGTCGACCACCTTCTTGAAGCCCTCGTCGCCCTTGCGAACCATGCAGCCGTAGATCTCGTAGGACTGCGGCTTGCCGACCACGACCCAGTCGGCCGGGTTCTTGGCCTTGGCCATTTCGCCGTAGAGCAGCGCGTCGTCCATCATGAAGGCCACCGCGCGGCCGGATTCGAGCATCAGGAAGGACTCGCCGTGGTCCTTGGCCGAGATGATGTTCATGCCCATCTTCTGCTCGGCGTTCATCGCCTTGAGCAGACGCTCGGAAGTGGTGCCGGCGGTGGTCACCACGTTCTTGCCCTTGAGGTCGGCGAAGTCGGCGATGCCGCTGGTCTTCTTGGTCAGCAGGCGGGTGCCGACCTCGAAGATGCCGACGGAGAAGTCGACCTGCTTCTGGCGCTCGAGGTTGTTGGTGGTGGAGCCGCACTCGATGTCCACGGTGCCGTTCTGCACCAGCGGGATGCGGGTCTGCGAGGTCACCAGGTTGTAGCGCACCTTGAGGTCCGGCATGCCCAGTTCCTGCTTGACCGCGTCGACCACCTTCATCTGCAGGTCATGGGAGTAGCCCACCGGCTGGTTCGGGCTGTCGGCGAAGTAGGAGAAGGGGATGGAGGCGTCGCGGTGGCCGAGCACGATGGTGCCGGACTCCTTGATCTTCTTCAGGGTGCCGGTGAGTTCCGCGGAAAGGGCCGGAGTGGCGAACAGGGCGGCGACGATGGCCGCGCCCAGCACACGGGGTGCGATACGCATGGTGTTGCTTCCTCGACTTTTTGTGGTTGTTGTCGATCCTGCGGCAGGCGTACCCGGCGCTCGGCCATCCTGGCGCCTGGCGGGCAATCGCAGCTGCCGCATGCTCACGTCTTCCTTAGAGCAGGGAGCGTGCCATGCCGTCGAAGAGCACTTAATGTTGCGTAAGATATTGAAATTTAATAATTAAATTTCATGGAGTGCGTGCTGCGGAGAGGGGTTGCGTTCGGCTTCCCGAATAATGGGAATTGCGTCGTTCGGTTTTCCGAACGACGAGCCTCAGGCGGCGGGCGCCTTGCGCTGCGCTTCGATCGCGGGCGCCCACTGGCCGCGCTTGTAGGGTTTGTCGCGATTGGCCATGTAGCTGGCGATGCGTTCCAGCATCTGGTGGGTCGGCGCGCGTACGCCGGTGACGCCCTGCAGCGAGCCGAACAGCAGGACGACGACCAGCAGCAGCGGCGACAGCGACGGCAGGCGGCGCAGGGTCAGGCCGAGGAAGACCGCGCTGGCGCAGAGGCCGACGCTGAGCCCGGCATAGACCTCCGCCGGCGAGTGCACGTTGATTTCCAGGCGCGAGACGCCCACCAGCACAGCCAGCACGGCCCCCGCGGCGGCGGCCGCCAGGCGCCACGCCGGGCGCCCGCGTACCAGCAGGCTGCAGAGCACCGGCAGCACGCTGGCGGCCATCATGCTGTGCCCGGATATCCCGGTGAAATTCCATGCCGGGATGCCGATGCCCCAGCCCATGAAGGCCAGCTTGGAGGCGACGGTGACAGCGGCGACCAGGCCGAACGGCAGCAGCCAGCAGTGGGCGCTGCGGTAGTCCCGGCGGTACAGCAGCCAGGCATAGATGAGCAGGGCGCAGGGCAGGAGGAGCGAGCTGTCGCCGAAGCGGGTGATCAGGGGCCAGACATTCATGTGCGGTGGGGCGGCAATCCTTCGAGCGCGCACCTTAGCACAGCGACCGCTCTGCCATCGGCCTTGCCGATGGTTGGGGGCTCAGGATGCTCCGGCCTCGTCCTCGCGGCGCAGCAGTTCCAGCTTGCGCGACAGGCCCCAGCGATAGCCGCCGCTGGCGCCCTGGGCGCCGACCACGCGGTGGCAGGGCACCAGCAGCCCGACCGGATTGCTCGCGCAGGCGCGGGCGATGGCGCGCGGATGGGTGCCCAACTGCTCGGCCAGCTCGCCGTAGCGCCGCGTCTCGCCGCTGGGAATCTGCGTGAGTGCGCGCCAGACGCGCAGTTGGAAGGCGCTGCCGTGCAGGTCCAGCGGCAGGCTGGCGGCGCGTTCCGGTTGCTCCAGTTGCAGCAGGACTTCCCCGAGCCAGGCGCCGAGCCCCAGGTCGTCATGCAGCAGTTCGGCGGCGGCGAAGCGCTCGCGCAGCTCCGTTTCCAGCTGCTGCGCATCGTCGCCGAAGAGCAGCGCGCAGACCCCGTGTGGCGTCGCAGCGAGCAGCACCTGGCCGAGCGGGCAGGGCGCGATGGCGTAGCGCAGTTGCTCGCCGGCCCCTTTCTGCCGGCGCCGCGCAGGGCTCAACGCGGCGGGTGCTTCATAGAGTGCACGGGTGCCGGAGTAACCCGCTTCCAGCGCCGCATCCAGCACCGAGCGGGCCTGCGGCAGTGCGGCGGCCAGGCGTTGCTGGCGACGGGCTTCGGCCCAGGCGCGCGGGGTCAGCCCGGTGCGCTCTTTGAAGGCGCGCGCCAGGTGCGAGGCGGACAGGCCGATGCGCGCGGCCAGCTCGTCCATGGTCGGCGGCCGTTCGGCCTGCTCCAGCAGCGCGCAGGCGGCGGCGACCAGGGCGTCGAGGCGCTGCGCCGGGCTGTCGCCGTCGGGCGTGCAGCGTTTGCACGGGCGGAAGCCGGCGGCCTCGGCAGCCGCCGGGTCGGTGTGGAAACGCACGTTGTCCCGCGTCGGGCGCCGGGCCGGGCAACTGGGGCGGCAGTAGATGCCGGTGGAGCGGACGGAGAACACGAAGCGCTCGTCGAAGCCGGCGTCGCGCTCGCACACGGCTTGCCAGAAACGTTCGCTGTCGATTGCCGGTTGCATGCTGTACTCCGCGAGTTCTGTGGGGTTCGAGGGAAATTCTCGGCCTGTGCGGCGCACTGGGCAATCCGCAATCGCTTTTCAAACTGCCGGCTACGCTTGCAGGAAGTCCGTCGAGAGCCCGCCATGCCCTGCCGCCGACTCCTTGCCGCGTGCCTGATGTCGCTCGCCCTGCTGTGCTCCCTGGCGCATGCCTCCCTGGTGGCGCTCAGTGCCGACGAACGTGCCTGGCTGGATGCGCACCAGACCCTGCGGGTGGGGCTCTATGGGGGCGGTTGGCCGCCGTTCGAGATGCTCGACAACGAAGGACACTTCGAGGGCTTGAGCGCCGACTATCTGAACCAGGTGGCGCAACGCCTCGGGCTGCGCCTGCAACCGGTGCTGCTGGACGACTGGCAAGCGGTGCTGGAAGCCGCGCGCAAAGGCGAGATCGACCTGCTGCCGACAGTGGCGCGCACCGAGGAGCGCGAGCGCTTCCTCGCCTTCACCCGGCCCTACCTGAGCACCAGCAGCCTGATCTTCGCCCGCCGCGACAGCAACGTGCGGGTGCTGGACGACCTCTCCGGCAAGCGCGTCGCGGTGGAGCGCGATTTCGCCGTGCACGACCTGCTGCGCGCGGCAGTGCCCGGTGTGTCCTTCGTCTTCACCGACGACAGCGCCGCCGCGCTCAAGGCCGTGTCGGCCGGGCAGGCTGATGCCTACATCGGCAACCTGATCAGCACCACCTACCTGCTCAGCCAGCTCAACCTGAGCAACCTCGAGGTGCGCGGCGACAGCGGCCTGGACAACAGCCAGGTGCGTTTCGCGGTGCGCAAGGAACTGCAACCCCTGGTGCCGCTGATCGACCGCGCCTTGAGCAGCATCGACGACGACGAGCGCCAGCGCATCCATGACAAGTGGCTGCCGTCGAGCAACCCGTTCGACTGGCAACAGCTGCTGCAGGCGGCCTGGCCTTATGTGGCCGGCTTCTTCGCCTTGCTGACCTTCGTCCTGATCTGGAACCGCCGGCTGCAGATCCAGGTCGCCGAGCGCGCCCGCGCCGAGGCCGAGGAGCACCGCCAGCGCAAGACGCTGATGGCGCTGATCGACTCGATCCCCGACCCGATCTGGTTCAAGGACATCCAGGGCCGCTACCTGGGGGTCAACCAGGCGTTCGCCGAGTGCCTGGGGCTGCGCGCCGAAGACGTGGTCGGCCGCAGCGACGAGCAGCTGTTCAGCGATCAGTCCCGTGCCGGCCGCCGCGATCGCGATCGCCAGGCGCTGTCGGCGCGCGAGCCGTTCGCCAGCGAGGGCTGGGTGGTCTATCCGGACGGCCGGCGGGTGCTCTTCGATACCCTGCGCAGCGCCTTCCACGACGACCACGGCGAGCTGCTCGGGCTGGTCGGCGTGAGCCGCGACATCACCGCGCGCAAGGCCACCGAGGACGCACTGGGCCAGGCCCGCGACCTCGCCGAGCAGGCGGCGCGGCTGAAGAGCGAGTTCCTCGCCAACATGAGCCACGAGATCCGCACGCCGCTGAACATCATCATCGGCCTCTCGCACCTGCTCGAAGCGACCGCGCTGGACCCGCAGCAGCGCGACTACCTGGGCAAGATCCAGGGCTCCGGGCAGTACCTGCTGGAGCTCATCAGCGACATCCTCGACCTGTCGAAAGTGGAGGCCGGCCGCCTGGAGTTCGAGCGCATCGAGTTCGATTTCGAGCGCCTGCTCGGCGAGCTGGTCGACCTGTTCGCCATTCGCGCTGCCGGCAAGGGCCTGACCCTGCACTGCGAGCTCGACCCGAAGCTGCCGGCGCGGCTGATCGGCGACCCGCTACGCCTGCGGCAAATCCTGATGAACTACGGCAATAACGCGCTCAAGTTCACCGAGCGCGGCGAACTTGGCCTGGACGTACGCGTGGACATGGAGGCCGGCGACGAGGTGTGGATCTACTTCGGCGTCAGCGACACCGGTATTGGCCTCGAGCCGGCGCAGCAGGAGCGGCTGTTCGAGTCGTTCAGCCAGGCGGACAACTCCATCACCCGGCGCTACGGCGGTTCCGGCCTGGGCCTGGCGATCTGCAAGCGCCTGGCCGAGGCCATGGGCGGGGAGGTCGGGGTGAGCAGCGAGGCGGGCAAGGGCAGCCTGTTCTGGTGCCGCCTGCCGCTGGGCCGGGTGGACGACGCGCCGCGCCTGGACCCGCAGCAGGTCCAGCGCGAGCGGCCGGTCGCGCCGCCACCGCTGGCGGTCGAAGCGAGTGTTCCGGCGGCACCTGTGGACGATCAGGAGGTCGAACAGGTGGTCCGTCGCCTGGCGCACCTGCTGGCGGCCGACGATCCGCGCGCCGGAAGGTTGCTCGGCGAACGGGCAAGCCTGCTGCGCAGCGTCTTCAATGAGGGATACGACAGCCTGGCGGCGAGTGTTCGCCGCTTCGAATTCGAACGGGCACTGGAAAACCTGCTGATGCTGGCGCGGGAACGCCACATCCGCATCTGAGAGCGCAACGAGGTAGGAGCATGGACAGCATGTTGGATAGGCCGGAACAGGAAGTGATCCTGGTCGTGGACGACCAGCCGGACAATTTGATGCTGATGAGCGAACTGCTCATGGGCCATTACCAGGTCCGCGTCGCCGCCTCCGGCGCCAAGGCGCTGCGGGTGGCGCAGAGCAGCCCGGCGCCGGACCTGGTGCTGCTCGACATCATGATGCCGGAGATGGACGGCTACGAAGTGTGCCGCCGGCTCAAGGCCGACCCGCGGACCCGCGACATCCCGGTGATCTTCCTCACGGGCGTGGTCAGCAGCGCGGACGAGCAGCGTGGCCTCGACCTGGGCGCGGTGGACTACATCACCAAGCCGATCAGCCCGCCGGTGACCCTGGCGCGCATCCGCGCGCACCTGAAGCTGAAGGCCAATGCCGACTTCCTTCGCGACAAGAGCGAGTTCCTCGAACTCGAGGTGCGCCGGCGTACCCGCGAACTGCAGGCGGTGCAGGGTGCCACCCTGGAAGCCATGGCCACGCTCTGCGACCTGCGCGACAACCCGCACAGCCGCCATCTGCTACGCATCGAGCAGTACATGCGGTTGCTCGCCGATTCGCTGGCGCGCCGCGACGGCGAGGCCAGCGAGCTGGACCTGGAACAGATCGAACTGCTGGCGCGCTCGGCGCAACTGCACGACATCGGCAAGGTAGTCGTCCCCGACCGCGTGCTGCTCAACCCGGGGCAGCTCAGCCCGGAGGACATGGCGCTGATGCAGAGCCATACCACTGCCGGGCGCGATGCCCTGGAGGCCGCCGAAAGCCGGCTGGGCATGTCGGCCGAGTTCCTGCGCTTCGCCAAGGAGATCACCTACAGCCACCACGAGCGCTGGGACGGCAGCGGTTATCCCCAGGGCCTGCTGGGCGAGCAGATCCCCCTGTCGGCGCGCCTGCTGGCGCTGATCGACTGCTACGACGAGCTGCCCAGCCGGCATCCGTACCAGGCGCCGCTGAGTCCGGAGGAGGCGCAGCAACGCATAATCGCCGCCAGCGGCAGCCACCTCGATCCGCAAGTGGTCGAGGCTTTCGTCGACGTTGCCGACGGTTTCGCCGCCATCGCCCTGCGCTACGCCGACGACGACCAGGCGCTGGGCAACGAGCTGCAGCGCATGGCCGATGCGCTGGGCGAGTCCATCGACATGACCTCCACACCCAACTAGAAAATGCACGGGCTGGGCGGCGCCCCGCGGATGCCGTATAACGGGCCGCCGCTCCCGGCCGTACCGAGGAACCACGACGGAATTCGATGAAGACCCCAAAACGCTTGCTGCCGTTGATCGAGGACGGCCTGATCGACGAAGTGCTGCGGCCGCTGATGAGCGGCAAGGAAGCGGCGGTTTACGTAGTGCGCTGCGGCGACGAGCTGCGCTGCGCCAAGGTCTACAAGGAGGCGAACAAGCGCAGCTTCCGCCAGGCCGCCGAGTACCAGGAGGGCCGCAAGGTGCGCAACAGCCGGCAGGCGCGCGCCATGGCCAAGGGCTCCAAGTACGGCCGCAAGGAGCAGGAGGACGCCTGGCAGAACGCCGAGGTCGCCGCGCTGTTCCGCCTGGCCAACGCCGGGGTGCGCGTGCCCAAGCCGTACGACTTCCTCGACGGCGTGCTGCTGATGGAAATGATCGCCGATGAAGACGGCGACGCCGCGCCGCGCCTCAACGACGTGGAAATGGAGGCGGACGTTGCACGGGAATTCCACGCCTTCCTGATCCGCCAGATCGCCATGATGCTCTGCGCAGGCCTGGTGCACGGCGACCTGTCCGAGTTCAACGTGCTGGTCGGCCCGGACGGCCCGGTGATCATCGACCTGCCGCAGGCGGTGGATGCCGCCGGCAACAACCATGCCTTCCGCATGCTCGAACGGGACGTGGGCAACATGGCCGCGTACTTCGGGCGATTCGCTCCGGAGCTGAAGTTCACCCACTACGCCAAGGAAATGTGGGCGCTCTACGAGGCCGGCGAACTGCAGCCGGACTCGGAGCTGACCGGGCATTTCGACGATCCGGAAGACGAGGCCGATGTCGATTCGGTTCTGCGCGAGATCGCCGAAGCGCTGCGCGAGCAGGAGCGCCGCGAAGCCGGCCGGGTCGCCCAGGACGCCGCGCCGAGCGACGAGCCGCCGCCACCGCCGTGGCTGCAGTGATGACCGCTCCGCCGCGCAACGCGGCGGAGATCATCGACCTGCTGGCCCGCGACCCCGAACGCATGCACCTGCTGCGCACCGTGCTTGAGCATGGGCCAGCGGGCGCATGGATTGGCGCAGGCTTCGTCCGCAACGCGGTGTGGGATGCCCTGCATGGCTACGCGACCGCGACGCCCTTGGCAGACGTCGATGTGCTGTATTTCGATCCACAGCAGCTGGATGCGGCGCCTGACCTGGCCTGGGAAGAGCGACTGACCCGGGTCTGCCCGCACGTGCCCTGGTCGGTGCGCAACCAGGCGCGCATGCATCTGCGTAACGGCGATGCCGCCTACGCCGACGTTGCCGCTGCGCTTTGCCACTGGCCGGAAGTCTGCACGGCGGTCGCGGTGCGCTTGTCCGGCGAGCAACTGGAGTTGTTGGCGCCGCTGGGCGTCTAGGATCTGCTGCAACTGCGCGTGCGGCCCACCGGGCATTTCCTTGGCAAGCTGGAGCTCTACCGGCAACGCGTGCGCGAGAAGGACTGGCTACGGCGCTGGCCGCTGCTGCGCATCGAGTCCGCCAGCTAGTCTGTATCCCCGATTTCCACGGCAACTGTGTGCAGACGCTCCAGCGCGACCTTGCTAGCGTGGACAGCCCCCCTCCAGAGCCGCCGCCATGCCCTTGCCGCATATCCTTCTCGCCCTGCTGGTCACGCTGATCTGGGGCGTCAACTTCGTCATCATCAAGGTCGGCCTGCACGACTTCCCGCCGCTGCTGTTCTGCGCCCTGCGCTTCGCCCTGGCGGCGCTGCCGCTGATCTTCCTGCGCGGGCCGCTGCCGGCGCCGTTCTGGCGCATCGTGCAGATCGGCGTGCTGCTGGGCGTGGTCAAGTTCGGCCTGCTGTTCGTCGGCATGCACCTGGGCATGCCCGCCGGCCTGTCGTCGCTGGTGCTGCAGAGCCAGGTGTTCTTCACGGTGCTGATCGCCGCGGTGTTCCTCGGCGAACGCCCTTCGCCGCGTGCGCTGTTTGGCTTGCTGCTGGCTGCCGCCGGCTTGTTGCTGATCGGCCTGGAGCGCCCGTTGGGGGATAGCCTGCTGGCCTTCGGCCTGGTGATCGCGGCAGCGCTGGCCTGGGCTTTCTCCAACATCGCCACCAAGCGTTCCGGCGCGAACGACATGCTCCGCCTGATCAGCTGGGTAAGCCTGATTCCGCCGCTGCCGCTGCTGGTCCTGTCGTGGATCTTCGAAGGCCCGCAAGCGATGGCCGCCGCCGTGCGCGGCATCAGTTGGGAAGGCGTGGGCGCGCTGCTCTACATCGCCTTCCTGGCCACCACCGTGGGCTTCGGCCTGTGGAGCTTCCTGCTGCGCCGCTACCCGGCCAGCCAGGTGACTCCCTTCGCCCTGGCGGTGCCGGTATCCGGTCTGCTGTCCGGCTGGCTGATGCTCGGCGAGCAGCTCACCGCCCAGGACTGGCTGGCCTGCGTACTGGTCTTCCTCGGCCTGGCGGTAACCGTGCTGCCGGCGTCGCTGTGGCAGCGCCGTAGCGCTGTGGCGCCTTCGTAGGAGTGGACCTTGTCCGCGAAATCGCGGGCATGGACCGCTCCTACAGGGGACTGCGGCGCGGGTTCTTCGCGGATGAGATCCGCTCCTACGGGGCGGGGCTCTGCGTTCAGAGCGCCTCGCTGAGGCGCTCCACCACCCACTGGTTGATGCTCTTATTGCTCAGCTCGGCCTTCAGGGCTACGCGTGCGTGGAGGGCGGGATCCAGGCGCAGGCTGAGTTTTCCTGAGTAGGGCTTCTGCGGTTCACGACCGAGTCGAGCGCAGGTCTCCAGGTAGTCGTCGACCGCTTCCTGGAACAGTTGGCGCAGCTCGCCTACCGACTCGCCATGGAAACCGATCACGTCGTGGATGCCGGCGATGCGGCCAACGAACAGTTCATCGTCGTCGCTGTATTCGATGTGGGCGACGTAGCCTTTGTATTTCATCGGGCTCATGGTGCGTATCCCGCTCGTTCGAGGAAAGTCCGCGCATCGCGAACCTGATAGGGTTTGGCTTCCTTGCCCGGATGTGGCCGGTGGAAGCTGGCGATGACGCCGTTCAGCTCGAAGCGCACGCGCGAACCGTTGCCCTCGATCTTGCGCGCGCCCAGGTACAGCAGCAGTGCCTCGATCCGGAACCATTCCAGGTGGTTGGGCGTTGGCGTCGCGTACAACAGCTCCCAGGTGGAGCGTTGGCGGCTGTTCATCCATTCTGGCCTCATTGTGGTATCAAATAATGATACCGTCCAGGCCTTTAGGTCAGCGCCGTCTTACTTCCGCTATGCCTGTGCGATTTGGTGCATGGCTCTTGTAGGAGTGGACCTTGTCCGCGAAATCGCGGGCATGGCCCGCTCCTACAAGGGACTGCGGCGCGGATTCTTCGCGGATGAGATCCGCTCCTACCGGGTGGCGGTTTGGCCTGTACGAGCGAAGCTCAGTGACAGCAATTGCCCGACTCCAGGTCCTTGAGGATCGGGCAGTCCGGGCGGTGGTCGCCGTGGCAGTGGTCGCTCAGGTCTTGGAGGGTGTCGCGCAGGCTGGAGAGCTCGGCGATCTTGCGGTTGAGTTCGTCGATGTGGCGGGTGGCGAGGGCCTTGACGTCGGCGCTGGCGCGCTTGCGGTCCTGCCACAGCGCTAGCAACTGGCCGACTTCTTCCAGCGAGAAGCCGAAGTCCCGCGAGCGGCGGATGAAGGCCAGGCGGTGCAGGTCCTGCTCGCTGTAGTGGCGGTAGCCGCTGGCGCTGCGGCCGGCCGGTTGCAGCAGGCCGATGGATTCGTAGTAGCGGATCATCTTCGCCGACAGGCCGCTCTTCTTCGCGGCTTCACCGATGTTCATCGCGAGCTCCGGGTTTCGTTGTCGCTGGTTTGCAGGTCCGGCTTCCAGCGCTTGAGCAGCAGGGCGTTGCTCACCACGCTGACGCTGGACAGGGCCATGGCGGCGCCAGCGACCATCGGGTTGAGCAGGCCGAGGGCGGCCAGGGGCACACCGATCAGGTTGTAGACGAAGGCCCAGAAGAGGTTCTGGCGGATCTTCGCGTAGGTGCGCCGGGCGATGTCCAGCGCTGCCGGGACCAGGCGCGGGTCGCCGCGCATCAGGGTAATGCCGGCCGCGTGCATGGCCACGTCGGTACCGCCGCCCATGGCGATGCCGACATCTGCTGCGGCCAGCGCCGGGGCGTCGTTGATGCCGTCGCCGACCATGGCCACCAGCGCGCCGCCCTGTTTCATCTGCGCGACCACCGCGGCCTTGTCCGCCGGCAGCACTTCGGCATGCACTTCGTCCAGGCCCAGGGCCTCGGCGACCAGTCGCGCGCTGCCGCGGTTGTCGCCGGTGATCAGGCAGTTGGCGATACCGCGTTCGCGCAGCGCGTGGATGGCTTCGGCGGCGCCGGGTTTGAGGCTGTCGCCGAAGGCGAACAGGGCGATCAGCCGCGCTTGCGGTTGCAGTTCGATCAGCCAGGAAAGGGTGCGGCCGTGGCTTTCCCATTCGCTCGCTTTTACCTGCAGATCACCGGCGGCCAGCCCCTGTTCGTCGAGCAGGCGGCGGTTACCCAGGGCCAGCAGGCGCTCGCCGACTCGCCCTTGAATGCCGCGCCCGGCCAGTGCCTGGCTTTCGCTCGCGGCGTGGGCGTGCAGGCCGCGTTCGACGCAGGCGCCGAGCACCGCCTTGGCCAGTGGGTGTTCGCTGCCGCGTTGCAAGGCACCGGCCAGCGCCAGGGCTTCGTCGGCTTCGCCTTCGGCGACCGCGAAGTCCACCAGGCCGGGCTTGCCGGCAGTCAGGGTGCCAGTCTTGTCGAAGGCCACCGCGCTGACCGCGTGGGCGACTTCCAGGGCTTCGGCGTCCTTGATCAGGATGCCGTGGCGCGCGGCGACGCCGGTGCCGGCCATGATCGCCGTCGGCGTGGCCAGGCCGAGCGCGCAGGGGCAGGCGATGACCAGCACGGCGACGGCGTTGATCAACGCCGTTTCCAGGCCCGCGCCGGCCAGCAGCCAGCCGAGCAGGGTGAGCAGGGCGATGCCGACCACCACCGGGACGAAGACGTTGCTGACCTTGTCCACCAGCTTCTGGATCGGCGCCTTGGCCGCCTGGGCGTCTTCCACCAGGCGGATGATGCGCGCCAGCACGGTCTCGCCGCCCAGTGCGGTAGCGCGGATGGTCAGCAGCGCTTCGCCGTTGATCGCGCCGCCGGTGACCTTGTCGCCGGGGCCCTTGGCCACCGGCAGGCTTTCCCCGGTGATCAGCGCCTCGTCGGCATGGCTGCGGCCATCGAGGACGAGCCCGTCCGCCGGGAAACGCTCGCCGGGGCGCACGAGCAGTTCATCGCCCAGGCGCAGCTCGGCGATGGCCACGTCTTCCTCGTGGCCGTCGCGGATGCGTGTGGCGCGTTCGGGGCGCAGGGCTTCCAGGGCGCGAATGGCCGAGGCGGTCTGGCGCTTGGCGCGGCTTTCCAGGTACTTGCCGAGCAGGATCAGGGCGATCAGCACGGCGCTCGCCTCGAAGTACAGGTGCGGCATGCTGCCGGGCGGCGCGCTCAGCCAGAGGTACAGGCTTAAGCCGTAGCCGGCGCTGGTGCCCAGGGCGACCAGCAGGTCCATGTTGCCGCTGCGCGCGCGCAGCGCTTTCCAGGCCGAGACATAGAAGCGCGCGCCTATGACGAACTGCACCGGCGTGGCCAAGGCGAACTGCACCCAGGCCGGCAGCATCCAGTGCATTCCGGCCCATTCGGCGAACATCGGTAGCGCCAGCGGGAGGGCCAGCGCGAGAGCGATTATCAGCAGGATGCGCTCGCGGGCCAGGCGGGCCAGCGCCGCGTCTTGCGCCGGCTTCTCAGCTTCGAGCAGGCGTGCGTGGTAGCCGGCCTTGTCCACGGCGGCGATGAGGATGGCGGGGTCGACTGCGCCGAGCAGGTCCAGGTGCGCGCGTTCGCTGGCGAGGTTGACGCTCGCGTCGCGCACGCCGGGGACCTTCTTCAGCGCGCGTTCGACGCGGCCGACGCAACTGGCGCAGGTCATTCCCTCGATGCCCAGTTCCAGCGTGTGGCTGGGCACCTGGTAGCCGGCCTTTTCCACGGCTTCGACCAGTTCCGGCAGCTGTCCGGCGTCGTTCAGGCTCACTCGCGCCTGCTCGCTGGCCAGGTTGACGCTGGCGCCGAGCACGCCGGGGACCTTCTGCAGCGCACGCTCGACGCGGCCGGCGCAGGAGGCGCAGGTCATGCCGTGTACCGGCAGGTCGAGCTCGATGGGGGCGGGGCTGTTCACGGGGCTTCTCCTGATTTCCGGCGACCGCGCGGTAGGCGCGCAGTCGTCTGGATCCGACGATGCCCCGAGGATGAACCTTGCCACAAGGGCAAGGTCAAGCGTCGTTTCAGGGCGTGTTGACCGGGGTCAGGAAAAGCCCGCCTTCGCGGTAGCCGATGCGGTAGTTGCGGATTTCCCCGGCGCGCAGTCGCAGGCTCTGGTTCTGCAGTTGCTGCATGCCCTGGCGGCAGGCGCCGGTGCTGGAGGTGGCCAGGCGGATCGGGACTTCGCCGGGGGCGAGATTCAGCGACACGCTGCCTTCGGGTTGCAGGCGCGCCAGCAGTTCGCCGCGCACATAGAGGTCGACATCGCAGGCGCTGCCGCTCTGCAGGCCCATGCGGGTGACGTTGAGAATCGCGTAGCCGGCGGGCGGCGGGTCCTGTTGCGGCCAGGCCTGCACCGTTGGCGGGTCGGCGGCCAGGGCCAAGGCGGGCCAGAGCAGGCAGGGCAGGGCGCGGAGCAGTAGCCGGCGCATCGGAGGACTCCCAGGTGAAGGCGACAGCGCTGAGCTTGGCCGAGGCGGTCGCTGGCGGCAAGCGGAGCGCAAGGGCTTGACCTTGCCACGGTGGCAAGGTCGACACTGCGCCACGAATTCATCGATCCCCAAGGAGTTCGACATGCATGTGTTCAATGTGAAAGGCATGTCCTGCGGCCACTGCGTACGCGCCGTGACCCAGGCGATCCAGGCTCGCGATGCGGCCGCCCAGGTCCAGGTGGACCTGGCGGACGGCGAAGTGCGGGTGGACAGCCGGCTACCCGAAGAGGCGCTGCTGGAGGCGATCCGCGAGGAAGGTTACGAAGCCGCGCCGGCCTGAGCCCAATCGCGGATCAGCCCGCGGAACAGCGGCTCGAAGAGCTGTTCGGTGTCCTGCAACGGATCGAACAGCTCCGGGTCGCGCAGCCAGTCGTTGATCAGGCCGTAGATCATGCCGTGCACCGAGCGCGCGGCGATACGCGGGGTGATGCCGGGCATCAGGCGCTGCTGGTTGGCCTGGCGGGCGAACAGTTGCTCGCAGAGGTCGATGAACTGGCGGATCACGGCGTTGTGGCGCAGCACCGCATCGCGCAGCTCTTCGGTGAACTCGCAGCGCTGCATGAGGATGGTCAGGATGCGCCGGCGCTGCTCGTTGCTGGCCAGGTTGCGGACCACCTCGATGCACAGCTCGAACAGCGACTGCAGGGCATCCACGCCGTTGCAGCCGGACAGCCGGGCAATCAGCTGTTCGGGCGGCAGGCGCACCTGGTTGATCATTTCGTGGAACAGATGCGACTTGTTCTCGAAGTGCCAGTAGACCGCTCCCCTCGTCACACCGGCATTACGCGCAATTTCTTCGAGACTGGTATTGGAAACCCCATTTTCCAGGAACAGCGCTTCGGCCGAATCCAGGATGGTCTGGCGGGTCTTCTCCGAGTCTTCTTTAGTTCTTCTCATAGTGTCGGTGACCGCTCTTTTGGCTGGCCTTGCATTTGGTCCGCCAGTCTACTGAATTTTCGTGAAATAACCGTCACTTGCCCTGCCGTGGCTACGCCAAGCCCTCAGCATATTTCGAGTCGTTCGTGCTGTGGGAGATTTCCGAATCTTCTTTAGGCCTCTTCGTGGCGGCAATTGCTATACAGGCTAGTCTCATCTGAAGTCCGCCCCCGTTGCTGAACTGTTCAGCGTGACCCGTCAACCACTGAAAGCGGGCGGGGCTCGAGATGTCTGTCTACCTATTCGAATAGAAATTGCCTTCCATGGAGAGGTTCTATGCCGTTTGCCCTTCGTCCGTCATCGTTGATGGCCTGCTGCGTCCTGTTTGCGGCGCAGCTTCCCCTGCCTGGGCTGGCAGCCGAAGAGAAGGCGGCCCCTCCTGCGCCGCCGGTCACGGTCGAAATCGCCAAGAGCGGCCCGATGCCACTGAACCTCGAATACTCCGGGCGTGCCGCCGGCTACCGGGAGGTGCAAGTTCGCGCCCAGGTCAGCGGCATCCTGCAGAAGCGCACCTATGAGGAAGGCCGGCCGGTCAAGCAGGGCCAGGTGATGTTCCAGATCGACCCGCGTCCCTACCAGGCGGCGCTGGGCCAGGCCAAGGGCGCGCTGGCCCAGGCGCAGGCGCGGTACCGGCAGACCGACCGCGACCTCAAGCGTATCCGCGAGCTGCAGGTCAAGGGCTTCGCCAGCGCCATGGAACTGGACCGCTACATTTCCAACTTCGAACAGGCCAAGGCCGACGTCGAGGCCTCCAAGGCAAACGTGCAGGCCAAGCAGATCGACCTCGACTACACCACGGTGAAGGCGCCGATCTCCGGCATGGCCAGCAAGCAGACGGTCTCCGAGGGCAGCCTGGTGGCCTCCAACGATCCGAACTCCAGCCTGCTCACGGAGCTGACTCAGCTCGACCCCATCTACATCAACTTCGCCTACACCGACACCGAGGCGGCCCGGCTGCGCGACGGTGTGGAGAGCGGGCGAATGACCCTGCCGGAGAAGGGCAAGCTGAAGGCTGAGCTGTTCTTCGGCGACGGCACGCGCTACCCGATCGATGGCGTGGTCGACTTCACCGACAGCTTCGTCAACACCGGCACCGGCACCATCAATGCCCGGGCGACGGTGGACAACCCGGAAAGCCGCCTGATTCCCGGCCAGTTCGTGCGTGTGGTGGTCTCGGGCATCATGCGCAAGTCGGTGGTGACCGTGCCTGAGCGCGCGTTGTCCCAGAGCCCCGCGGGTACCTTCGTCTACGTAGTCGACGACAAGGGCATCGCACACATGCGCCCAGTGAACGTCGCGCAGATGGTCAACGGCCGCTGGGTGCTCGATTCGGGCGTCAATGCCGGCGAACGGGTGATCGTCGACGGGCTGTCCAAGGTGCGCCCGGATCAGCCGGTCAAGGCACAGGAAGCTTCCGCCGAGGCTGCGCAACCAGCCCAGGCCAAACAATAAGGAGCGCCCATCGTGATCTCGCGCTTCTTCATCGACCGGCCGATCTTCGCCATGGTGATTTCCATCGTCATCCTGCTGGGCGGGATGGCGGCCATTCATGCGCTGCCCGTCGCGCAATACCCGCAGATCCTGCCGCCGCAGGTGTCGGTGACCACCAACTATCCCGGCGCCAGCTCGCAGGTGATCGCGGAAACCGTCGCCGCGCCCCTGGAGCAGGAAATCAACGGCGTCGAAGGGATGATCTACCAGCTGTCCACCTCGGACAGCAGCGGCGCCATGACGCTGACTGTCTACTTCAAGGTCGGCACCAATCCCGACCAGGCCACCATCAACGTCAACAACAAGGTTCAGGCCGCGCTGGCCAAGCTGCCGGAGGAAGTGCGCCGGCAGGGCGTGAAGGTGCAGAAGAAGTCCTCGGACATCTTGCAGATGGTTACCCTGTTCTCGCCGGACAACTCGGTCGACCCGGTGCAGATCAGCAACTACGCGCTGATCAACGTCATTGACGAGCTCAAGCGCCTGCCCGGCGTCGGCGACGTCACCCAGTTCGGCGCCAAGGACTACTCGATGCGCATCTGGCTGCGCCCGGACAAGCTGGCGCAGTACAGCCTGACGCCGAGCGACGTGGTCGACGCCATCCGCGAGCAGAACTCGCAGTTCGCCGCCGGCAACTTCGGCAAGGAGCCGCTGAACAGTCCGCAGGCATTCACCTACACGGTGAGCACGCAGGGGCGCTTCACCGATCCGAAGGAGTTCGAGAACGTCATCCTGCGCACCGACAGCACTGGCGCCAGCCTGCTGCTCAGGGACGTCGCGCGGGTCGAACTGGGTGCCCAGGACTACTCGATGATGACTTCCCTCAATGGCCAGCAGAACGCGGCCTTCGGGGTCTACCTGCAGCCCGGCGCCAATGCCCTGGACACCGCCGAGGCGATAAGGTCCACCATGGAGCGCCTGTCCAAGCGCTTCCCGCCCGGCATCGTCTACAAGATCCCCTACGACACCACGGTGTTCGTGCAGGTCTCCATCGAAGAGGTGATACACACGTTCTTCGAGGCCCTGGTGCTGGTGATGCTGGTGGTCTACATCTTCCTGCAGAACCTGCGCGCTACCCTGATCCCGGTCCTGGCGATCCCGGTGTCGCTGGTCGGCACCTTCGCCGGCATGTACCTGCTGGGCTTCTCCATCAACCTGCTGACCTTGTTCGGCCTGGTGCTGGCGATCGGCATCGTGGTCGACGACGCCATCGTGGTGCTGGAAAACGTCGAGCGGGTGATGCGCACCGAAAAACTCGCGCCGCGGGAGGCGGCGATCAAGGCCATGGAAGAGGTGACCGGGCCGATCATCGCCATCGTCCTGGTGCTCTGCGCGGTGTTCATCCCGGTTGGTTTCCTCGGCGGTCTCGCCGGGCAGATGTACCAGCAGTTCGCGATCACCATCGCGGTGTCCGTGGTGATCTCGGGGATTGTCGCGCTGACGCTCTCGCCGGCGCTCTGCGCGCTGCTCCTCAAGTCCGAGCACAAGGAGCCGGCGGCACCGTTCCGCTGGTTCAACCGCATGTTCGACAAGGCCACCGAAGGGTATGGCGCGGGTGTGCAGTTCTTCCTCAAGCGCGTTTCCATCGGCCTGCTGCTGGTCGGCGGGATGATTGCGCTGATGGTGGTGCTGTTTGGCCGCGTGCCCGGCTCGCTGGTGCCCGACGAAGACCAGGGCTACGTGATCAACGCCTACATCCTGCCGCCAGCTGCCTCGCTCAAACGCTCCGAGGAGCTGACCAGCGCGGTGACCGAGCAGTTGCTCAAGCACCCGGCGGTCAAGGACGTGGTGACCTTCGCCGGCCTGAATATCCTGACCAACACCAACGTCACCAGCGCCGGTGTGTCCTTCATCACCCTCAAGGACTGGAAGGAGCGCAAGGACCCGTCGCTGGACGCGCGTAACCTGACGCGCACCTTCATGGGCATGGGCATGAAGCAGCAGGACGGCGTGACCCTGACCTTCAACCCGCCGCCGATCACCGGCATGTCCACCACCGGTGGCTTCGAGGCCTATATCCAGGACCGCAGTGGCGGCACTCCCGAGCAGCTGCAGGCGATGGTGCAGAAGTTCATGGCCGCCGCCGCCAAGCGTCCCGAGCTGGCGGGCGTGACCACCACGTTCAACGCCAACGTGCCGCAGTACTTCATCGACCTGGACCGGACCAAGGCGCGCGCCCTCGGGGTAGCGATCGACGACGTGTTCACGGCCATGCAGGCGACTTTCGGCGCCTACTACGTCAACGACTTCAGCCTGTACGGGCGGACCTGGAAGGTGAACCTGCAGTCCGAGTCGGACTTCCGCCGCAAGCCCGAGGATCTCAAGCAGGTCTACGTGCGCGCGTCCACCGGTGACCTGGTACCGCTCTCGGCGCTGGTGCAAGTGCGGCGCATCCTCGGTCCGGATACCTTCTCGCGCTTCAACGTGTTCCCCGCGGCCAAGCTCCTCGGCGGCCCGGCGCCGGGCTACAGCTCCGGCCAGGCGCTGGCGGCGATGCAGCAGGTGGCTGACCAGACCCTCGGCCAGGACTACATGCTGACCTGGATCGGTTCGGCCTATCAGGAACTCGAAGCCCAGGGCTCGGGCGGGCAGGCGTTCATCTTCGGCCTGATCCTGGTATTCCTCATCCTCGCCGCACAGTACGAACGCTGGTCGCTGCCGCTGGCGGTGGTCACCGCCGTGCCCTTCGCGGTGTTCGGCGCCATCCTCGCCATCTGGCTGCGCGGCATCGACAACGACGTGTACTTCCAGGTCGGCCTGGTGACCCTGATTGGCCTCGCGGCGAAGAACGCCATCCTGATCATCGAGTTCGCCGTGCTCTGTCGCGAGGAGCAGGGCATGGGGCCGATGCAGGCGGCGCTGGAGGCGGCCAAGCTGCGCTTCCGCCCGATCGTCATGACCTCACTGGCCTTCATCCTCGGTTGCGTGCCGTTGGCGATCAGCAGCGGCGCCGGTTCCGCCAGCCGTCACTCGATCGGTACCGGGGTGATCGGCGGGATGCTAGCCGCAACCCTGCTGGCGACCTTCCTGATCCCGATGTTCTACATGCTGGTGGAGTCGTTCTCCGACCGTCTCGGCAAGCGCAAGGAGAAGGTCAGTCCCCAACCCGCGCCCGAAGCGCACCCCGCGCACGGCGAAGGTCCCGCGGCCTGAGTGCCGGCCAGGGTGCGAGCCGCGCTCGCACCCTGGCCATCCGGTTATCCCCATGGCGGAAATCTGTGTACGCCGGCCTGCCCGCTGAGCGCCAAATTGCTATGCTTGGCGGCGTTTCGTTAGCCAGCTTTCTTTTCGCCCCGCGACTTGCCCGTAGCCTCGGCCGGACACCGCGGCGGCGGTCCCCGAACCGGTGAGCCATGACCTTCCCGATCCTGCTGATCCTCGGCGCGCTGAGCGCCTTCGGCCCCATGGCCATCGACTTCTATCTGCCGAGTTTTCCTGCTCTGGCCCACGCCTTCGGCACCGACGTCGAGCACGTGCAGTTGAGCCTGTCGGCCTATTTCGCCGGCCTTGCCATCGGCCAACTGCTGTACGGTCCGCTGGCCGACCGTTATGGCCGGCGCAAGCCGCTGCTGCTGGGCGTGAGCATCTTCACCCTGGCGTCGCTGGCCTGTGCCGTCGCACCGAGCCTCGAATGGCTGATCGGCGCGCGCTTCGTCCAGGCCCTGGGTGGCTGCGCCGGCATGGTGATCTCCCGCGCGGTGGTGCGCGACCTGTGCGATCCGATCGCCGCGGCGAAGGCGTTCTCGCAGCTGATGCTGGTCATGGGGCTGGCGCCGATCCTCGCGCCCTTGGCCGGCGGCGCGCTGCTCGGCACCTTTGGCTGGCAGTCGATCTTCTACTGCCTGACTGGCTTCAGCGCGCTCGCCGGGCTGGCCATCGGCCTGCGCCTGCCAGAGACCATCCCGGCCGGCCCGCGACCGCCACTGGGCGGAGCCCTGGGCGAGTACCGCCGGCTGTTCGGCGATCGCGCCTTCCTGACCTATGCGCTGACCGGCGGGGGTGCCATCGCCGGGGTGTTCTCCTACATCGCCGGCTCGCCATTCGTGTTCATCCAGCTCTACGGCGTGGCGCCCGAGCACTATGGCTGGGTATTCGGCAGCAACGCCGCGGGCTTCATCCTGATGGCGCAGGTGAACGCCTACCTGCTGCGTTTTCGCGGGCCGGGGTTCTGGCTGCGGCGTGCGGTCTGGGTGTACTTCGGTTGCGGGCTGATCCTGCTGGCGGTGACGCTGTTCCGTCCCGAGCACCTTTGGCCGCTGCTGGTGCCACTGTTCGGCTGTATCGCCAGCCTGGGATTCCTGATGCCCAACTCCTCGGCATGCGCCATGGCGGGGCAGGGAAGTCACGCCGGCAGCGCATCGGCGCTGATGGGCAGCCTGCAGTTCAGCGTGGCGGCCGGCGCCTCGGCGCTGGTCGGCGCGCTGCACGACGGCAGCGCCCTGCCCATGGCAGTGGTGATCTGTCTGTGCGGGGGATGCGCGGCGCTGCTTGGCTGGTCGAGCGGCCAGATCAGCGAGCGCAGCGTCTGAGCGGAGGCTCAGCTGGCCAACGGCGGTATCTGTCTGGGTAGGACGTGGGGCGCTTGCAGGCGGGTTTCCAGGGTGCTGACGAAGAGCCTGGCTTCCTGTTCATTGCGGAAGTCCACGGCCAGTTGATCCAGACACACCTGCCAGCACTTGCCCTTGCTGCTGGAGGACGGGCGAACGAGGATTTTCATGCTGTGACACCCCGGGGTAAGGGAGGGGAGTCGAGAGTTTAGTCCCGCACCGATGCCGCGCCGGGGGCTGGCGACGACCGGCAGCGAACCCCCTCAGGCGCCCCCGCGCCCCTCGCCCAGACGCGCGCGATAGGCACTGGGCGACAGGCCCATGACCTTGCTGAAAAGCCTTGAAAAGTAATAGCTGTCGTCATACCCAAGGGCTTCGCTGACCTGGGCGACGCTGTGCCCGCTGCTGTCCAGCAACTGGCAGGCGTACTCGATCTTCAGGTGCAGGAAGTGCTGCACCGGCGTGCGTCCGGTCAGCACCCGGTAGCGATTGACGAAGTGGAACTTCGACAAGTTGCAGAAGGCCGCCAGCTGCGCCAGTTCCAGGCGTCGGTGCAGGTTCTCGCGCATGTACGCGTGCAGACCGTCGAGGTCCAGTCCGCCCTCGCGTAGCGGGCGCAACAACGGTAGCTGGCAGAGCAGCGCGCGTAGCCGGCTGGCGGCCAGCAGGTAGGGCTGGAAGCGGTAGCCGCTGTGACCGGCCTCGAGCAGTTGGGTGAAACCGCCCAGCAGCGCGTGCTGCACGCCCCAATGGCGCAGCGGCGAGGCGTCGTAGCCGGCAGCCTGGCGCAGCCAGTGTGCGCCGTCGCCGCGCAGGTGGACCCAGGAGATGCTCCAGGGTTGTTCATGGTCGGCGCGGTATTCGTGCGCCATGCCCGGCGGCAGCCAGATCAGGTCGCCGCTGCCGACGCGCAGCGCCTGCGGGCCTTCCGTGGTGTCGGCGAGAAGATGGCCAACACCCTCGCTGCAATAGATCAGCAGGTGGTCGTCGTGGCGGTCGCGGCTCATCTGGTGGTCGCGGGCACGCCGGTAGTGGCCCAGCGAGGTGGGGTAGAGGTCGCGGCTCAGCGGATGCGCGGCGAGCTTGGCGAGCAGCACGGGCGGCAGCAGCAGGCGCAGGCTGTCCGGCGGCAGCGGCCAGTCGGAGGTTCTCGACATCTGGATAGGCGGCTCAGCAATTTAATCCATCAAGAACACAACTTAGTCGATCTGGAAGGCTTTGTGCGGGTGCTAGCTTAGGTCCGAGTTGGCAGCCTTGCTTGGCTGTCAGCAATTAAAGCCGGTTGTCCATTTCGAGAACCGGCCAATGCCGAGGGGCGCAGTCTCGCAGGAAGGCTCCGCCGGCGTTCGACAAAAGGCTGATGGCGGCCCCCCGAGGCCTGTCCATACTCGTTACTCGACCTCGATAACAACAATTCAGAGGGCTCGATGATGAACTACCGGCAATCCTACGACCGCTCCCTGGCGGATCCTGTCTCCTTCTGGGCCGAGCAGGCCGAGGCCGTGGCCTGGTACCAGCGCCCGCGCAATATCCTCGAACACCTGGCCGACGGCAGCCATCGCTGGTTCGCCGACGGCCGCCTGAACAGCAGCTACCTCGCTCTCGACCAGCAGATCGCCCTCGGCCGCGGCGAGCAGGCTGCGCTGATCTATGACTCGCCGGTGACCGGCGTGCAGCAACGCTTCAGCTACCGCGAACTGCGCGACGAGGTGGCGCGCCTGGCGGGTGCCCTGCGCGCGCTCGGCGTGGGCAAGGGCGACGGGGTGATCATCTACATGCCTATGGTGCCGCAGGCGGCGATGGCCATGCTGGCCTGTGCGCGCCTTGGGGCAGTGCACTCGGTGGTGTTCGGCGGCTTCGCGCCCTACGAGCTGGCGCTGCGCATCGACGACGCCAAGCCCAAGCTGATCGTCACCGCGTCCTGCGGCCTGGAGTTCGAGCGCGTCATCGAATACAAGCCGCTGGTGGACAAGGCACTGGAGCTGGCGCTGCACCAACCGGCGCAAGTGATGGTCTGGCAGCGTCCGCAGGCGATGGCCGAGTTGCACGCCGGGCGTGACCTCGACTGGCGCGAGACGGTGGCCCATGCCGAGCCTGCCGACCCGGTGGAGCTTGCGAGCGGCGACCCTCTGTACATCATGTACACCTCCGGCACCACCGGAAAACCCAAGGGCATCGTGCGCGACAACGGCGGCCATGCGGTGGCCATGCAGTACGCGCTGCCGAACATCTTCGGCATGCAACCGGGGGACGTCTGGTGGGGCATCTCCGACGTCGGCTGGGTGGTCGGCCATTCTCTGATCGTCTACGGCCCGCTGATGAATGGCTGCACCACGGTCTTCTACGAAGGCAAGCCGGTGCGCACCCCGGATGCCGGCGCCTACTGGCGGGTGATCCAGGAGCACAAGGTCAACGCGCTGTTCTGCGCGCCCACGGCAATCCGCGCGATCCGCAAGGAAGACCCGCACGGCGAGCTGCTCAAGCATTACGACCTAAGTTCGCTGCGTCGCCTGTTCCTCGCCGGCGAGAAGCTCGACAGCAGCACCCAGCACTGGCTGGAAGAACTCACCGGCAAACCGGTGCACGACCACTGGTGGCAGACCGAGACCGGCTGGCCGGTGACCGCGCCCTGCACCGGCCTGGGGAGCGCGGATCAGCGTCCCGGCTCGAGCAGCCTGCCGGTGCCTGGCTACAACGTCCAGGTGGTGGACGAGGAAGGCCATCTGCTGGGGCCGAACCAGACCGGCTCGATCGTCATCGGCCTGCCGCTGCCGCCCGGTTGCGCGCAGACGCTGTGGGGCGACCACCCGCGCTATTTGAATGCCTACCTGCGGACTTATCCCGGCTACTACCACACCGGCGACGGCGGCTACGTCGACGAGGACGGCTTCGTCTACATCATGGGCCGTACCGACGACGTGATTAACGTCGCCGGGCACCGCCTTTCCACTGGCGAGATGGAGGAGTTGCTGGCGCTGCACGGCGCGGTGGCCGAGTGCGCGGTGATCGCCGTGCAGGACCCGATCAAGGGCCACGTACCGTTGGGCCTGGTGGTGCTCAAGGACGATGCGCGGCTCGGCGAGGAACAGGTGCAGCGCGAACTGGTGGCGCTGGTTCGCGAGCGTATCGGCGCGCTGGCCTGCTTCCAGCGCGTGGTGGTGGTCAAGCGGCTGCCGAAGACGCGCTCGGGCAAGATCCTGCGCGCTGTTTTGCGCAAGATCGCCGACGCTGAGGAATATGCACCACCCTCGACCATCGACGATCCGGCGATACTCGGTGAAATCGCCGAGCGCCTGGGCGCCGCCGGTTTCGCCCGCGCCTGCTGAACCCCCGGCGCCGGCTGGATGCCGGCGTATTCCCAGGGCCGCTTTGCGGCCCTTCTTTTTGGCGGCTTGCGGTTTCGGGGTGGCCGCTATAATGGATGGCAAATGGCCTTCACGGATTCCCGCAGCCCATGTCGCAGAACAACTTCCTCAGCGAAGAGGAACTCGAGGCGCTCAGGGAAATTACCGAGACGCCGGTGCGTCGCCCGGTCATCCTGCTGGTCGACGACGATGAAGACGTGCTCGCGGAAATGCGCGAGCTGATCGAGACCGCCGAGATCGACTGCCTCACGGCCAGCAGCGCCGCCGAAGCGTTGCGGCGCATCACCCGCGACGAGTCGTCGATCGACCTGCTGGTGACCGACCTCAACATGGAAGGGGAGGGTTCCGGGCTGGACCTGGTCCGCGAGCTCAACCTCATCGGCACCTTCCTGCCGATCATCGTGCTGTCCGGCCAGGCGGCCACCCGCGACGTGATCGAAGCCATGCGCCTCAACGTGCTCGACTTCATGCTCAAGCCGGTCGAGCCGGCCTACTTCCTGCGCGTTCTCAGCCGAAGTCTGTGACCCCCGCGATTGTTTCTCCCCGTAGGAGCGGACCTTGTCCGCGAATCGCGCGCATGGTGCGCTCCTGCGTTCGATGAAGATCGCGGATGAGATCCGCTCCTACCGACCAGCGCCGGACGGATCAGCTCGCGCTACAGTGCCTGCGCCTTGAAGGTGTCGCACTTGCCCGGCGATCCGCCGTCGAAGCCGAGCTTGAACCAGCGCATGCGCTGCGCCGAGGTGCCGTGGGTGAAGGAGTCGGGTACCACGCTGCCGCGCGACTGGCTCTGCAGGCGGTCGTCGCCGATGGCGTTGGCGGCGTTCAGGGCGCTTTCCATATCGCCCGGTTCCAGCCAGTTCAGGCGTTGCTGGGCGTGGTTGGCCCAGACCCCGGCGAAGCAGTCGGCCTGCAGCTCCTGGCGCACCGAGAGACCGTCCGCCCCCTCCATGCGCGCACCGCGCTGGCGCGCCGCCTGGATCTTGGCCGAGATGCCCAGCAGGTTCTGCACATGGTGGCCGACTTCGTGGGCGATCACGTAGGCGCGGGCGAAGTCGCCGGAGGCGTGGAAGCGCTGCTCCATCTCGCGGAAGAAGTCGAGGTCGAGGTAGACGCGGTGATCGCCCGGGCAATAGAAGGGGCCGACCGCCGAGGAGGCGAAGCCGCAAGCCGAGTTCACCCCGCCGTTGAACAGGATCAGCTTGGGCTGCTCGTACTGCATGTTGCTGTGGGCGAAGATCTGCCCCCAGGTGTCCTCGGTGTCGCCGAGGATAGCGCGGACGAAGTCCACCTGCGGGTCGTTGGGGTTCGCCGTATGACCCTGCGTTGGTCGCGTGGCCGGGGCCTGGGTCGCACCCATCTGGCCGAGCAGGTTGCCGAGGATCTGCATCGGGTCCTGGCCCATCAGCAGGCCGACCACCACCACGATGGCCACCCCGCCCAGGCTCAGGCCGCGGCCGCCGATGCGCGGACCGCCGCCACCCATGCCGCCGCCGTCGCTGCCGGCGTCCTCCACGTTGTCGCTGCGTCGTCCCTTGCCCCATTGCATGGCGTCTTCTCCTGCGAACTCGTCGAATCAGTGTCGTCGGCGCAGTGGCGCCTCGCCAGGCCGGCCGTCAGCCGAGCGTGCAGAGAAGTTCTGCATGCGCCAGCAACTGCACCTTGCCGCCGACCTGCACCTGGCCGTCGAGGCCGACCTTGACCTCCAGCCGGCTGGGGCGGCCGAGGAAGCGGCCCTGGGCCAGCGCGAAGGCCTCGCCGCGGCGCGCCTTGCCCAGTTCCACCAGGTAAGCCGCGACGGGGCCGGCGGCGCTGCCGGTGGCGATGTCCTCGACCAGCCCGGCGCTGTCCCAGGTGCGGCCTTCACGGTTATCCACATCGACCAGGAAGACGAAGGCCGCTCCGATGCCGGCCAGCCCGGCGGAGAGGTCGGCGCGCTGGCGGATGCGCCCGAGGGCTTCCCCGCGCACCGGCAGCAGCAGGTAGGGCAGGCCGGTGCTGACCACTTGCGCCGGGTAATCGGCGAGATCGCTGACCTGCAGCGAGAAGGCCTCGGCGAACCAGCGCCGGCCGTTCTCGTCGAGGGTGGCGCCGAACTGCGCCTGGCCCTGGTTCATCTGAGCGACGAAGCCATGGCCGTGGCGGCGGGTATCGAGTTCGACCTGCTTGGCCGGCAACTGGATGGTCCAGTGCTCCTGCTCGCCGCGCTGGTGGATGTGGTGCAGCAGCGCCGCGGCGCCGAGCAGCGGATGACCGGCGAAGGGCAGTTCCTCCTCCATGGTGAAGATGCGCGCGGCGTAGGTGTCTAGCTGCGCGGTGGGGTAGAGGAAGATCGTCTCGAACTGGCGCAGCTCCTGGGTCAGGGCTTGCAGCGTGGTGTCGGACAAACCGCGGGCGTCGGCGAACACCGCCAGGCCGTTGCCGCTGAGCGGGCGATCGGCGAAGACGTCCAGTTGCCAGTAATGCAGAGGTGACATGGATTCGAAGCCTGAAAGGAAAACTCGACAGCGAGCCTAGCGGCGGATATGTTCGCCGACAAGAAAGGCCCCGCGCCTTTCCAGGCCACCGCAGTGGCCGACGTCGCTCGGACGGTTCCGGGCGCTTACGTTCACCGAGGAAATCATGACTGAACCCCGTTCAGCTCGCCGCTTTGCGCGCATCGACCGTCTCCCGCCCTACGTCTTCAACATCACCGCCGAACTGAAGATGGCCGCGCGCCGCCGTGGCGAGGACATCATCGACCTGTCGATGGGCAACCCCGATGGCCCGACCCCGCCGCACATCGTCGAGAAGCTGGTGCAGGTCGCCCAGCGCGAAGACACCCACGGCTACTCCACCTCGCGCGGCATCCCGCGCCTGCGCCGCGCCATCTCGCACTGGTACAAGGACCGCTACGCCGTGGACATCGACCCGGACAGCGAAGCCATCGTCACCATCGGCTCGAAGGAAGGCCTGGCGCACCTGATGCTGGCGACCCTCGACCACGGCGACAACATCCTGGTGCCCAACCCCAGCTACCCGATCCACATCTACGGCGCGGTGATTGCCGGCGCCCAGGTGCGCTCGGTGCCGCTGGTGCCGGGCATCGACTTCTTCAACGAGCTGGAACGGGCGATCCGCGAGTCCATTCCCAAGCCGAAGATGATGATCCTCGGCTTCCCCTCCAACCCGACCGCGCAGTGCGTCGAGCTGGACTTCTTCGAGCGCGTGGTGGCCCTGGCCAAGCAGTACGACGTGCTGGTGGTGCACGACCTGGCCTACGCCGACATCGTCTTCGACGGTTGGAAGGCACCCTCGATCATGCAGGTGCCGGGCGCCAAGGACATCGCGGTGGAGTTCTTCACCCTGTCCAAGAGCTACAACATGGCCGGCTGGCGGATCGGTTTCATGGTCGGCAATCCCGAGCTGGTCAGCGCCCTGGCGCGGATCAAGAGCTACCACGACTACGGCACCTTCACCCCGCTGCAGGTGGCGGCCATCGCCGCGCTGGAAGGCGACCAGCAGTGCGTGCGCGACATCGCCGAGCAGTACCAGGTGCGCCGCGACGTGCTGGTGAAAGGCCTGCACGAGGCGGGCTGGATGGTCGAGAACCCCAAGGCCTCGATGTACGTCTGGGCGAAGATCCCCGAGCCCTACGCGCACCTGGGCTCGCTGGAGTTCGCCAAGAAGCTGCTGCAGGACGCCAAGGTCTCGGTATCGCCGGGCATCGGCTTCGGCGACTACGGCGACGACCACGTGCGCTTCGCCCTGATCGAGAACCGCGACCGCCTGCGCCAGGCTGTGCGTGGGATCAAGGCGATGTTCCGCGCCGACGGGCTATTGCCCAAGGCCTCAGGCAAAGGCGCCGAGTGAATGAAAAGGGGCGGCCAGTTGGCCGCCCCTTTTCATTCACTGTAGGAGCGGACCTTGTCCGCGATTCGCGCGCATGGCGCGCTCCTACAGAAAAGCCATCAGCGCTGTGGATAATCCGCCAGCACCACGGCCTTGCCGTCCTTGGTCAGCCCCAGCACCTGGTAGGCATCGTGGCGGTCGCCCATCTCCATGCCCGGCGAGCCGATTGGCATGCCCGGCGTTGCTGCGCCGACCAGGTCGCTGCGCTCGCGCAGCTTGAGCACGTCGGAAGCCGGCACATGGCCCTCGACGAACTTGCCGTCGATCACCCCGGTATGGCACGAGCCCATGGAGTGCGGCACGCCAAGGCGTGTCTTGACCGCGGACATGTCGTTTTCCACATGATCATTGACCTGGAAACCATTGGCCTGAAGGTGCTTGATCCAGTCCTTGCAGCAACTGCAGTTGGCGTCGCGGTGGACGTCGATGGTCAGCGGTTCGGCGGCCTGGGCGCTGCCGGCGAGGAGGGCAGCGAGAAGGAGGAAACGGCGCATCGGAATCTCCTGTCAGAATGAAACCGCCGGAGCATACGCCCGAGGTTCCCGGCGCCCGCGGTGGTACTGTTTCAGCATGTGACGACCGGCGCCGAACTCGCCTCGCCGCCGAGGGTCTGTGTCCTTTAGCCACCCTTCATCACACGGGCCTCGGGCCCCGGGAGAATCTGGATGCTCTTCGCCCGTATCGTCCTGCTGGTTCAAGCCCTGGTCTGGTGTGGACTGGGGGTTCTGTACTGGGTCCGCCCGTACGAGATGGCCAACCTCAGCGGCATGCTGCTGATGGAACCGTCCTCGGTTAGCGACGCCCAGGTGTTCTACGGCGGCCACCAGTTCGCCCTGGCGCTGTTCCTGTTCTTCGCCGTTCGCCGCGTGGAGCTGCTGCGCCCTGGGCTGATCCTGGTGGTGCTGATCCAACTCACCCTGACGCTCTCGCGGCTGTTCATCGCCTGGTCCTCCGGCAGTGGCCTGGAGGGCGACGCGACCCTCTACGGCTTGCTCTATCGCGGCGGGATTTCCGTGCTGGCGCTGCTGGCCCTGTACTGGCTGGAGCGTCGCAAGGAGGTGCCGGTGGAGCCCGAGCCGGTCGAGGAGACGCCGCCGCAGAAGATTCGCGAAGCGGACTTCGAAGGGCTCTGAAGCGGGTTCAAATGACTCGTCATGCAGTCCTAATGACTCCGTACGGGCGTAGTCATTAGGACTTCTTGATTATCTAGCTTATTGAAAGATAAAGATTTACCACCTGGCACATTTGCTGAATCGCTCTCGTTACTGTTCAACGCCAACGGAGCGAATCATGAAAGTAGCGAGCCTGTGTGCAATGGGTTTGGTGATGCTGTCCTGCGCGGTAGCGCAGGCCGACCAGGTGGTGGCCGAAAAGGCCGATAACACGGTAGGCGGCGGGTTCGGCGCTGGCAGCGGGGCATTGCTCGGTGGCGCGCTGGGTGGGCCGATTGGCGCACTGGCCGGTGGCGCCGTCGGCTGGTTGACCGGCAGCGGCGTGCAGCAGGCCAGCGGCGCGAGCCAGGCGGCCTATGTCGTTCGCGGCGCAGACGGCAGCGAGCAGACGGTGCGCTCGCCCAATGCGCGTTTCCAGGTTGGCCAGCAGGTCGAGCACGACGGTATTCGCCTGCGCGCGGTGGATTGACGCGCGTTCGGCCGGCGCCGCTGGGGCGGCGTCGGCTTCCGTGCTATCTTTGCGCCTCGTTTTTTCCAGGCATTACGGGCGTCGTCATGAAATTCATCCACCAGCGCGAACATCTCAACGAGGGCGACCTCGTGGTCATCGAGTGCTCGCGCATGTGCAACATCCGTCTGATGAACGACGCCAACTTCCGCGCCTTCAAGAACGGCGGCCGCCACTCCTACCACGGCGGCGCCTTCAACCAGTTCCCCGCGCGCATCCGCGTACCCAGCACCGGCTTCTGGAACGTCACCCTCGACACCGTGAGCCGCCGTCCGATCAGCGTCACGCGCAAGCCGGACTTCAGCTACTCCATCAAGTTCGTCCGCAAGACCCCGTCCAACCACCAGTGACCGGCCTTTCGGCCGCGCCCGCGCCTCAGCGCGCGCCTTGGTGCGCCGGAAAGTCCTTCAGCAGCTTGGCGATGGCGGTATCGAAAGCCGCCTGACTCAGGTTCGGGTCCTGCACCTGGCGGCTCAGCTGCGCCTCGTAGAGTACTTCCTGACTGCGCTCGTCGAGGATGCGCATGACCAGCCGCGCGCGGTCGGAATCGGCGATCTGCGTCTGGTTGATCACGCCAGCCTGGGTCGCGACCGGACGCTGGATGACCTCGGTCTGGCGGTCCAGGCCCAGCGCATAGAGCACCTGCAGATCGCCGCCGTTCGCCTGGTAGCGATAGCCCTTGGCTTCCAGCGCATGGCGCACGGCCGTGTCGAAACGCTCCTCCAGATCCAGGCGATGGCCCTGGGTGCGCACCGCATGGATGTAGAAAGTGCTTTGCGTGCCGTGAGCGTGCGGCGAGACGCTGACCTGCTGCGGGTCGCTGCCGGCGCAGGCGTTTAGCAGCAGGGTAAGCAGCGGTATGAGGAAGCGCTTCATGCTGTCGGCCTTGGTTGTTGTAATTTCCGACAGCCTAGTAAGAGAAATTCTATATTTGGCCCAACCCAGGTTCGGTTTCGCGCACGCCGCTCTTGCCCGGCATCGGCTATAACTCGCTCATCGAACCTGCTGTCGACAGGGTTCACACAGGCGCGGGCCACGCGCCTTGGCCTCGATTCCTGCAGGAGGGCTGGCATGCGCCACGCTGGGGCTGTTGTGAGGGCGACCACCTTGCTGGCGCCGATGTCCGGGTTGTCCGCCTGTTCTAACGCACCATCGCTCCCGGTCCTGGGCGCCTACTTCCCCGACTGGCTGTTTTGCATCAGCGGCGCGGTACTGCTCAGCCTGATCCTGCATGCGCTCCTGGCGCGCCGAGGCCTCGGCGCCTGGCTGGCGCCCGCCGCCCTGACCTATCCCCTGTTGACGGCGTTCCTGGCCCTCGGCGCCTGGTTGCTGTTCTTCCAGTCCTGAGCGGAGCCGCAAGATGAGCGAAACCCCGAAGAAGCTGCCGAGCCGCCTGTTCGTCCTGCTGCTGCTCGTCCTCACCCTGGTGTTGGCGATTTGGGTGATCTGGCGTCTCGACACCGCCCCGCGTACCGACGACGCCTACGTCTACGCCGACACCATCAACGTCACCCCCGAGGTCAGCGGCAGCATCGTCGAGTTGCTGGTGCACGAGAACCAGTCGGTGAAGCAGGGTGACGTGCTGCTGCGCATCGACCCGCGCCCCTATCAGGACGCCCTCGATCAGGCCCGCGCCTCGCTCGAGGCGCTGAACAAGGAAATCATCCTCAGCCAGCGCCAGGTCGACGCCCAGCAGTTCAACTCGCAGGCGGTGCACGCCAGCGTCGAGCGCGCCAAGGCTGCTGCCGCGCAGACCGCCGATACCCTGCGGCGTACGGAGCCGCTACTCAAACAGGGCTATGTCTCCGAGGAGCAGGTGGACCAGGCGCGCACCGCCGCCAAGAGCGCCCAGGCTGAACTGAATGCCGCGCTGTTGCAGGCCAAGCAGGCGGCCGCTGCCGTCAGCGGAGTCGATGCGCTGGTGGCCAAGCGTGCGGTGCTGCAGGCCGAGATTTCCCGCGCCGAATTGAACCTTGAACATTGCGTGGTCAGTGCGCCCTTCGATGGTCGGGTAGTCGGCCTGACCACTTCCGATGGTCAGTTCGCCGCCGCCGGGCACCCGCTGTTCAGCCTGATCGACACGCGACGCTGGTACGTGGTGGCGAATTTCCGCGAGACCGAGCTGGACGGCATCCAGGCCGGCAGCCGCAGCACGCTGTACCTGTTGGGTTACAGCGGGCGGAAGTTCGAGGGCACGGTCGACTCCATCGGCTTCGGCGTCTTTCCCGACGACGGCGGCGCCCAGGTCGGCGGATTGCCGCGCGTAGCGCGGACCATCAACTGGGTGCGGGTGGCGCAGCGCTTCCCCGTGCGCATCCGCGTCGAGAAGCCGGACGAGCAGTTGTTCCGCATCGGCGCCTCGGCTGTGGCGATCATCCACGCCGGCAGCGCGGCGGAAGCGCAAAAATGAACGGGCTGGAGCGCCTGTGGCGCTTCCTCGTCGCCGAGCTCGCGGACTTCCCCGGACGCGGTAACGCGCTGCTGCGCAACCTGGTGGCCTGTACGCTGGTGATCGTCATTTCGGTCAGCCTGGAGGTGCCGTTGCTGGCGCTGTCGCTGATCGCGGTGTTCTTCGTCGGCCAGAGCAACGTGGTGCTGACGCGGATGGTCGGCATCCTGTTCATCGTCAGCACCACGCTGGCCGTCGGCCTCGCGATCCTGCTGCTCAAGTTCACCTACGGCTATCCGCTATTGCGCATCCTCTGTGCCAGCGTGCTGTTCTTCGCCGCCATGTTCTTCCTGCGCGCCACGCGGCTGGGGCCGCTGTTCTTCCTGGTGGCCATCGTCATCATCTACGTGCAGAGCCTGGTTGACCTGATCCAGCAGCCGGAGCTGCTGCTGCGCGCCTGCCTGTGGGTGTGGATGGCGATCATCTATCCGATCCTGGTGACCCTGGTGGTGAACACCCTGCTGCTGCCGCAGGAGCCCCAGGCGCAATTGCGCGCGGCCATGCGCCGGCAGTTGGCGCAGGTCGATGCGCGCCTCGCCGCGCTCGCGGCCGGGCGGCCGGCCGACGCGAACATCACACCCGCGCAGGTACAGCAGGGCACGCTCAGCCTGCACAAGCTGCTCCGGTTCGCCTGCATGCGCGATGCCGACTATCGCGCCGAAGAGCCCCGGCAACTGGCATTGATCACCTGCGTCTCGCGTCTCTATGCCGCCAGCGCCTTGCAGGCGGCGCCAGTCGATGACGGCGAGGCGCTGGAAGTGCTGCGCGAAGATTGCGCAGCACTGAGCGCAAGCCTGGAGGGCGGGGCCCGGTTGGTTTTGCCTGTTCTGCATAGCACGGCAGTGGCGCGTTCACTGGGCGCGCCGGCGCTGGAGGAAATGCGCGATGCGTTGCGTGTGCTCACCCGTGCCGACGAGCCGCCACCGGCGAGCGGCGCGACGGCCAAGGAGCCCTTGCTGGTCAGCGACGCCTTCAGCAATCCCAATTACCTGCTATTCGCGTTCAAGACGTGGTTGGCTTCCATGCTCTGCTATGTCTTCTACAACGCGGTGGACTGGCCGGGCATCCACACGGTGATGCTGACCTGCGTGATCGTCGCCTTGCCCAGCCTGGGCGCTTCGACCCAGAAGGGCCTGCTGCGCATCGGCGGTTGCCTGGTGGGCAGCGCGCTGGCGCTGTTCTGCATCGTCTTCGTCATTCCGCGCATCGACGGCATCGTCGGCCTGCTTGCCATGAGCTTGCCGGTGATCGGCCTGGGAGCCTGGGTGGCGGCTGGGTCCGAGCGCATCAACTACGCCGGGCTGCAGATCATGTTCTGCTTCGCCCTGGCGCTGCTCGAACAGTTCGGGCCGACCACCGACCTCAGCGAAATCCGCGACCGCCTGGTGGGTGTCCTGCTCGGTGTACTGGTCAGCACGCTGGTGCACGGCCTGCTCTGGCCCGAGCGCGAGGGCGAAGCGCTGCTGCGCCGCTTGGCCGAAATCTTCCACCACATCGCTGATTTGTTGCGCCTGCCCCCCGGTACCGATGCCACGCGTGTACACGCGCTGAGCTTGCGTGGCTGGAGCCGCTTGAGCGATTGCGAGGCCATGCTCGCACGGGTCGCCCTGGAGCCTGGTTGGCAGCAGAGCGAGCACGAGGAGCTGACCCTGCTGTGCCAGACCCTGCTGTCCTCGGCAAAGGAAGTCCACTGGCTGAGCGTTCGCCTGCAACGCCACCGGGCGCTGCTCGTGGCGCAGCGCAGCGACTTCTCCGGCGTGGAACAGGAGCATCTGGCCGACTGGCTGGATAGCTACGCTGCACAACTGCGCGACGAGGCGGGCGAGCCGGCGCCGTGGCCGGCCCTGCCGCCAGTCGAGGGCGAGGCCGACGAGCGCGATTGGCGTCTCGACCTGGTCGAGCTGCGGCGCCTTCTGGGCGCGCTGCTGCTGCGTCGCCAGGAAGAGGCGACTGCACTGCAGGAGATCCGTCCATGAGCCGCCGCCTGCTGGGCCTGCTCGGTTTGTGCGCCGCCTTGGCCGGCTGCGCCTTGATGCGCGAGGAGGGCAGCCTGACGCCGCTGCGCGATCCGGCGCAGATCCGCCTGGCCGACGACCTGCGCCTGGCCCGCGACGGCTGGCCCGAGGCGCGCTGGTGGAGCCGCTACCAGGACCCGCAGCTGGACCAACTGATCGAAATGGCCTTCGCCCATGCACCTAGCATCGCCATCGCCCGCAGCCACATCGAGCAGGCGCGCGCACAGGCGGACACGGTGAAGTCGCTGACCGGCGTGCAGGTCGAGTTGACCGCCCTGGTCAACCGCCAGCACGTTTCCGCCAACGGCTTCCTCGGCCCCTTCGCCGAGAACCAACCGGCGCTCGGCCTGACCGGGCCCTGGTATACCCAGGGCATCGTCGGCCTCGGCGGGGCCTACCAGCTCGACCTCTGGGGCCGTCAGCGCGACCAGGTGGATGCAGCGCTGGGCGTGCGCAATGCACGACAGGCCGAGGCAGCGTGGATCGAGCTGGAGGTAGCCAGTGGCGTGGCGCAACTGTATTTCCAGCTGCAGACCGCGCAGCAACTGCTTGCCGAGTTGCAGCAGATGTCGTCCATCGCCGGCGAGGCGGTAGCTGCCCATCAGGCTCGCGTTGACCGTGGTCTGGAAGCCGAACCGCTGAAGCAGCTGGCACAGAGCAACAAGGCGTTGATCGACCGCCAGGTCGTCGCCCTGCAGAGCCAGGCGCAGCAGTTGCGCGAGGCGATGCGCGCGCTGATCGGTGTCGGTGCCGAAGTCAGTTTGCCGCTCTCGCCGCGACCGCTGCCCGAACGCACCTATGGCGTTCCGCAAACCCTTGGCTACGAGTTGCTGGCGCGCCGCGCGGACCTGCAGGCCATGCGCTGGCTGGTGCAGGCGTCCTACTCGAATATCGATGCGGCCAAGGCGGCCTTCTATCCGAGCTTCGACATCAAGGCGTTCTTCGGCGCCGACGCTCTGCACATGGGCGATCTGTGGGACCACGACAGCCGGCAGATGAATCTCATCCCCGGAATGAGCCTGCCGATCTTCGACGGCGGCCGTCTCAACGCCGAGCTGGCCAACGCGCGCAGCCTGAGCAACGGCCTGGTCGAACAGTACAACCAGGCGGTGCTCGATGCGGTGCGCGACGTCGCCGTGGCCGGTAGCCGGCTGCAAGGGCTGAAGTCGGAAGAGCGGCTGCAGCAGCAGCGCATCGACAACCTGCGCTTCAACCGCGACAGCGCCGAGGCGCATTACCGCCGTGGCCTGCTCGACCGGGTGAGCGCGCTGGAAGCGAACCTGCCGCTGCTGGCGGAGCAGAGCGGCCTGGCCCTGCTGCAGGGCCAGCGGTTGGCGGGCGAGGTGGCGCTGATCAAGGCGCTGGGCGGCGGCTATCGCAGCAGCGAGGACGCCACCGCCAGTCGTTGAGGATCAGCGACGCTCCAGCAGGACGCCCGCTTCCATGTGGTGGGTGTAGGGGAACTGGTCGAACAGCGCGCTGCGGGTGACCTTGTGGGTGTCGTGCAGCTGGGCGATGTTCTGCGCCAGGGTTTCCGGGTTGCAGGAGATATAAAGGATGCGCTCGAAGCGCCGGGTCAGCTCGCAGGTGTCCGGGTCCATGCCGGCGCGCGGCGGGTCGACGAACACGCTGCCGAAGTCGTAGGACTTCAGGTCGACGTCGGCCAGGCGGCGGAACGGGCGCACCTCGTTGAGCGCCTGGGTCAGCTCCTCGGCGGAGAGGCGCACCAGGGTCACGTTATCCACAGCGTTGTCGGCCAGGTTGGCGAGGGCGGCGTTCACCGAGGTCTTGCTGATCTCGGTGGCCAGCACCTTGCGCACGCGGGTGGCCAGCGGCAGGGTGAAGTTGCCGTTGCCGCAGTACAGCTCCAGCAAGTCGTCCTGGCGCTCGCCCAGGGCGTCGAAGGCCCAGTTCAGCATCTTCCGGCAGACCTCGCCGTTGGGCTGGGTGAAGGCGCCCTCCGGCTGGCGGTAGCGGAAGGTGCGACCGGCGACGGTCAGTTCTTCGTTCACGTAATCGCGCCCGACCACGACACGCTTGCCGCGCGAACGGCCGACGAGGCTCACGCCCAGTTCGGCGGCGAGTTTCTGCGCGGCGGCTTCCCAGGCGGCATCCACCGGACGGTGGTAGCAGAGGGTGATGAGCGCGTCGCCCGCCAGGGTGGTGAGGAATTCCACCTGGAACAGCTTGTGGCCCAGCGCCGGCTCTGCCCAGGCCGCCTTGAGGCGCGGCATCAGTTCATTGATGCGCAGGCTGGCGATGGGGAAGTCCTCGATCAGGATCGGCGTGTGCTTGTCGCCCTGCTCGAACATCGCGTAGTGACGCTGTTCGCCCTCGCGCCACAGACGGAACTCGGCGCGCAGGCGGTAGTGCTCGCGTGGCGAATCGAACACTTCCGGCTCGGGCGCGGCGAAGGGCGCCAGCAGCTCGCGCAGGCGCGCGGCCTTGTCGGCCAGTTGGGTGTCGTAGGCGGCAGGGTTGAAGCGGGGGCTGCTCATGGGGCGAGGAACTCTTGCGGATCGGCGGTTGCAATGGCGCGTGGTGTTTCTGGGCTCCCGCATTCGCGGGAGTGACGGAACCGAGCCGTAATCCCCGCGAATGCGGGGACCCAGAAATTAGGCGGTCGCTGATTAGGCGTTGTACCAGCCCAGCTTGATGACGAACAGCACCGACAGGATCACCAGCGCCCAGTTCAGCTCGCGCCAGCGGCCGGACAGCAGCTTGCAGGCGGTCCAGGTGATGAAGCCGAAGGCGATGCCGTTGGCGATGGAGAAGGTCAGCGGCATGGCCAGCGCGGTGACAACTACCGGTGCGGCGACGGTCAGGTCGTCCCAGTCGATCTCGGCCAGGCCCGAGGCCATCAGCACGGCGACGAAGAACAGCGCAGGCGCAGTGGCGAAGGCCGGCACGTTGCCCGCCAGCGGGGCGAAGAACAGCGCCAGGAGGAACAGCACGGCGACCACTATGGCGGTCAGACCGGTGCGGCCGCCGGCGGAAACGCCCGCCGCCGACTCGATGTAGCTGGTGGTGGTGGAGGTGCCCAGCAGCGAGCCGAACATGGCGGCGGTGCTGTCGGCGATCAGTGCACGGCCCATCTTCGGCATGTGCCCGTCCGGGCCCATCAGGCCGGCGCGCTTGGCCACGCCGATCAGGGTGCCGGAGTTGTCGAACAGGTCGACGAAGAGGAAGGCGAAGATCACGCTGGTCAGGCCGATGTCCAGGGCGCCCTTGATGTCCAGCTGCAGGAAGGTCGGCGCCAGCGACGGCGGCATCGACACCACGCCGCCGAACTTGGACACGCCCAGGGCGATGGCGGCGAAGGTCACGGCGAGGATGCCGATCATCACCGCGCCGGTTACGCGGCGGGCTTCCAGGGCGACGATCAGGATGAAGCCGAGGATCGCCAGCAGCGGTTCGGGCTTGGCCAGGTCACCCATGCCGACCAGTGTGGCCGGATTGGCGACGACGATGCCGGCTTCCTTCAGCGAGATCAGCGCGAGGAACAGGCCGATACCGGCGGCAATCGCCGAGCGCAGCGCGAGCGGGATGCTGTTGATGATCCATTCGCGGATGCGGAAGATCGAAATGACGAAGAACATGCACGCCGAGAGGAACACCGCGCCGAGCGCTACCTGCCAGGTGTGGCCCATGTGCAGCACCACGGTGTAGGTGAAGAAGGCGTTCAGGCCCATGCCGGGCGCCAGGGCGATCGGGTAGTTGGCGATCATCCCCATGATCGCCGAGCCGATGGCCGCGGCCAGGCAGGTGGCGACGAACACCGCGCCCTTATCCATGCCGGTCTCGCCGAGGATGCTCGGGTTGACGAAGAGGATGTAGGCCATGGTCAGGAAGGTGGTGATCCCGGCCAGGATCTCGGTGCGTACGTTGGTGTTGTGCGCCTTGAGTTGGAACAGCTTTTCGAGCATGTCGTGCTCCTATGGTTGGGCGTCTTTTTCAGTCGACCGGTCAGTCAGGAATAGCCGTCTTGCGCGGCCTGGGCAAAAAAGGCGGGCATCATACCAGCTCCCCGCAGCCTGGGGTATTGAGCCCGGTCGGTGGTTCCTGCACGAGCCTAGTTGGCCGGCGTCGAGGCTGCCAGCGAGGCCCGCCGGCGGGGGGCGGAAAAGAAGAAGCCCGGCGGATGCCGGGCTTCTTCGTGTTCGCGGTACTAAGGCTTAGTTGCCGTATACCGGGAACTTGGCGCAGAGGGCCTTGACCTGCTCGCGTACGCGGCCTTCGACGGCCTCGTCGCCCAGGTTGGCGAGGATCTCGCAGATCCAGCCGGCCAGCTGGCGGCACTCGCCTTCCTTGAAGCCGCGGGTAGTTACGGCCGGGGTGCCGATGCGCAGGCCGGAAGTGACGAACGGGGAACGCGGGTCGTTCGGCACGCTGTTCTTGTTCACGGTGATGAAGGCGCGACCCAGGGCGGCGTCGGCGTCTTTACCGGTGATGTCCTGCTTGATCAGGGACAGCAGGAACAGGTGGTTCTGGGTACCGCCGGAAACCACGTCGTAGCCGTTCTCGATGAACACCTGGGCCATGGTCTGGGCGTTCTTGATGACCTGCGCCTGGTATTCCTTGAACTCGGGCTGCAGGGCTTCCTTGAAGCACACGGCCTTGGCGGCGATCACGTGCTCCAGCGGGCCACCCTGGCCACCCGGGAAGACGGCGGAGTTCAGCTTCTTCTCCAGCTCTTCGTTCTTGCGAGCGATGATCAGGCCGCCGCGCGGGCCGCGCAGGGTCTTGTGGGTGGTGGTGGTGACGACGTCGGCGAACGGAACCGGGTTCGGGTACAGGCCGGCAGCGACCAGACCGGCCACGTGGGCCATGTCGACGAACAGGTAGGCGCCTACCTTGTCGGCGATGGCGCGGAAGCGCGGGAAGTCGAGGACCTGCGAGTAGGCGGAGAAGCCGGCGATGATCATCTTCGGCTTGTGCTCGACGGCCAGGCGCTCGACTTCGTCGTAGTCGATCAGGCCGTTGCTGTCGATGCCGTACTGCACGGCGTTGTAGATCTTGCCGGAGAAGCTGACGCTGGCGCCGTGGGTCAGGTGGCCGCCGTGGGCCAGGCTCATGCCCAGCACGGTGTCGCCGGCGTTCAGCAGGGCCATGTAGACGGCGCTGTTGGCCTGGGAGCCGGAGTGCGGTTGGACGTTGGCGTAGTCGGCGCCGAACAGTTGCTTGGCGCGGTCGATGGCCAGTTGCTCGACGACGTCGACGTATTCGCAACCACCGTAGTAGCGCTTGCCCGGATAGCCTTCGGCGTACTTGTTGGTCAGCACCGAACCCTGGGCTTCCATCACCGCCGGGCTGGTGTAGTTCTCGGAGGCGATGAGCTCGATGTGCTCTTCCTGGCGCTGGGCTTCTTGCTCCATCGCGGCGAAGAGTTCGGCATCGTAGCGGGCGAGGGTCAAATCACGGCTGAACATGGCGGTCCTCTTAAGGATCGGTGCTAGGGAAAGGGGCGCATTCTACCCCATGCCGCCAGTGCTGGCATATGAAAGGCAGTCATGCGGCGGATAAGCGGGCCTCACGCGGGGCGGGAAATCAGCGGGGCGATGTTCGCGAATGCCGGCGTCAGCCGAGCAGGAACAGCGTATTGCTGGAGAAGAGCGCGGCGAACTGCTCGGCGGTCATCGGCCGGCCGAACAGGAAGCCCTGTACCTCGTCGCAGCCGTGCTCGCGCAGGAAGTCGAGCTGTGCCTGGGTTTCCACGCCCTCGGCGATCACCATCAGGTTCAGGCTGTGGGCCATGGCGATGATGGCGCGGGCGATCATCGCGTCCTGCTCGCCGTGGGGCAGGCCGTCGACGAAGCTGCGGTCGATCTTCAGCACGTCGATGGGGAACTGCTTGAGGTAGTTCAGCGACGAGTAGCCGGTGCCGAAGTCGTCCACCGCAATCGCCAGGCCCAGGCGCTTGAGGCCGAAGAGGATGTGCATGGCCTCGGACACGTCGCTCATCAGGATGCTTTCGGTCAGCTCCAGCTCCAGGCAGGCCGGCGGGATGCCGGTTTCCATCAGGATGCCGGCGATGCGCGTGCCGAGTTGGCCGTCGGCGAACTGCCGGGCCGACAGGTTCACCGAGACCTTGGGCACCCGCACCTTGTCGCGATGCCAGCGCTTGAGCTGGCGGCAGGCTTCGGCGAGCAGCCAGTCGCCGACCTGGGCGATCAGGCCAAGCTCTTCCAGTACCGGGACGAACTCGGCTGGCGGAATCAGCCCGCGGCGCGGGTGCTGCCAGCGCAGCAGGGCCTCGGCGCCGGTCAGGCGGCGGCCGTCGCCGGTAAACTGCGGCTGGTAGTGCAGGACGAACTCGTTCAGCTCGATGGCGCGGCGCAGGTCGCTTTCCAGCTCCAGGCGCTCGAGGGCGCGGGCGTTCATTTCCGCCTGGTAGAACTGGAAGTTGTTCTTGCCCATTTCCTTGGCGTGGTACATCGCCGTGTCGGCGTTCTTCATCAGCTGGCTCAGCTCGGCGCCGTCCTGCGGCGAGAGCGCCACGCCGATGCTGGCGGTGACGAAGAACTCGCGGCCTTCGAGGGTGAAGGGGCGGGCGAGGCTGGCGAGGATCTGCTCGGCGACCTGGATGGCGCGCTTGAGCGCGATCTCGCGGTTGCCGAGCGCCGGCAGCAGCAGGGTGAACTCGTCGCCGCCCATGCGCGCCACGGTATCGGAATCGCTGACGCACTGGTTCAGGCGCTCGGCGACTTCCTTGAGCATGCGGTCGCCGGCGGCGTGGCCCAGGGAGTCGTTGATCGGCTTGAAGCGGTCGAGGTCGAGGAACATCAGCACGACCCACTGCTGGTGCCGTTCGGCCTGCATCAGCGCGGTGTGCAGGCGGTCCTGGAACAGCGTGCGGTTGGGCAGGTGGGTGAGGGCGTCGTAGTAGGCCAGGCGGTGGATGCGCCTTTCGCTCGCCTTGCGCTCGCTGATGTCGCTGAAGAAGCAGACGAAGCTGACCAGGTCGCCTTCCTCGTCCTGCACCGCGGTGATGCCGACCCAGGAGGGATAGAGCTCGCCGCTCTTGCGCTTCTGCAGGATCTCGCCTTCCCAGCTGCCGCTCAGTTGCAGGCTGTCGAGCACGTGCTTGAGCTGGTTGGCTTCCTGCTGGTCGGCAGTGAGCATGCGCGGCTGCTGGTCCAGCACTTCGGCGGCGGAGTAGCCGGTCAGGCGCGAGAAGGAGTCGTTGACCTGGACGATGTAGCCGGCCGGGTCGGTGACCATGATCGCCGCCGTGGAGTGCTCGAATACCGTGGCGGCCATGCGCATCTCGCGCTCGGCGCGGCGCTGCTGGCTGATGTCGCGGGCCACGCCGAGCAGGCCGACGAAGCGCCCGCCTTCGTCCCACATCAGGGCGATGCGCAGCTCCACCGGAATCTTGCGGCCGTCGGCACGCAGGCAGTCCAGGGTGAACAGGTGCACCGAGCTGGACTCGCGCAGGGCGGCGAGGCGCTCGGGCTTGCCGGTCGCGTCCTCGACGCGCTCCAGCAGGTCGTTGATCCGGGCCATCTGCGCCGGGTTGGTGGCGATCTGCTGGAAGCCGCTGCCGAGCAGCGCTTCGGGGTTGTAGCCGAAGGTCTGCTGGATGGACGGGCTGATGTAGTCGACGCGCAAATGGGCGTCGGTGGTGAGGATCACGTCGCTGATGCTTTCCGCGAGCATCTGGTAGCGGCGACTGCTTTCGAGCAACGAGTTGTTCGCCTCGACCGAGGCGGTGATGTCCTTGGCCACGCCGATCAGGCGCGCCACGCGGCCGGACTCGTCGCGGCTGAAGGCTTGCTCGCGGATGTCGAACCAGTGCCAGGTGCCGTCGCGGTGCCGCCAGCGCAACTGGCTGTCGAGCAGCAGGCTGTCGCCGATCACCTGCTGCAGGTTGCGTACGCGCCAGTAGTACTCGACGTCGTCCGGGTGCAACAGGCATTCCCAGAACCGTTCGCCCATCTGGGCGAGCTCGGCCTCGCTGTAGCCGAGCTGGCTGCCCAGGTGGTGGTTGCTGAAGATCACGCGGCGCGCGGTGATGTCGTGGATGTACAGGGTGTCGGGCACCGCGCGCACGGCGTCGGACCAGAACTTCTCGCGCTCCACCAGCGACAGCTCGACCTGCTTGAGGCTGCCGATGTCGGACAGGCTGAGGGTGATGGCGCCGAAGTCTTCCTGGCGCTCGGGCATGCGCACCTGCAGCCAGAAGTGCTGGGGGTCTCCGCTGCGGCTGCGCAGGCTGACTTCCTGTTCGACCAGGGCGCCTCCGGTCAGGGTCGCGTTGATCAGCTTGGCGCGCACGCTGTCCGCGCGCCGCGCGCTGGAGCCGATCATCTGCTGCCAGGCCTGCTTGGTGTCCTGCACGCCGAGCAGGCGCTTGGCGATGTCGTTGATCTCGGTGATGCGGATCTGCCGCAACAGCTGCGGCCATCGCTCTTCGCTCTGGGCCAGCCAGGCGTCGAGTTCTTCCGGAGTCCGCAGCGCGCGTTCGTCCAGGTAACGCCGCAGCCCGGACAGGTCGAGCACGCAGAGGGCCACGCCGACATCCTGGAAGATGTCCTGGTAGCGCCGCCGGGTTTCTTCCAGCACCTGCAGCGAGCGCTGCTCCTCGGTGACGTCGCGCAGAACCCAGACCTGCCCGCCCTGGGACAGGTTGCCGCGCAGCACCCAGGCCAGCTCGCCCGGCAACTGGGTGTCGTCCAGGGCGTGGCGGCTGACGGCGAACAGGCGGCGCTGGCCGTCGTGTTCGAGTTCGATATGTTCGGGCTGCTGCGCCTGCTTGAGCTGTGGTAACAGCGTCATCAGGTGATGGCGTCCGGCGTCGGCGACGCGGACGCCGAGCAGTTGTTCGGCTTGCGGGTTGAGGTAGGCCAGGCGGCCATCGGGGCGCTCCACCAACACCCTTTCCTCGATCGCGGCCAGGGCCTGGGCGGCTTGACGCAGGCGCGACTGGGAGTCGGCCGTGAGCGCGCGCAGGCTCTGCTGTTCGCGCTGCAGGCGGAACAGGGCGTAGGCGGCGATACCGGCCAGCAGCAGGAGCAGGGCCAGTTCGCCAGCCAGGCGCGGCAGCAGCGAGCGCCCGGCGTGCAGGTCCTCGAACAGCGGGCGTATCCGCCAGTCGCTGTTGGCTACCAACAGTCCGTCCAGGGCGACTTCGCTTGTGCCAGTGTCGGCGCCCGGTGCTTGCGGCGTGGCGGGCGAACGGGCCAGCAAGCGGTGGCCCGCGCGATCTTCCAGCACCCACGGCTGCGCGCCTGGCGGCATCTTGCCGACCCACTGCTGGCGAGCCACGTTGGCGTCCATGCGCAATATCGCAAGCGGGCCGTCGGTATCGCTCCAGGGGCGCAGGAGCACATAGAAGCGGTCGCCAGTTTCGTTGTAGGCGTAGTGATAGGCCTGACCGGCGCTACGCTTCAGCAGACCGGCGATGAAGGCGTCATCCGCGGAGGTGGGGGCGGTGTCACGCTCGATCCGTCCGTCGGCGTTCAGCCAGGCCAAACTGCTCAACGCCGGGAAGATGTGCTTCAGGTCGTCGAGCAGCAGCACCGGCTCTTCGCCCTGGCGCAACCGCTGGCTGGCGAGGGTACGCGCGGCCAGGGCCTTGAGCTCGAGGGTCAGCGAGAGTTGGCGGGCCAGTTCCTGGCTGTAGACGGTGGCGCGCTCGCGCTCATAGCGTTGCTGCCCGAGGTACTCCTGGCGCAGCTGCCAGATCAGCAGGCCGAGCATCATGGGCACGAGCAGCAGCAGCGCACTCTTGGTGGCCAGCCGTCCTGGTCGGGCCAGGCTGGCCGAGGAACGGGTGGGTTTGGGCAAGAAGCGGCTACCTGACGAGGAAACGACTGGACTCGGCGCGCGTAAGCATGCCCGGAAGCAAGGCCAAGTGCCAGCACCGCCGACGAGCGTGGTTTGCCCTTCACGGTCGCTTCCGGTAGCTTTGCCGCACGCGCGTGGTGATCAGCGCGCCCATTTTCCGCGAAACCGGCCATGCCGTCCTGCGTTTCGCCCGTCGCCCGCGACGAATGGTCGCTTCAGGCCTTCCGGATTCTCCCGGATCGAAACCGTCGAAGCGACACTGCCCCGATCACCCTTATCCCAGAAGCTAGGTATCCATGGCTCAATACGTCTATACCATGCACCGGGTCGGCAAGGTCGTGCCGCCCAAGCGTGAAATCCTCAAGAACATTTCCCTGTCGTTCTTCCCCGGCGCCAAGATCGGCGTGCTCGGCCTGAACGGCGCGGGTAAATCCACCCTGCTGCGCATCATGGCCGGCGTCGACACCGAGATCGAAGGCGAAGCCCGTCCGATGCCGGGCATCAACGTCGGTTACCTGCCGCAGGAGCCCAAGCTCGACCCGCAGGCCACCGTGCGCGACATCGTCGAAGAGGCCGTTGGTCAGATCAAGCAGGCTCAGGCACGCCTGGACGAGGTCTACGCCGCCTACGCCGAGCCGGACGCCGACTTCGACGCCCTGGCCGCCGAGCAGGCCAAGCTGGAAGCCATCCTCCAGGCTTCCGATGGCCACAACCTGGAGCGTCAGCTGGAAGTCGCCGCCGACGCCCTGCGTCTGCCGCCGTGGGACGCCAAGATCGAGCACCTCTCCGGTGGTGAGAAGCGCCGCGTGGCGCTGTGCCGCCTGCTGCTGTCCGCCCCGGACATGCTGCTGCTGGACGAGCCGACCAACCACCTGGACGCCGACTCGGTAGCCTGGCTGGAGCACTTCCTGCACGACTTCCCGGGCACCGTGGTGGCGATCACCCACGACCGCTACTTCCTCGACAACGTCGCCGGCTGGATCCTCGAGCTGGACCGTGGCCAGGGCATCCCGTTCGAAGGCAACTACTCCGGCTGGCTGGAATCCAAGGCCAACCGCCTGGCCCAGGAAGCCAAGCAGGAGGCCTCCCACGCCAAGGCCATGAAGGCCGAACTGGAGTGGGTGCGCCAGGGCGCCAAGGCTCGCCAGTCCAAGTCCAAGGCCCGTCTGCAACGCTTCGAGGAAATGCAATCGCAGGAATTCCAGAAGCGCAGCGAGACCAACGAGATCTACATCCCGGCCGGTCCGCGCCTGGGCGACAAGGTCATCGAGCTGCACAACGTCAGCAAGGGCTACGGCGATCGCGTCCTGATCGACAATCTGTCGCTGAGCATTCCGAAGGGCGCCATCGTCGGCGTGATCGGCGGCAACGGCGCGGGTAAATCGACCCTGTTCCGCATGCTGACCGGCAAGGAACAACCGGACTCGGGCACCATCGAGATCGGCGAAACCGTGCAGATCGCCAGCGTCGACCAGAGCCGCGAGATCCTCGACGGCAGCAAGACCGTGTGGGAGCAGGTTTCCGACGGCTTCGAGCAGATCAAGATCGGCAACTACGAAGTTCCGTCGCGCAGCTACGTCGGCCGCTTCAACTTCAAGGGCGGCGACCAGCAGAAGTTCGTCAAGGACCTCTCCGGTGGTGAGCGCGGCCGTCTGCACCTGGCCCTGACCTTGAAGCAGGGCGGCAACGTCCTGCTGCTCGACGAACCGTCCAACGACCTCGACGTGGAAACCCTGCGTGCGCTGGAAGAAGCGCTGCTGGACTTCCCCGGCGCCGCCATCGTGATTTCCCACGATCGCTGGTTCCTGGACCGTATCGCCACCCACATCCTCTCCTACGAGGACGACGGCAAGGTGGTCTTCTTCGAAGGCAACTACACCGAGTTCGAAGCCGATCGCAAGAAGCGCCTGGGCGACGCTGCCTCGCAGCCGCACCGTGTGCGCTACAAGAAGCTGGCGTAAGCCGCTTAGATACGAGAACGGGGCCTGAGGGCCCCGTTTTCGTTTCTGCCGTCAGCGGCTGCGCTTGAGATCGTCGAGGGTGCGCTGCTGATCGGACAGCTGTCTCTCCAGGCGTTCGATGGTGCGCGACTGCTCGTCGAGCGCGCGTTGCTGGGTTTCGAGACGCTCGGCCATGCGCTTGAGGTCGTCGCTGCTGAAGTCCGACTTGTGGATAACCTGGTTGTCGAAGGTGTCGGCCACCAGCAGGGGGCCGGAGGCGCTGAAGGTGCCGAGCTGCATTTCCGCGTGGGCCGATGCGGCGCCGAGTAGCAGGAGAAGGAGGAGCGAACGGGGCATGGCGGGTTCCTTGGCTATCGGGCAACTGGCCCAATGCTATGACTCCAACCCCCGCTTGCGGTTCAGCCCTTGACGCAGACCACCTGGCGCAGCGTGTGCACCACTTCCACCAGGTCGCGCTGGGCCGCCATCACCGCATCGATGTCCTTGTAGGCCATCGGGATCTCGTCGATCACGTCCTTGTCCTTGCGGCATTCGACATGCGCGGTGGCGCGCACCTGATCCTCTACGCTGAAGCGCTTCTTGGCCTGGGTGCGGCTCATGCTGCGACCCGCGCCGTGGCTGCAGGAGCAGAAGGCTTCCTCGTTGCCCAGGCCGCGAACGATGAAACTCTTCGCCCCCATCGAGCCGGGGATGATGCCGAGCTGGCCTTTCTGCGCGGAAACTGCGCCCTTGCGCGTGACCAGCACTTCGCGGCCGAAATGCTGCTCGCGTTGCACGTAGTTGTGGTGGCAGTTCACCGCTTCCAGGCTGGCCTCGAAGGGCTTGCGGATCACCTTGCGCGCCGCGGCGATCACCGCCTGCATCATCAGTTCGCGGTTCTGCCGCGCGAAGTCCTGCGCCCAGCCGACCGCTTCCACGTAATCGTCGAAATGCCGGCTGCCTTCCTCGAAGTAGGCCAGGTCACGGTCCGGCAGGTTGGCCAGGTGCTGGCGCATGTCGGCCTGGGCCAGCTCGATGAACAGGCAGCCGATGGCGTTGCCGACCCCGCGCGAGCCGCTGTGCAGCATGAACCAGACGCAGTCGGCCTCGTCCAGGCACACCTCGATGAAGTGGTTGCCGGTGCCCAGGGTGCCGAGGTGGTTGCGGTTGTTGGTCTTTTCCAGGCGTGGGTACTTGTCGGTGATCGCCTTGAAGCGCTTCGCCAGGCTCTTCCAGGCCTGGTCGGCATGGGCGGGCACGTCATCCCAGGCGCCCTGGTCGTGGCGGCCGAAGGTCTTGCCGTGGGGGACGGCCTTCTCGATAGCGCTGCGCAGGCCGTGCAGGTTGTCCGGCAGGTCAGCAGCCATCAGCGAGGTGCGCGCGGCGATCATGCCGCAGCCGATATCGACGCCGACCGCAGCAGGAATGATGGCGCCGACCGTGGGGATCACGCTGCCGATGGTCGAGCCCTTGCCCAGGTGCACGTCGGGCATCACCGCCAGGTGCTTGAAGATGAACGGCAGGCGCGCGGTGTTCATCAGTTGCTTGCGGGCGTCGTCCTCGACCGGCACGCCCTGGGTCCAGAGCTTGATCGGCTTGCCGCCGGCGACTTCGAGCAGGGTGGGGGCGTTGGCTTTCATGCTGGGCTACCTGCCCGTCGTTGCGGCGGGCATCGAATCTCGTGGATTCAGTAATGGTACCAGCGCAGCTGCAGCATGACCTCGTTGACCGGCCCGGCCTGGTGGCTGAACTCGCGCTCCGCGGACAGCCGCAGGCCGAGGTCGCGGGTCAGCTCGAACTGCTGGCCGAAGCTCAGGTTGCGGCGCACCTCGCCGTTGTGGAAAAAGTCGCCGCTGCCCTCCAGGGACAGGTTGCCCAGGTCGTTGCGCCACAACAGGCCACTGTCGAAGCCCAGCGCGGGAGCGATGGTGGCGGCGAAGTCGGGGTTGGTCTCGATGCGCGCGGTGCCCAGGGCGTAAGCCTGCAAACCATCGGTGAGCTTCCAGCTGCCGCCGGCGCCGCCGTTGATATGCCCGACCAGGGTGTCGTCGTGGTTGTCGCTGTTCTTGCCCAGCACCCGCTCCCAGCCGCCGGTGACCTGCCAGGACAGCGGCTTGAGCATGGTGCTGCGCGGCGTCATCGAACGGATGCTGACCAGGTCGAGGTTCTGCAGCTGCCAGCGGTTGCCCTCGTACTGGCGCACACGCAGGTCGCCCAGTTCCAGTTGCGCGCCCTGGGGGAAGCCGTAGCTGTTGTCTTCCAGGTCGTGATAGGCCATGCGCAGGCCGTAGTCGCCGAAGGCTTGGCCGTCGCGGCTGCCAGCGCCGAGCTGCCAGGTCAGCGATTGGTGGCCTTCTTCCGGTTGCCCCGGGCGCTCCACCTGCAGCGCCGGCGGCGGGTTGACGTTGATCGCGCGCAGCAACTGGTAGCTGCGCGCCGCATCGGCTTCGTCACGTTCCTTGCCGGTGGCGCGGTAGCGCAGCAGGCGGAAGGCTGCGTCCTGCACCAGGGCCTGGCGGTCGGGTGGCAGGGCCTTGAACTCGGCGCTGTCGAGCAGCTTGTCGTCGTCGGCCAGGCGCACCGCCAGGTGCTTCTCGGCGCTGTCCAATGGTTCGGCGCGGGCGAGCAGTTCCTTTTCCCGCGAGGGGCGGTAGTCGATCTTGTCGATCATCCCGGCGTCCTTCACCGCGCGCACCGTGTCGGTGGGGATGGCGTACAGCGGGAAGTGGTCGGTGAGCTCGGCGCCGGGGCGGGCGATCTCCAGCAGTTCGAGCAGACGGAACGAGCAGTTCTCGTCGAAGAAGAAGTACTTGAAGCGGACCTGCTTGAGCTCCCAGACGTGCTCGACCATGCGCCCGGTTTCCTCGGGCGTCAGGTTCAGCCGGTATTCCCAGAGGTCGCGGTTCTCCAGACGGCTGTATTCGGAGAGCTTCTCGCGGTACGGGACCAGCGCGAACAGCCCCGGATAGCCACCCATCAGGCCCTTCCAGGCATAGAGGATGCTGTTGTCCATGCCTTCGATGAAGGCGCCGAAGTTCAGCGCGTAGCTGAGCAGCGCGGTGTTGTTGCTGTCGACATCGGCCTGGTCGATGCGCAGCAGGGTATGGCCGAACATCGAGGACGGGCTGTTCAGGTAGGCCGCCGGGAACACCAGCACCGCGCTGTGCGGGTTGATGTCGTGATACCAGGTGGCGAATTCCTTGCACTCGACCGTCGGCAGGTCGGTCAGCTGCAGCTGCTGCTTCAGCCAGCGGGTGCGCGCCGGGTAGACGCACTGGGCATGCTTGTCGCCCAGGCTGGGCGAGGCGTAGAGCGCCTTCAGCGTGGCGGCCAGCTCGTGCTCCGGGGAGTGCTCCCCGTCGTCGGCGAGAAAGAACTTCGGATCGTCCACGTAGCTGCGCCAGCCGCCGAGCTTGGCCGGGGTGTAGTGCCCGATCGCCAGCCAGTAGGGTTGCGCGGCCAGGGCCTGAATACGGGATTGGGCAAGCTCGGGAGCGGCTTGCAGGGACATGCAGGCGCACAGCGCCAACCATGGCAACAGGCGTTTGGGCATGGGGACCTTGCTGGTCAGGGAATGGGGGCCCGCCCGTTGGGGCGGGCCTTCAGGCTCAGGCCTGGTCGGCGTACTTGGCCAGACGGGCGTCCTGCTTCAGGACAGCCTGGGTGTTGGCGAGGACGTCTTCGGCAGTCACGTCGGACTTGGTGAAGATCTGCGCGAAGTGCTCGTGGGTCACTTCGGCGAAGTGGGCACGGTCTTCTGGCTTCACGCCGAGTACCACGGCATAGGTGGTCAGGGCTTCGCCGTTGCCTTTGGCCATGTCTTCGGACAGCTCGTCCATCATGCCGCTGACGACGATCATCGGCTTGCCGCCATAGGTCAGCGCGCCGTTGGTGTGGCAGCCGTTGGTGCCGGTGGTCATGCCGAAGGTGTTGTTGCCGGAGCTGCCGTTGGTGGTTGCTGCCAGCACGTGGGTGGCGGTGCCGCGCTGCCCTTTGAAGAGCATCTGGCCCCAGCCGCAGCCATCGCTGCCAGGGGCATCTGCGAGGGCGCCGAGGGAAACGGTGGCGAGGAGGGTACCGAGGAGAATCCTTTTCATGGTGGTGTCTCTCTTTCGTTATTCGAATGCTTAGCCGTAGGAATCCGCTGACAGCAAACAGCGCCCGCAGAGCTTTTCGGAATGCCCCGAAGGTGTCAAGGCGAACGCCGGTGCCGCAGCAGGTCTGGCTCTTTGGCGTGACGCCGGTCGCAACCGGCTGTTGATCGGCATCAGCGGCGAAACGCTTGGAACCGGCCACACTGTAATGAGTTCCTTGTTATTAGGAGGGGGCCATGGGCGTACCCGATTTCGATCCGCGCGCGGCGCTGGACGCGCTTGCGGCTGAATACTCACAGCGTGCCGAGGCGATTCGTCGCGACCTGGGGCAAATCCATTCGCCCGACTTCGCCGAACAGGCGCAACAGCGGCAGAACGACGATGTGCTGCGCGCCCTGCTGGCCGAGGCCGAGGCCGGCATGCGCCAGGTCGGCCTGGCTCGGTTGCGCCTGGCCGATGGCACCTACGGCGAGTGCGCGCGCTGTGGCGAGCCCATCGAAAGCCGGCGCCTGCGCGCCCTGCCTGCCGCCGAGCACTGCCTGCGCTGCGCCGATCTGCAGCACTGAGCCGAAGGCGCTGCCAAGCGCCTTGCCAGTCGCGCGCGGCGAGCGCGAGAATGCCGTCAATCTTTCGCGGCTACCCGCCGCTCGACGCAAGGACCTCCGATGCCCCATTCGATTGCCGCCGGCCTGCGCCTGGCGCCCGAAGAACTGACCCGTCCCTTCTCGCCCGAGCAGTTTCCCTTCGCTACCACCGACGATCTGGAACCCTTCCTCGGCGTGCTTGGCCAGGAACGGGCGGTGGAGGCGTTGCAGTTCGGCGTGGCCATGCCGCGCCCGGGCTACAACGTGTTCGTCATGGGCGAGCCGGGCACCGGGCGCTTCTCGTTCGTACAGCGTTACCTGAAGGCCGAGGCCAAGCGCCTGCCGACGCCGGCCGACTGGGTCTACGTCAACAATTTCGACGAGAGCCGCGAGCCGCGCTCCATCGAGCTGCCGCCGGGCAGCGCCGCCGAGTTCGGCGAAGACCTCGAGCAACTGATCGACAACCTGCTGTCCACCTTCCCCTCGGTCTTCGAAAACCCGGCCTACCAGCAGAAGAAGAGCGCCATCGACCGTGCCTTCAACCAGCGCTACGACAAGGCCCTGGATACCGTCGAGCGCTTGGCCCTGGAGAAGGACGTAGCGCTCTACCGCGACAGCGCGAACATCGCCTTCACCCCGATGAAGGACGGCAAGGCCCTCGACGAGGCCGAGTTCGCCCAGCTGCCGGAAGCCGAGCGCGAGCGCTTCCATGAAGACATCTCCGACCTTGAGGAGCATCTCAACGAGGAACTGGCCAGCCTGCCGCAATGGAAGCGCGAATCGAGCAACCAGCTGCGTCAGCTCAACGAGGAAACCATCACCCTGGCACTGCAGCCGCTGCTGGCGCCCCTGGTGGAGAAGTACAACAACAACTCCGGGGTCTGCGCCTACCTGCAGGCTCTCCAGCTCAACCTGCTGAAGACCGTGGTCGATCAACTGGTCGACGAGAACCGCAGCGACGCGCAGCGCAAGCAGATGCTGCAGGAGCAATACGCACCCAACCAGGTAATCGGCCACCACGCCACCGGCGGTGCGCCGGTGGTGTTCGAGTCGCACCCGACCTACGACAACCTGTTCGGCCGTATCGAATACGCCTCCGACCAGGGCGCGCTCTATACCAGCTACCGGCAGCTGCGCCCGGGCGCGCTGCACCGTGCCAATGGCGGTTTCCTGGTGCTGGAGGCGGAGAAGCTGCTTGGCGAACCCTTCGTCTGGGATGCGCTCAAGCGCGCCCTGCAGTCGCGCCAGCTGAAGATGGAATCGCCGCTGGCCGAACTCGGCCGCCTGGCCGCCATGAGCCTGACGCCGCAGGTGATCCCGCTGCACATCAAGGTCATCATCATCGGTTCGCGGCAGATCTACTACACGCTGCAGGACCTGGATCCGGACTTCCAGGAGATGTTCCGCGTGCTCGTCGACTTCGACGAAGACATCCCGCTGGGCGACGACAGCCTCGAGCAGTTTGCCCAGTTGCTCAAGACGCGCACCTCGGAAGAGGGGCTGGCGCCGCTGACCCGCGAGGCGGTCGCCCGCCTGGCTACCTATAGCGCGCGCCTGGCCGAACACCAGGGGCGGCTCTCGGCGCGGATCGGCGACCTGTTCCAATTGGTCAGCGAGGCGGACTTCATCCGCCAGCTGGCGAATGAAGAAGTCACCGCCCTCGGCCACATCGAGCGCGCCCTCAAGGCCAAGGAAACCCGTACCGGTCGCGTTTCGGCGCGCATTCTCGACGACATCCTCGCCGGCATCGTGCTGATCGATACCGAAGGCGCCTCCATTGGCCGGTGCAACGGCCTGACCGTGCTGGAAGTGGGCGATTCGGTGTTCGGCGTGCCGGCGCGCATCTCCGCCACCGTGTACCCGGGCGGCAGCGGCATCGTAGACATCGAGCGCGAGGTCAGCCTGGGCCAGCCGATCCACTCCAAGGGCGTGATGATCCTCACCGGCTACCTGGGCAGCCGCTATGCGCAGGAGTATCCGCTGGAGATTTCCGCGAGCATCGCCCTGGAGCAGTCCTACGGTTACGTCGACGGCGACAGCGCCTCGCTGGGCGAGGTCTGCACGCTGATTTCCGCGTTGTCGCGCACGCCGCTGCGGCAGTGCTTCGCCATCACCGGTTCGATCAACCAGTTTGGCGAGGTGCAGGCGGTCGGCGGGGTCAACGAGAAGATCGAAGGCTTCTTCCGTCTTTGCGAAGCGCGCGGCCTGACCGGCGAGCAGGGGGTGATCATCCCGCGCTCCAACGTCACCACGCTGATGCTCGATGAGCGCGTGCTGCAGGCTGTGCGCAATGGCCTGTTCAACGTCTACGCGGTGCGCCACGTGGATGAAGCGCTGAGTCTGCTGGTCGGCCAGCCGGCAGGGGCCCCCAACGAGAAGGGCGAGTTTCCGGCCGGTAGCGTCAATGCGCGTGTAGTCGAGCGCCTCAAGGAAATCGATGCCATGGGCATGGAAGAGGACGACAAGGAGAAAGAAAAAGCTGCCAAGGAAGCTCCGGCACCGGCCAAGGTGGCCAAGCAGCCGGCGGTGGAGAAGGAGCGCGCTCGCAAGAAGAAGGACGGCGAGTGAGACGCTCGCACCTGTACAGAGCTTGATCATCACCGCGGCGCCCAGGCGCCGCGGTGGACTGCTGGCCTTGCCCCCGCGGTATTCACAGCGTTATCCACAGCAGACGTGGATAATTCCAACCTTTCGCGGTTCCGGACCTGGGTGTAGGCTCAAAAGCAGGATCACCGCGAGGGTGCCGCCATGCCGCGTAACCTCTGCCTTATCCGCCCTTGTCTGGGGCTGACCACGCGCATCGAGTGCGAGATCAGGCCGCTGGCCGGAGAGAATGGACTCTGGACCTTGCTTTGCGCCGCCGGAATGGCCGGCGCCCAGCCGACCGCCATCAAGGCGCAAGGCCCGTTCTACGGGCCTTTCGTCGCGGAAGGCGTGCTCGAAGCGATCGCCGATTGCCTGGCCCAGCAGGGCTACGTGGTCGCCGACGATCCGCCCATCTGGCAACTGCATCTGCAGGCCGAACTGCGCCGCATCAATGGCGAACGCACGCGCAACCTCGGGGACTTCCAGTTCCATCCGGAGCCCTGAAGCGACATTGCGCAGTCCCTGATCACAGCGCGCGAAAGTTGGCGCCACGCGGTCCGGAGCCGTTCATCCCAGGTTCTTGCACATATTTATCCACAGAATAACTGGATAACTCCGAAGACGGCTTCGCTATAATTCGCGGCCATTTCCAACTCTGTCGCGAATGCTATGGAACGCTTCATCGAAAACACCATGTACGGTGCCCGCTGGTTGCTGGCGCCGGTCTACGTCGGTCTGTCGCTGGCTCTGCTGGCGCTGACCATCAAGTTCTTCCAGGAAATCTTCCACATCCTGCCGGACATCTTCTCCATCGCCGAAGCAGACCTGGTTCTTGTGCTGCTGTCGTTGATCGACATGGCGCTGGTCGGCGGCCTGCTGGTGATGGTGATGTTCTCCGGCTACGAGAACTTCGTGTCGCAGCTGGACATCGCCGAGGGCAAGGAAAAGCTCAGCTGGCTGGGCAAGATGGACGCCAGCTCGCTGAAGAACAAGGTGGCGGCCTCCATCGTGGCGATCTCGTCGATCCACCTGCTGCGCATCTTCATGGACCTGAAGAACATCCCCGACAACAAGCTGATGTGGTACGTGATCATCCACCTGACTTTCGTGCTCTCGGCATTCGTCATGGGTTACCTGGACAAGCTGACCCGCCACGACCACTGATCGCTTTTCCCGCCTGCCGCACACCGCCCGTCCGCCGAACCGGACGGGCGGTGTCGTTTACGCTGGGCGCACCGCCCGCGCTGTACGAGACTGGTCAGCGTGGAGCCCTGCCTGGAGGTGCGCAATGAACCTGCAAGAGCTGACCAACCGTTCACTCGCCGGGGATGTCGACGAGTTGCATCTGGTGTCCATGGAGGGCGGTATCTATGTGCTCGAAGCGCGCATCGGGCAGCGTTACTTCCCAATCCAGGACGCCAAGGGGCATGTGCTCGGCGTGCGTTCGGTGGAACATGCCCGCGAGTTGCTGGCGCCCTTGCCGGCGATCCCCTTCCAACTGGTGCATGCGGTGGTCCAGGACGAAATGTGCGGCTCTCACAGCGGCAGCGCGGTCAACGATGACGGTGTGCCTATCCCACTGCATTGACGCCGCTCCGGCGGTGGGGCAGTGCGGGCAACTGTGCTAGGCTGGCCGCCCTTTTTACCCTGCGGAGCCCCGCCATGAGCGACCTCAACCTTTCCACCGACGAAGCCCGCGTCAGCTACGGCATTGGCCGCCAGCTGGGCGACCAGCTGCGCGACAACCCGGTTCCGGGCATGAGCCTGGACGCGGTGCTCGCCGGCCTGTCCGATGCTTTCGGCGGTGTCGATAGCCGGGTGCCCGTCGAGCAGCTGTCGGCAAGCTTCCAGGTCATTCGTGAGCGCATGCAGGCTGAGGCTCAGGCCAAGGCTGAAGCTGCCGCCGCCGATGGCAAGGCCTACCTGGTCGAGAACGCCAAGCGCGAAGGCGTGACCGTTCTGCCGTCGGGTCTGCAGTACGAAGTGCTGGCTGCCGGCGAAGGCGCCAAACCGTCCCGCGAAGACACCGTGCGCACCCACTACCACGGCACCCTGATCGATGGCAGCGTGTTCGACAGCTCCTACCAGCGCGGCCAGCCGGCCGAGTTCCCGGTCGGTGGTGTGATCGCCGGTTGGGTCGAGGCTCTGCAGCTGATGAACACCGGCAGCAAGTGGCGCCTGCACGTGCCGGCCGAGCTGGCCTACGGTGGCCAGGCCGTCGGCAGCATCCCGCCGCACAGCACCCTGGTGTTCGACGTCGAACTGCTCGACATCCTCTAAGTGCACTCCGAGGCGGCCGTCCCTGGTCGCCACGGTCTGCCGCGGGGCTCCACGTTGCCCCGTCCGCAACCGCTGCCCGGGCGGCGCGTTTGCGCGGATGGCGCGTCCTGCGCCATCTCAGAATCCCAATATGTCGATCTTGCTCGCTAACCGTTAGCGCGCGCTCAGCCATGAGCAGGTTCGCTCCCCCGCTGCAGTCCGCCATCAGCGCAGCGCGCGGGCGTAGCAGAACAGGAACAGGTTGCGCACCAGCTCCTTGATCACTTGTGGTTCGCTGGTGCCAAGCTCATGCAGGTCCAGGCCGCCCTGGTCGCGCAGTTCGTCGAGGGCGTCATCCTCCAGCAGTGCACAGACTTCACCGGTGTCGCGGTTGAGGATGCGCAGGTAGGGATGGGGGCGGTCCAGCCAGGCATCGATCATGTAGGTCATGTCGGTATCTCCTTGGTTGTCGAGTTAGTGATAATAATTCTCATTAGCGTGATAGCAAGCCCCTATGCGAAATTTTCTCGGTGCCGAAATGCAAAACGCCCGCGCGGCGAGCCGGGCGGGCGTTCTGGTGAAACGCTTGGATCAGTGTGTGCGGGCGACGGCAAACTCGCTGAGCTCGATGAGCGCGGCGCGGTATTCGCTGTCCGGCAGCACCTTCAGGCAATCGATGGCGCGTGCGGCGTATTCACGGGCCAGTTTCGCCGTGTAATCCAGCGCACCGGCCGCTTCTACCGCGGCGCGGATGCCTTCCAGGTCTTGGCTGCCGCCCTGCTGGATGGCCTTGCGCACCAGTGCGGCCTGCTCCGGAGTGCCGTCGCGCATGGTGGCGATCAGCGGCAGGGTAGGCTTGCCTTCGGCGAGGTCGTCGCCGACGTTCTTGCCCAGGGTGGCAGCATCGCCGCGGTAGTCGAGCAGGTCGTCCACCAGTTGGAAGGCGATGCCCAAGGCGTCGCCGAACTGGCGCAGCGCCTCGGCCTGTTCCTCGGTAGCCCCGCAGAGCACGGCGGCGCTATGGGTGGAGGCCTCGAAGAGCATCGCGGTCTTGCCGCGGATGACTTCCATGTAGGTCGCTTCGGTGGTGCTGGCGTCGCGGATCTTGGTCAGCTGCAGCACTTCACCTTCGGCGATGACTCGGGTGGCCTGGGAAATGATGCGCATCACCGGCATGGAGCCGAGTTCGACCATCATTTCGAACGAGCGGGCGTAGAGGAAGTCGCCGACCAGAACGCTGGGCGCGTTGCCCCACTGTGCATTGGCGGTGGCGCGGCCGCGGCGCAGGCCGGAGGCGTCGACCACATCGTCGTGCAGCAGGGTGGATGTGTGCAGGAACTCGATGGTGGCGGCCAGCAGGCGCAGGTCATCGCCGGAGCATCCCAGGGCCTTGCCGCTCAGCAGCACCAGCAGCGGACGCAGGCGTTTACCACCGGCAGAGATGATATAGTCGCCGATCTTTTCCACCAGGGGCACTCGCGAACTGAGCTGGCGGCGGATGATCCCGTCGACGGCGGTGAAGTCGTCCGCCACCACCCGATAGAAAGCCTGGGGTTGCATCTTGAAAAGGCGCTCCTCGTAGAATGCGCGGCATGCTAGGTGTCGGGTCAGGGGCTGTCAAGGAACGTCCCGGAAGGCTTGTATCGCTCCGGCGCTTTGCGTACAATCGCGGCCCCGAACTTCCATGGCATATCCTGCCTTACGCAATTGCACGGGCTTCTTTCCAGCCCCATGCAGCCATGCCGACCGATTCCTCTTTCTATAAAGCGTCGGGTGAGCAGGTCTAACGGAGACATCCAGATGTACGCAGTTATTGTTACTGGTGGCAAGCAATACAAAGTCACCGAAGGCGAATTCCTCAAGGTCGAGAAACTCGACGTAGCGACCGGCGAAGTGTTCAATCTCGACCGCGTTCTGCTCGTTGCCAACGGCGACGACGTCAAGATCGGCCTGCCGGTGGTTGAAGGTGCGAAAGTGACCGCGGAAGTGGTATCCCACGGCCGTCACGACAAAGTGCGCATCATCAAGTTCCGCCGTCGTAAGCACCACATGAAGCGTCAGGGCCACCGCCAGTGGTTCACTGAAATCAAAATCACCGGCATCCAGGCCTAATTCCTTTTTAGGAGATTTGACTCATGGCACACAAAAAAGCTGGCGGTAGTACCCGCAACGGCCGCGATTCCGAAAGTAAACGCCTTGGCGTGAAGCTGTTCGGTAGCCAGGCTGTGAAAGCAGGCAACATCATCGTGCGTCAGCGCGGTACCCAGTTCCACGCTGGCTACGGCGTTGGCATGGGCAAGGATCACACCCTGTTCGCTAAAGTCGACGGCGTGATCAAGTTCGAAGTGAAAGGCGCCTTTGGCCGTCGCTATGTAAGCGTCGTCGCTGCCTAAGCGAGCCTTCACTGAAAAAGCCCTGTCTCGCGACGGGGCTTTTTTGTTTCTGGCGTTTCCTGCGTAGGGCGGCTCGCGCGCTTGTGCGGACTTGGCTGTATCCTATGCTCCTTTTCTTATTCAACCCGCCCTATTGGCGGGAGGCGTTCCCATGAAATTCGTCGACGAAGTATCCATCCACGTGAAAGCCGGTGACGGCGGCAATGGCCTCATGAGCTTTCGCCGCGAGAAGTTCATCGAGAAAGGCGGTCCCAACGGCGGTGACGGTGGCGACGGCGGCTCGGTGTATCTCGAGGCCGACGAAAGCCTGAATACCCTGGTGGACTACCGCTACACCCGTCGTTTCGATGCCCAGCGCGGGCAGAACGGCGGCAGCAAGGACTGCACGGGTGCCAAGGGCGAGGACCTGATCCTGCCGGTGCCGGTCGGAACCACTGTCATCGACGCGACCACTCAGGAAGTCATGGGTGACCTGACGGCTCCCGGTCAGCGCCTGATGGTCGCTCAGGGTGGCTGGCACGGCCTGGGCAATACCCGCTTCAAGTCCAGCACCAACCGTGCGCCGCGACAAACCACGCCGGGCAAGCCGGGCGAGGCGCGTGACCTCAAGCTGGAGCTGAAGGTGCTGGCGGACGTCGGTCTGCTCGGCTTGCCGAACGCCGGCAAGAGCACCTTCATCCGTGCCGTTTCTGCAGCCAAGCCGAAGGTTGCCGACTACCCGTTCACCACCTTGGTGCCGAACCTGGGCGTGGTCAGCGTGGGTCGCTTCAAAAGCTTCGTGGTTGCCGACATTCCCGGTCTGATCGAGGGTGCTGCCGAAGGTGCTGGCCTGGGTATTCGCTTCCTCAAGCACCTGGCTCGCACCCGTCTGCTGCTGCACATCGTCGACATGGCGCCGCTGGATGAAAGCGACCCGGCCGATGCTGCCGAGACCATCGTCAACGAGCTGACCAAGTTCAGCCCGGCGCTCACCGAGCGCGACCGCTGGCTGGTGCTGAACAAGATGGACCAGATCCTCGAGCCCGAGGAGCAGGAGCGTCGCAAGCAGGACGTGGTTGCGCGCCTGGGTTGGGAAGGTCCGGTCTACGTGATCTCTGCGCTCGAGCGTGAAGGTACCGAGGCGCTCAGCCAGGACATCATGAAGTACCTCGATGAGCGCAACCTGCGCATCGAGGAAGAGCCGGCCTACGGCGAGGCCCTGGCCGAGCTGGATCAGCGTATCGAGGACGAGGCGCGTGCGCGCCTGCAGGCCATGGACGACGCGCGTGCGCTGCGTCGTGCCGGTCTGAAGAATGCCGACGACCTCGATGACGACGATGATTTCGACGACGAGGACGATGGCGACGGTCCGGAGATCTTCTACGTGCCCTGACCGGCGCGGCCGTGCCGGTCCCGAAGTAACGTGTTCTGACTTCTAAGGTTGATGTATGCGTGAGAAAGTGACCGGCGCGCGGCGCTGGGTGGTGAAGATCGGCAGTGCCCTGCTCACGGCCGACGGTCGCGGGCTCGATTGCGACGCCATGGCGGTCTGGGTCGAGCAGATGGTCGCCCTGCGCAATGCTGGTGTCGAGCTGGTGCTGGTGTCGTCTGGTGCGGTGGCGGCAGGCATGAGCCGCCTGGGTTGGGTGTCCCGTCCGAGCGACATGAACGAGCTGCAGGCGGCCGCCGCTGTTGGTCAGATGGGGCTGGTGCAGGCTTGGGAGTCGAGCTTCGGCCAGCATGGCCTGCAGACCGCCCAGGTGTTGCTGACCCATGACGACCTTTCCGATCGCAAGCGCTATCTCAATGCGCGCAGCACCCTGCGCACTTTGGTCGATCTCGGTGTGATCCCGGTGATCAACGAGAACGACACCGTGGTCACCGACGAAATCCGTTTCGGCGACAACGACACCCTGGCAGCCCTGGTGGCCAATCTGGTCGAGGCCGACCTGCTGGTGATCCTTACCGATCGCGACGGCATGTTCGATGCTGACCCGCGCAACAATCCAGATGCCCAGCTGATCTTCGAGGCGCGAGCTGACGATCCGCAGCTCGATCAGGTTGCCGGCGGCAGCGCTGGCGCCCTCGGTCGTGGCGGCATGCAGACCAAGCTGCGCGCAGCTCGCCTGGCGGCGCGCTCCGGTGCGCATACGGTAATCATCGGCGGGCGCATCGAGCGCGTGCTGGATCGCCTTCGTGGCGGTGAGCGTCTTGGCACGCTGCTGACGCCGGAGCGGAGCCGCAAGGCGGCGCGCAAACAGTGGCTGGCTGGTCACCTGCAGATGCGCGGCACTCTGGTGCTCGATGCGGGTGCTGTGAAGGCTGTGGCGCATGACCACAAGAGCCTGCTGCCGGTGGGGGTAAAGCTGGTTCAGGGCAGCTTCCGTCGCGGCGAGATGGTGGTCTGCGTGGATCAGGAGGGGCGCGAAATCGCCCGTGGCCTGGCCAACTACAGCGCCCTGGAGGCGCAGAAGATCATCGGTCAGCCGACGGATGCCATCGAGAGCCTGCTGGGCTATGTCGACGGTCCGGAGCTGGTGCATCGCGACAACCTGGTGCTGGTCTGAAGAGGCGCTTTAGCATGAAGCTATGGAAGGGCGTGTGCGCGGGGCTGCTGTTGCTGCCGGCGCTGGTGCGGGCCGAGGAGATCGGTGAGGTTTCCACGGTATTCAAGTGGGTGGGGCCGAACGACAAGATCGTCGTCGAGGCCTTCGATGATCCCAAGGTCGAGGGTGTGACCTGCTACCTGTCGCGGGCCAAGACTGGCGGTGTCAAGGGTGGCCTGGGGTTGGCCGAGGATCGTGCCGAGGCGTCCATCGCCTGCCGGCAGGTCGGCCCGATCCGCTTCACCGAGGAGCTCAAGGATGGCGAGGAGGTGTTCAAGCAGCGCACCTCGTTGGTGTTCAAGTCCATGCAGGTGGTGCGTTTCTTCGACAAGAAGCGCAACGCGCTGGTCTATCTCGTCTATAGCGATCGCGTGATCGAGGGCAGTCCGCAGAATGCGGTGACGGCCATTCCGATCATGCCCTGGTCGGCGAAGCAGTAAGCGAGAAGGGCGGGTGACCGCCCTTTTTCATGCTCGCGCTCTTGTTCGTGGGAAAGCGCAGGCAATAAAAAACCGGCCACTGGGGCCGGTTTTTCAAGAACGGAACGCTTACGCGGTGGCCAGGGCCTTCACGTGGGCGTTCAGGCGGCTCTTGTGACGAGCGGCCTTGTTCTTGTGGATGATGCCTTTGTCGGCCATGCGGTCGATTACCGGAACAGCGGCAACCAGGGCAGCCTGGGCTTTCGGCAGGTCTTTGGCATCGACAGCCTTGACTACGTTCTTGATGTAGGTGCGAACCATGGAACGCAGGCTGGCGTTGTGGCTGCGACGCTTCTCAGCCTGTTTGGCGCGTTTTTTGGCGGAAGGTGTGTTGGCCACCGTCGAGCTCCTCGAGAAAATCTTGGGATGTTGCGAATAAATTAAGGCCGCGAATGATGCCGTCGAGTCCGTGCCTTGTCAAGGGTATGTACACCTGCCGGCGATCGGGTTGGCGGGCGCTCTACCCGGAAGTCGTGCTCGTCGAAGGGTGATTTATTCGACCGGCGGCCATACACTCGACGCCTTTTGGTGGCGGCCGGTGTCTAGGGCGCCGTGCGGGCGGGGACGACCCTGCGCTGACAAGTTCCGGATGCAATGAATCTACTCAAATCGCTGGCCGCGGTCAGCTCCATGACCATGATCTCGCGGGTGCTCGGCTTCGTCCGCGACACTATTGTCGCGCGCATGTTCGGCGCCGGCATGGCCACCGATGCCTTCTTCGTCGCCTTCAAGCTGCCCAACCTGCTGCGCCGCATCTTCGCCGAGGGTGCATTCTCCCAGGCCTTCGTGCCCATTCTCGCCGAGTACAAGACGCAGCAGGGCGAGGAGGCCACTCGCACCTTTATCGCCTATATCTCCGGCATGCTGACCCTCGCTCTGGCGGTCGTCACGCTGCTCGGCATCCTCGCAGCGCCCTGGGTGATCTGGGTGACGGCGCCGGGCTTCGTCGATTCCCAGGAGAAGTTCGAGCTGACCAGCTCGCTGCTGCGCGTGACCTTCCCGTACATCCTGCTGATCTCGCTCGCGTCGCTGGCCGGGGCGATTCTCAATACCTGGAACCGCTTCTCGGTGCCGGCCTTCGTGCCGACCCTGCTGAATGTCAGCATGATCATCTTCTCGCTGTTCCTGACGCCGTACTTCCATCCGCCGGTGATGGCGCTGGGTTGGGCAGTGCTCGCCGGCGGCCTGGCGCAATTGCTCTACCAACTTCCGCACCTGAAGAAGATCGGCATGCTCGTGCTGCCGCGCCTGAACTTCAAGGATGCCGGCGTCTGGCGCGTGCTCAAGCAGATGGGGCCGGCGATTCTGGGGGTCTCGGTGAGCCAGATCTCGCTGATCATCAACACCATCTTCGCGTCCTTCCTGGCTGCCGGCTCCGTGTCCTGGATGTATTACGCCGACCGCCTGATGGAGCTGCCTTCCGGCGTGCTCGGCGTGGCGCTGGGCACCATCCTGCTGCCGTCGCTGGCCAAGACTTATGCAAGCGATGACCGCCATGAATATTCGCGCCTGATGGATTGGGGGCTGCGCCTTTGCTTCCTGCTGGTGCTGCCTTGCGCGCTGGCGCTGGCGCTAATCGCCGAGCCGCTGACCGTCTCGCTGTTCCAGTACGGCAAGTTCAGCGCCAATGACGCGCTCATGACCCAGCGCGCGCTGATCGGTTATGCGGTGGGGCTGCTCGGCATCATCCTGGTGAAGGTGCTGGCGCCGGGCTTCTATGCGCGGCAGAACATCCGCACGCCGGTGAAGATCGCCCTGTTCACGCTGGCTTCCACCCAGCTCATGAACCTCGCCTTCATCGGTCCGCTCAAACATGCCGGCCTGGCCCTGGCTATCAGCCTGGCTGCCTGCCTGAACGCCGGACTGCTTTACTGGCAGCTGCGCAAGAACAACCTGTTCGAGCCGCAGCCGGGCTGGGCGAAGTTCCTCGGTAAGCTGGTGCTGGCGGTGCTGGCGATGTCCGCAGTCTTGTTGCTGATGATGCACTTCATGCCGGCCTGGGACCTTGGCGGCATGCCCGTGCGCCTGGCGCGCCTGGGTGTGCTGGTGGCGGCTGGCATCGTTGTCTACTTCGGTATGCTGGCGCTGCTGGGCTTCCGCCTGCGGGACTTTTCCCGACGCTCGGTCAGCTGATCTGGCGTCGCTGTTGGGCGCATCCGTGACGCACGGCGGCATTGTGCCTGTCGCGCGGCGGCGGGTGCGGGTATAATCGACCACTTTCTGAGCAATACGCGCGCTATGCAGCTGCTTCGAGGCCTCCACAACCTGCGGCCCCTGTCCGGGGGCTGTGTCGCCACCATCGGCAATTTCGACGGCGTCCACCTCGGCCACCAGGCGATCCTGGCGCGTCTGCGCGAGCGCTCGCTTGAGTTGGGCGTGCCCAGCTGCGTGGTGATTTTCGAGCCGCAGCCGCGCGAGTACTTCGCTCCAGATGCAGCGCCGGTGCGCCTGGCGCGTCTGCGCGAGAAGCTCGAGCTGCTGCGCGGCCAGGGTGTCGATTTCGTCCTGTGCCTGGCGTTCAACCGCCGCCTGCGCGAACTTTCGGCCGCCGAGTTCGTCCGCCAGGTTCTGGTCGACGGCCTGGCCGTGCGCCACCTGGAAGTCGGTGACGATTTCCGCTTCGGTTGCGACCGCTCCGGTGACTTCGCCTTCCTGGTCAAGGCCAGTGCCGAGCAGGGTTTTACCGTCGAGGCCGCCACTACTGTGGAAGTGGACGGCATGCGGGTGAGCAGTTCGCGCATTCGCAAGGTGCTCGCCGAGGGCGATCTGCACCTGGCCGAGCGTCTGCTGGGTCGGCCGTTCCGCCTCAGCGGCCGTGTGCTGCATGGGCAGAAGCTCGGTCGCACGCTGGGTTCGCCGACCGCGAACATCCAGCTCAAGCGCCGCAAGGCGCCGCTCAATGGCGTCTATCTGGTCAGCACCCTCGTGGATGGCCAGCGTTTCAACGGGGTAGCCAACATAGGCACGCGTCCGTCGGTCAAAGGCGACGGTCGACCCCACCTGGAAGTGCATCTGCTGGACTTCGCTGGCGACCTCTACGGCCGGCACCTGGATGTGACCTTCCACCAGAAGCTGCGTGATGAGCAGCGTTTCGCCTCCCTTGAGGCACTGAAGGCGGCGATTCTCGCCGACATCGCCGCCGCCCGGGCCTACTGGCTGGGCCAACCGCTTGATTGAAGAGCTCCTGAGAACAGGCCCTGAGATGACCGATTACAAAGCCACCCTGAACCTTCCCGAAACCGACTTCCCGATGAAAGCCGGCCTGCCGCAGCGCGAGCCGGAAACCCTGAAGTTCTGGAACGACATCGGCCTGTACCAGAAACTGCGGAAAGCCGGCGAAGGTCGTCCGAAATTCGTCCTGCACGATGGCCCGCCCTACGCCAACGGCAGCATCCACATCGGTCACGCGGTCAACAAGATCCTCAAGGACATCATCGTTCGCTCCAAGACCCTGGCCGGCTACGACGCGCCCTACGTGCCGGGTTGGGACTGCCACGGCCTGCCGATCGAGCACAAGGTCGAGACCACCCACGGCAAGAACCTGCCGGCGGACAAGACCCGCGAGCTGTGCCGCGAATACGCAGCCCAGCAGATCGAAGGACAGAAGGCCGACTTCATCCGCCTGGGCGTGCTCGGCGAATGGGACAACCCCTACAAGACCATGAACTTCAGTAACGAGGCCGGCGAGATCCGTGCCCTCGCCGAGATGGTCAAGCAGGGCTTCGTGTTCAAGGGCCTGAAGCCGGTGAACTGGTGCTTCGATTGCGGTTCGGCGCTGGCCGAGGCTGAGGTCGAGTACGCCGACAAGAAGTCCGACGCCATCGACGTCGCCTTCCCGGTCGAGGACGCCGACAAGCTGGCCGCCGCTTTCGGCCTGGCCAGCCTGGCCAAGCCCGCTGCCATTGTCATCTGGACCACCACCCCCTGGACCATCCCGGCCAACCAGGCGCTGAACGTTCACCCCGAATTCACCTACGCCCTGGTCGACACCGGCGCGCGCCTGCTGGTGCTGGCCGAGGAACTGGTCGAGTCCTGCCTGCAGCGCTACGGCCTGGAAGGGCAGGTCATCGCCACCGCCAAGGGCGATGCGCTGGAGCAAATCCGCTTCCGCCACCCGTTCTACGAGCGTTTCTCGCCGGTCTACCTGGCCGAGTACGTCGAGCTGGGCGCCGGCACCGGTGTCGTTCACTCCGCACCGGCCTACGGTGAGGACGACTTCCGTACCTGCAAGCAGTACGGCATGGTCAACGACGACATCCTCAGCCCGGTGCAGAGCAACGGCGTGTACGTCCAGGACCTGCCGTTCTTCGGCGGCCAGTTCATCTGGAAGGCCAACCCGGCCATCGTCGCCAAGCTGGACGAAGTGGGCGCGCTGCTCAAGCACGCCTCCATCAGCCACAGCTACATGCACTGCTGGCGTCACAAGACTCCGCTGATCTACCGTGCCACCGCGCAGTGGTTCGTCGGCATGGACAAGCAGCCGCAAAGCGGTGCCACCCTGCGCGAGCGCTCGCTGCAAGCCATCTCCGAAACCGAGTTCGTGCCCGGCTGGGGCCAGGCGCGCCTGCACGGCATGATCGCCGGCCGTCCCGACTGGTGCATCTCGCGTCAGCGCAACTGGGGCGTGCCTATCCCGTTCTTCCTGCACAAGGCCACCGGCGAGCTGCACCCGCGCACCATCGAGCTGATGGAAGCCGTGGCCCAGCGTGTGGAGAAGGAAGGCATCGAGGCCTGGTTCAAGCTCGACGCCGCCGAACTGCTCGGTGACGAGGCCGCGCACTACGACAAGATCAGCGACACCCTGGACGTCTGGTTCGACTCCGGCACCACCCACTGGCACGTGCTGCGCGGCTCGCACGCCGAGCTCGGCCACGCCAGCGGTCCGGCCGCCGACCTCTACCTGGAAGGTTCCGACCAGCACCGCGGCTGGTTCCACTCCTCGCTGCTGACCGGCTGCGCAATCGACGGCCACGCGCCGTACCGCCAGCTGCTGACCCACGGCTTCACCGTGGACGAGTCCGGCCGCAAGATGTCCAAGTCGCTGGGCAACGTCATCGCCCCGCAGCAGGTCACCGACACCCTGGGTGCCGACATCCTGCGCCTGTGGGTCGCGGCCACCGATTATTCCGGCGAGATGGCCGTTTCCCAGACCATCCTGCAGCGCAGCGCCGATGCCTACCGCCGCATCCGCAACACCGCGCGCTTCCTGCTTTCCAACCTGTCCGGCTTCGACCCGGCCAAGGACCTACTGCCGGGCGACCAGATGCTGGCCCTGGACCGCTGGGCCGTGGACCGCGCCCTGCTGCTGCAGCGCGAGCTGGAAGAAGCCTACCGCGACTACCGCTTCTGGAACGTCTACTCGAAGGTGCACAACTTCTGCGTGCAGGAGCTGGGCGGCTTCTACCTGGACATCATCAAGGATCGCCAGTACACCACCCAGGCCAACAGCGTCGCGCGCCGTTCGTGCCAGACCGCGCTGTTCCACATCGCCGAGGCGCTGGTGCGCTGGATCGCGCCTATCCTGGCGTTCACCGCCGAGGAAATCTGGAAGTTCCTGCCGGGCGAGCGCGCCGAGTCGGTCATGCTCAGCACCTCCTACGAGGGCCTGTCCGAGCTGCCGGCCGGCACCGAACTGGGCCGCGAGTACTGGGACAAGGTCATGGCGGTCAAGGCCGCGGTCAACAAGGAACTGGAAAACCAGCGCGCGGCCAAGGCCGTCGGTGGCAACCTGCAGGCCGAAGTGACCCTGTTCGCCGAAGAGGCCCTGGTGTCCGACCTGAACAAGCTGGGCGACGAGCTGCGCTTCGTGCTGATCACCTCCACCGCGACCGTTGCACCGCTGGCCTCCGCGCCGGCTGATGCCGTCGAGAGCGATGTGCCGGGCCTGAAGCTGAAGGTGGTCAAGTCCGCCCACGCCAAGTGCGGCCGCTGCTGGCACCATCGCGCCGATGTCGGCACCCACGCCGCGCATCCGGAGCTGTGCAGCCGCTGCGTAGACAACATCGAAGGCAAAGGCGAGGTTCGTCACTATGCCTGATGCCCTGTCGAACGGGCGCTTCGGTCGCCTCGGCTGGCTGTGGATCACCGTGCTGGTCCTGGTCCTCGACCAGGCCAGCAAGGCCTACTTCGAAGGCACGCTGAGCCTGTACCAGCAGATCGTGGTCATTCCCGACCTGTTCAGCTGGACCCTGGCCTACAACACCGGTGCGGCCTTCAGCTTCCTCGCCGACAGCTCCGGCTGGCAGCGCTGGCTGTTCGCCCTGATCGCCCTGGTGGTCAGCGCCGTGCTGCTCGTCTGGCTCAAGCGCCTGAAACCGAGCGACACCTGGCTCGCCATCGCCCTGGCGCTGGTACTGGGCGGCGCACTGGGCAACCTGTACGACCGCATCGTACTTGGCCACGTGATCGACTTCATCCTCGTTCACTGGCAGAACCGCTGGTACTTCCCTGCGTTCAACCTGGCCGACAGCGCCATCACCGTCGGCGCGGCCATGCTCGCGCTGGACATGTTCAAGACCAAGAAATCCGGAGAAGCCGCCCATGGCTGATGTTCGCATCGGAGCGGAGACGGAAGTCACCCTGCACTTCGCCCTCAAGCTGGAAGACGGCAACGTCGTCGATAGCACCTTCGACAAGCAGCCGGCCACCTTCAAGGTCGGCGACGGCAACCTGCTCCCCGGCTTCGAGCTGGCGCTCTACGGACTGAAGGCCGGCGACAAGCGCACGCTGAGCATCGACCCGGAGCAGGGCTTCGGCCAGCCGAACCCGGCCAACGTGCAGATCATGCCGCGTGACCAGTTCGAAGGCATGGAGCTGTCCCACGGCCTGCTGGTGATCTTCAACGACGCCGCCAAGACCGAGCTGCCGGGCGTTGTGAAAGAGTTCGACGAGCAGCGCGTGACCATCGACTTCAACCACCCGCTGGCCGGCAAGACCCTGGCCTTCGACGTTGAAATCATCGAGGTCAAACTGGCCTGATCCGGCGCCCGGCCTGGTGTCCCCAGACCGGCCCACTCAGGCAGAGACATTCTTCCGGCCCCTCGTGGGCCGGCTTGCGTAGCGCCCAGCGCCGACGAGGCCACCATGCAAATCAAACTCGCCAACCCCCGCGGCTTCTGCGCCGGCGTCGACCGCGCGATCGAGATCGTCAATCGCGCGCTGGACGTGTTCGGCCCGCCGATCTACGTGCGTCACGAAGTGGTGCACAACAAGTTCGTGGTGGAGAACCTGCGCAACCGCGGCGCGGTATTCGTCGAGGAACTCGACCAGGTACCGGACGACACCATCGTCATCTTCAGCGCCCACGGCGTGTCCCAGGCGGTACGCAAGGAAGCCGAGAACCGCGGCCTGAAGGTATTCGACGCGACCTGCCCGCTGGTGACCAAGGTGCACATGGAAGTGGTGCGCTACAGCCGAGACGGCGACGAGTGCATCCTCATCGGCCACGAAGGCCACCCCGAGGTGGAAGGCACCATGGGCCAGTACGACAACGCCAACGGCGGCGATATCTACCTGGTCGAAGACGAGGAAGATGTTGCCGCGCTGGAAGTGCGCAACCCCGAAGCGCTGCACTTCGTGACCCAGACCACCCTGTCGATGGACGACACCTCCAAGGTGATCGACGCGCTGCGAGCCAAGTTCCCGCACATCAAGGGCCCGCGCAAAAACGACATCTGCTACGCCACCCAGAACCGCCAGGACGCGGTCAAGGACCTGGCGGACCAGTGCGACCTGGTGCTGGTAGTCGGCAGCCCGAACAGCTCCAACTCCAACCGCCTGCGCGAACTGGCCGAACGCATGGGCACCCCGGGTTACCTGATCGATGGCGCTGAAGACCTCAAGCGAGAGTGGTTCGAAGGCAAGAACCGCATCGGCATCACCGCCGGCGCCTCCGCCCCGGAAGTGCTGGTGCGCGGCGTGATCGAGCAGCTCCGCGAATGGGGCGCCGAGCCGGAGGTCGAGCTGGACGGCCGGGAAGAGAACATTACCTTCTCGATGCCGAAGGAACTGCGGGTGAAGAAAAAACAAAAAAAAAACCCCGCCAGTGGCGGGTTTTTTATTGGGGCGAAAGGTCAGATACCGCGGCAGCTGCTCCAGGCATTGGCCATAGCTGTACCTGCTTCCCCTGACCTGACGCCATTTGAACTCAAGTACAGTTCACCTTTGCCTGCCATCACTCCGCCAGCGACGGGCGAGGCTTTCAGGTCATAACTGGTAGATGTCAGATTCTCTAGTGAAATGGTGAAGATCGCTGTCGAATCGACAGGACTCTGTGCATAGGCACCAAGATCGGCACCAGCATAGGAGTTGTTCTGCGCCCTGTAGCGCTCCATCAATCCTGCCGCTCCAGTAAGTGTGCCTTTGACGTCCTCGCAGGCGGTGCGGCGCACGTATGCCGTGTAGTTAGGTAGGGCGATGGCGGCGAGAATAGCCACCACCACTACCGCGATCATCAGTTCCAGCAGGGTGAAACCCCTTTGCTTATTCATTGCCGGCGTTCTCAAAATTTGTCCTCGTCGATCCAGTAGAACTCGCTGGTATTCAGCTGCGGTGGCTTGCGGATGTCGGTGCCGTTGATCACGAAGCTGGTGCCGCCAATGGTTACCAACGTTGGGTCGGGCAGCAGGCCGGTGGTGTTCACCACGTTATAGCGTGCTGATGGAGAAGTGTTGGTGTTGCCGCTGGTGTCTGTGGAGTACGGCGTGGCATCGGCCAGATTGACGACGTAGGAGCGGTTGACGCCCACCGCGGCCTGGCATGAGTTAGCGTTGGCGGTCGGTTCGTAGGTGTTGAAGAAGACGAAGCCGTTAACGGTGAGTGCTCGGGTCAAGACTTTCTCACCGCCAGAGCTGTTCAGCTTGATCATCCAGCCGCCGGCAGTGGTGGTGCTGAAGGCGTTACTGGCGTCTGCCTTCTGGGCATCCGTGCCGGCCTGCACCAGGTTGCTGGTGGCGTCGTACAGGCTGCTTTCGGTCAGGGTGCCTTCACTGGTCGAGGGCTTGGTCAGCACTGGGGTGCGGAACGAGTAGAAGCGGTCCTCGGTCAGCTTGCTCAGCGGGTGGCCGCGGTAGCCCGAGCCGATGTTGACGGTGAGCATGAGGGTTCCGTTGACGTTGAGGATTGCCACGTCTGGCTCGTTGTAGAAGCGCCGCATCTTGAGCTTGCGATCGGCATCGGTGGTGCTGCCGGTGTCGGCCGGGATGACACTGGCGAAGACACCGTTGTTGCTGGTGCCACCCGGAGTGACCAGGGTATTGCCGGCATTGGCGCCGTTGTTGATGTAGAAGCGCCAGACCTGTCCGCCCATGTCGCCGACGAAGAACTCATCGGCGAGTTGCTGGTCGTCATTGATCAGCGTGCCGTTGCTGTTCTGCTGCAGATCAATGACTCGTACCGGTGCAGGCATGCTGTAGCTCATTCTGCTAAGCGACACGCTACCGCTCGACTTGCTGGCGGACCAGAGCAGCGCACCGGTCTTGGCGTTGACGATGTAGACCGCGTTGCCCATGGTGTCGGCGGTCGGGATGCTGACGTTGTCCTGGTTGGGGTCGTAGCCGCCAGCGAAGATCAGCACATCGGTGATGGTGCCGCCGACGTTGATCTTCGTCTTGACCGGCGCAGACCAGGTCTGCCCCAGTTGCTCGAAGCCAGTGGTCACGCCGCCCTTGATCAGCCACAGGAGCTTCGGCGCGGAGCGGTCGGTGACATCCAATGCATAGATATTGCGACCGCCACGCCCCATGGTGCCGTAGGCGTAGACGAACTCGCCGGTGTTCAAGCCGGTGAGCAGGGTCGGGGTGGTCTTGGTGGGATCCAGGCCGCCGTAGATGACGCCGTTCTTGTTGGCGTCGTTGACCCACAGGGTGACGGTGTTATCCATCCCGTAAGGGCGTGGCTTGGCGGTCGTCGACTTGGCGTTCGCCGCCAACTGCGTGATGTTCGACAGCAGAGGCTCGGGCATGAAGGCGAACTGCTCCTGGCCGTTACTGGTGTCGAACATGTGCAGATAGCCTTCGTTGGTCGCCATTACCGCGCTCTGGTCCTCGGTGTCGCACGCGGTATAGGTGGTATCGGTGTAGCTGTTGCAGGCGTAGGTGACCAGGCGCGGCGAGGAGTGCAGCGGATCGCCCAGGGCCTTGCGCTGCGAACCGGTGGTGGTCAGGCCGCGGATGTAGTTGATGGCTGCGGTGCGCGAGGCGGTGTCGTTGGGATCGGTGATCCCCAGCAGGCTATTGGTGATGGCGGTGTTCGAGGTGTCGAGCGCGCTCAGGGCGGTAGCCGCGGCTGGCGAGTTACCGATAAAGGTATACAGGTGGCGCGATGCGGCGGCTGGCAGGTTTGCTGCTGCACCTCCGGCGGTGGTGTCGTTGCCGTCGGCTGTCGCGCTCCAGAAGCTGCGCGCGCTGTCCTTGAAGAACCCGGTCAGCGGGTTGACTGCGGCCACGTTGTCGGCGTCGACGATTGTTGCCGAGGCAGTGTCCAGGCGATAGCGCTTCAGGTTGCCCGGCCAGGTATCGGTTTCCTTCGGACGGAAAACCGAGAAGTACAGCTGGTCCTTGTTGTCCTGGCGGTTGAAGGTGTTCACCGGCGCGCTGGCGGCCACGAAGGAACTGTCGGTGGAAATCACGTGCTGGATGATGTCGTTGAAAGCACTCGACAGGTCTCCGGCAGTGCTGGCGTTGTAGCTGCCGCCGCCGCCATTGGTGGCCAGGTCGCTGAGGAACTTCTTGATATTGGCGCTAGCCGTTGCTCCGCTCGCATCCAGGGCGAAGCCAACGGTATGGGTGGTGATGGTGCTGCCGTCGATGTTCGAGATCTGGTTGTTCTTGGCCATCCAGGTGGCCAGGCTGCGGGCGCATTTTTCGCCGTCGTCGGTGGCGTCACCCGTACAGCTGGCACCGGTCAGCGAGGCGATGTCATTTTTCGCTGCATCGGTGTTCAGGTTGGCCTGGCCATCGGTCAGCAATACCAGGTGCGTTGTCTGGCAAGCGCTATTGATCGGGCTGGGGTTCCCGTTAGCCCCATTGCGCAGGTAATTCACGGCATCGTCGAGCGTCGGGACGATAGGTGTACTGCCAGTCGGGGTAAGGTTCTGCACCAGCGCGTTCAACGCATTACGTACGGTATAGGGCGTAGTGCTCAGGCCGCCGCTGGCAAGTTTGATGCGCAGGCGCAGGGACTGTGCCGGGTTGCTCTCGTAGGCGCGGGCATTGAGGGTGCTGTCCGCGCTCTGGTTCATGAACACCGACAGGGCGTTACCCGGTGCCCAGCCGCTGCGGTTGAACACCGTCTGTAGTGAAGAGGCGAGGCCGGGGCAGCTGAACGGCGTGCCGGAAGTCCAACCACCATTGCTGTTATTGATAGTGCAAGCGACTGACGAAGTCTGAGAGCGCAGGGCAAAGTTGCCTGAGTCGGACTGGTAGGCGGCCGAGTTGTCCGCATCCTCGAAGCTGATATTGGTGCTGACGCTGGGCGATGTGACGGTGGCGCTCGGCGTAATGAACAGCTTGGCATCCAGTACGGTCGCATTCTTGTTGATCAGCAGGTTGGTATAGCGCGCCGCAATGATGCCGGCATCTAGCGGCAGTGTGGTGGCGCCCAGGGTTGGCGAGTTGTAGCGACGCCCCGGAGCGGTCTCGAAGCCGTCGTTCTTCGCATCGGTGACGCGGGCCTCCACGATCGGGTTCAGGCAGCCGCTGCTGCCTCCGGTGTAGGTGACTGTCAAAGTGGGCTGCAGGCCCACCCCGCCTTCGTAGCTGTAAGCCGTACGGGAACCGCTACCACCGTTGGGCGTGAAGAAGAACGCGGCCGAGTTGTTACCGCACCAGCCGCTCTGGCTGACGATTTCCTGCATGACGCTGGTGACATCGGGGCCTTGTACGGGAACCGGCGGGCTGGCGCTGGCCCAGGCGTCAGGGATCCAGTTGGTAACTGCGTTGGTCTTCGCGCGTGCAGCCAGGTTCTCCGTAGCGCTGAAGGTGGCTGCGTCGCTGGCCAGTTGTCCTTTCACTTGGAAAGTCACTGGATCGCTGTTGCTAGTCGCAGGGGCAAAGGAAATTCGTGCGGAGGTTATTGTTGCACCCTGAGGAATGGCCACGTTCTGGAAGCGTACGGCGCCCATGCGGGTCAAGGTGACGTTGGAGGTGGTGGTGTAGTTCACCACCAGGGTCGGGAAGGTGCCGGTGGCGCAACCGCGCACGCAGAAGGTGTAGTCGTTTGCCTGGGTGGCGCGGAAGCTCAGCAGGATATCGCTAACGGCGCTGTCCGTGGGGTTCAAGCCCTGCATCGTCTGCAGCAGGCTCTGGATGTCAACCTGAATCGTACGGCCGCTTCGCCAGCTGGGGGCGGTGAGGTTGGCGCTGGCGAAGGTTCTCGTGCCAATGGTTGTACTGTCGTTCAATGCGGCCGGGGTTTTCGATTGCTCGATTCTCAGGGCAAGCGTCGGAGGCGTGGTATTTCTGCCGCCATTGGTGGGAGTCAGCTGCAGGTAAGCGCTGTTGATGGTGGCGTTTGCCGGCAGGCCTAGCGAGCGGAAATAGAACAGTGCGGTGCGGTTGTTCGTGTTGGAGGTCGAGTTGATGTTTAGCTCGGTGAGGTCACTGTTATTACAGATCGACGTATTTCGGTTCGATACCCCGGTCGCACGCATTCGGCAGGCGTAGTTGGCATTGGCCGTGCTGACGAAGAATGCATCGGTATCGCCGAGAATCGAGGTGCCATCATTGGTTGCCGTGGTGGTACTGCCGATATAGCCCATCGGCAGGCTGGTCTCGCTGATGCTGGCGGTGGACGAGATATCGGTGCGCTGGGTGGCGTCGTCGCTGCCCTGGGCGATTTCGGGGGCGCCGGCGTACTGGGTTGCGCCACTGGGTACGGCGTTGTCGATATTGGTGACCGGGTAGAGCAGACGCTGGTCGTCATCGGGGTTGAGGATCATCAGGCCGGCATTGATGCCGTTGGTGCTCGTGATGATGTCGGAAAAGGATTGCTTGAGCACCGTCATCCGCGATTGCTCGTTGCCCCAAGGATTGTTGTTGCTGTCGGTACGCCAGGCCATGGAGCCTGAGTTGTCCAATACGAAAAGCACATTGGGGCGGACGCTGCTGTCGATCGACTGGCCGCCGAAGAAGATCTCGGTGTCGTCGGCATAACTCGCGGTGGCGAATCCGATGCCTGCAGTCAGCAGGGCTCCGCTCAGCAGGCTACGGATGAAGGACAGATGGGGGCTCATGCTGTGCACCTGGCGGTCGTTTAATAGGTGGCCTGGATGTAACTGCGACGATGCAGGGCGCGGGCCTGGCCGGTCGAAGTAGTCGGGTCGCAGCCGGACAGGCTCTTGCAGGCTTTGGCCTGGCTGCTGACCTGGTAGCAGTTGTAGACGAGGCCTCCGACGCTGAGACTCTGCGGCGGGATGACTCGCGAGCATTCCAGGCTGGACGAGGTCACGCTCGCGCGCGCGTTGCCGGAGTCACCGGAGGAAAAATCCACGGTAGCGGGCTCGGTAGGTTTGTTGCCGTGGTCCTTGTACCACTGGACCCAATATTTGAGCCCGCTCTCCGAAGCCTGGAAGGCCAGGTTCTGCTGCTGGGCGTTGCCGGAAATGCGTTGCTGCAGGGTAGAGGTGCTGGCCATGGAGATCGCCAGCACCGTGAGAATCAGCAATAGCAGCAGGCTGACGATCAGGGCCATCCCGCGTTGTGGCTTCAGGGAGGTCATGGCCGGTTCCTCAGTTCGATGGTGTTGACGAAGCTTCGAGAGACGTTCTGCGTGCTTTCCGTCGCGGTGAGGCTGACCTGCAGGCGATCGGCGCTCTGGAGCTGCGCACTGGTGATGGTGCCGGCGGACTTCCATACGGTGTTGGCACCGGACTCGTAACCGAGGTTGAACCCTGTGATCTGCGCGCCATCGACAATGGTCTGGGTGCCGCCGCTGGTGGTGGAGTTCATGCAGATGGAGGTGCCGTTCGCGCAGTTGCTGTAGGTGACCGAGTAGAGATAGAGCGTCGGGGTTGTGCCGTTGACGCAGCCCTTGTTGGTACCGGGCATGGCGATGCCGGTATTGGTCGTAACGGCATAGTTGAAGGTGATGCTGGTGTTGTTGCCAGCAATCGTGGTGACGGCATCGCGCGGAAACTTGGTGCCGTTGCTCACAGTGACCACGTTGCTCGGCATGACACAACCCTGGTAACCGGCACGACGGGCATCGCTGGCGATCATGTCGAGCACCACGCGGCCGCTGTCCTGCACCTGGATCAGCGCGGTGCTGACCTTATTGGAGTGCGAGCTGTTGCTGAACATCTGCAGAACGCCAAGCAGCAGCAGCGAGCTGAGCAGCAGGGCGACCATCAGTTCGATCATCGACAGACCGCGCTGGCTCGCCCGGCCGCTGTGATGGCGGACAGTCATAGATTGACCCTCAGGGTGAAGCTACTGGTCTGGGTGCTCGTCGAGCGTTGCTGCGAGTCCGATTCGGTCCAGCTGATGACGATCTGGTACTCGTTGGCGTTGTTTTTTGTGATGGTGGCGGAAGCGCCGGGAAGGGCACCCTGCAGGTTCGCCCACCATTCGTACATATCCTGCGCCGCCTGTTGGGATGGCGTGCAGCCGGCGGTCTTGGTCTTGCAGTCCGGGTTGTTAAGGGTGCTATCGGTGTCGAGTGTCGCGGCGTAAGGCGATTGGCCAAGCGTCGCCTGATCGCTATTGCTGCGCATGCGCTCGACGAGGTCGAAGGCCAGTTGGCTGGCTTGGCCGCGTTGGTAGGCACTCTGGTTGCTTTGCAGGCTGGTCATGGTCAGCGAGGCCATGCCCAACAGGCCGATCGCCAGGACCAGCAATGCAATCAGCACTTCGATCAGGGTGAAGCCGCCTTGACGGCCGCGAATCAGGGACATGTGCTGTTCGCTCCACTGGTGGCGACGCCGGCGATGTTGACCGTCACGGCGCGCGAGCTATCAGTGCCACGGGAGTCGCAGACGCGCAGGGTCACGGAATTGTTCAGGGTGCCGTTGGGGTTGATGGTGATGGTGCCGCTGCTGCTAAGGGTCAAGCCGCTGTCGTTGGGCGGCAGGACCTTGATCAAGGATGCCTTGGCGACCGTGGTGGTGGTGTTATCTGGGCTACGGAAGATGATGGCGCCGTCTTCCCAGTTGCTGCTGTTGCAGCTGTAGTTGCTTTGATCGGTAGCTGCGTCGCTGCTGCCTCAGACCCGCACGAACGAGTGCTGGGTAATGGCTTCACTGCGCGCGGCCTGCACCAGGCCGATGACCATGTTGGTCTGGCTGGTGATCTGGTTGTCCATCATCAGGGTACGGAAGCTGGGAATGGCGATGCTCGCCAGGATGGCGGCGACGGCCACCACCACCATCAGCTCGATCAGCGTGAACCCCGCCATCTCCTTGCTGCGCGACATAGGCGCATTCCTCGATCTTTTGACTAGAGGTAATGCTGCCTATTCCGGCAGGAAAAATCCTATTTGTCTGGATGATCGTTGCCGATCGCACGATATCCGGTCGTCGGGTGCGAGCTTCTGTGATGCCGGTCGCGCTGAGGCTGTGCGCTGGTTAGCGTGGGCAGAGCGTGGCGGGCTCGGCGCTTTCCTGGCGGATTCGGCCGCTGCGGTTGATGAGCAGCTTGTAGGCTTTGGAACCCTTGCCGCATACCGCCAGGTGGCCGGCGTGGAAGGCGCCGCTGGGTTGAATGCTGACGCCGTCGGCGCGGAAGTGGATGTAGCTTTTGCTGGTTCGGTCTGCCTGGATTGAGACGCCCTCGATGGCTGCCTGATTGGCCAGCGGGTGCTCGTCGTCCTGGCGCATGCCGTCGTTGTTGCGGTCATGGAAGACTCGCCAGCCCGCGCTCCAGTCGCCATCGATCGCGGCGATGCTGACTACCTGGCCGGTCATTACTGCTGTCTCTCGCGCCAGGTTGAGTGCGCTTCGCAGGCTGTGTGCCGCGGTCTCTGTGCGTTGTCGGGCGAGTAGATCGCTGAAGGATGGAGCGGCCATCGACATCAGGATCGCGAGCAGAGCAAGGCAGATCAGCAGTTCCACCAGACTGATTCCGCGGCATTTGAGCATGGTCAGGTCCCCAGTACTTTCCGTTGGCGGGAGTATCGGCGGGGCTGCAGCGGGGCGGCGGCTCTTGGCTCGGGAGAGCGTTCCCGATAGGGCGTAGGGACTTTCCGGCGGGGCGGCTTGCTATAGTGCGCGCCGGGTCGTGGGGCCCGCCGTTTTCTTTGCTTCGAGGTGTCGCGCGATGTCGGATTTGCTGGTTGTCGGGGGCGGAGTCGTCGGTCTGTTGAGTGCCTGGTCGCTGGCGCGGGAAGGCTGCCGGGTGACTCTGGTCGAGCGCGGTGCCACGGGCCGGGAATCATCCTGGGCCGGCGGCGGCATCGTCTCGCCGCTTTACCCCTGGCGCTACAGCAGTGCGGTGGCGAACCTCGCGCATTGGTCGCAGGACTTCTATCCCGCGCTCGGGCAGCAGTTGCTCGAGGCAACCGGCATCGATCCGGAGGTGCATGTCACCGGCCTCTACTGGCTGGATCTCGAAGATCAGTCCGAAGCGCTGGCCTGGGCGCGCGCCAATGGTCGTCCGCTGGATGAAGTGGACATCTCTGCCGTGCACGACGCCGTGCCGGCGCTGGGGCCCGGTTTCCAGCGTGCGATCCACATGCCCGGCGTGGCCAATGTGCGCAATCCGCGCTTGGCGCGTTCGCTCCGAGAGGCGCTGCTGCGCATGCCGGCGGTCGAGCTTCGCGAGGATTGCGAGGTGCTGGGGTTCATCCAGGAGCAGGGGGCGGTTCGCGGCGTGCGCACCGCTCAGGGCGAACTGCGGTCGGAGACTACGGTGCTGGCCGCCGGCGCCTGGAGTGGAGAGCTGCTGGCCAGCCTGGGGCTGACCCTCCCGGTGGTGCCGGTGAAGGGGCAGATGATCCTCTACAAGTGTGCGGAACACTTCCTCTCCAGCATGGTGCTGGCCAAGGGGCGCTACGCGATTCCCCGGCGTGACGGCCACATCCTGATCGGCAGCACGCTGGAGCATGCCGGGTTCGACAAGACGCCGACCGAAGATGCCCTCGCGAGCCTGCGCGCGTCGGCGGAGGAGCTGTTGCCGGCATTGGCTGGACAAGCGCCCGTGCTGCATTGGGCCGGGCTGCGGCCGGGTTCTCCGCAGGGGATTCCCTTCATCGGGCCTGTGCCGGAATACCCCGGCCTGTGGCTGAACACCGGGCACTACCGCAATGGATTGGTGCTGGCGCCGGCTTCGTGCCGGCTGCTGGTGGATCTGCTGCAGCGGCGCGAGCCGATCATCGAGGCGCAGCCCTATGCGCCGGAAGGGCGGCTGGTGGATACGCCGTTAGTTTGAGGCTGGGGCAATTCTTGTCGTAGGAGCCAGCTTGCTGGCGAACCGGCTCGATGGCGCAGCAGCCGGAAGAAGCGTTCGCGAGCAAGCGCGCTCCTGCAGAAGGGCGGCGATCAATCGATACCGAGCTTCTTCAGCCGGTAGCGCATGGAGCGGAAGGTCAGGCCCAGACGCTGGGCGGCCGCAGTGCGGTTCCAGCGGGTTTCCTCGAGTGCCTGCATGATCAGCTTGCGTTCGATCTCTTCCAGGTAGTCTTCGAGGTTGTCGATCTGCGCCAGGCTGGCTTCGCCGCTTTCGCCGCCACTCGCGGTTTCCGCGAAGCGCAGGTCGTGCGGCTGGATGAGGTCGTCCTCGCACAGCGTGTAGGCGCGCTCGAGCATGTTCTCCAGTTCGCGTACGTTGCCGGGGAAACGGTAGCTCTTCAGCTTTTCCAGCGCATCGGCGCTGACCTTCGCCGGCGCCAGGCCGCTATCGCTGGCCAGGCGCTGCAGCACGCGATCGGTGAGCAGCGGAATATCCTCGCGGCGCTCGCGCAGCGGCGGCACGCGCAGCTCGATGACGTTCAGGCGGTAGTAGAGGTCCTGGCGGAAGCGCCCGGCGGCGACTTCTGCAGCGAGGTCCTTGTGTGTCGCGCTGAGCACGCGCACGTCGACCGACACTTCCTGCTGGCCACCGACCGCGCGTACGGCCTTCTCCTGGATGGCGCGCAGCAGCTTGACTTGCATCGGCAGCGGCAGGTCGGCGACTTCGTCGAGGAACAGGGTGCCGCCGTTGGCCGCCTGGAACAGGCCCTGCTTGTCTTCCACGGCGCCGGTGAAGCTGCCTTTCTTGTGGCCGAAGAACTCGCTTTCCATCAGCTCTGACGGGATGGCGCCGCAGTTGACCGGGACGAAGGCCACTTCGCTGCGTGGGCCTTGTTCGTGGATCAGCCGTGCCACCAACTCCTTGCCGCTACCCGATTCGCCGCTGATGTACACCGGCGCCTGGCTGCGCGCGAGCTTGGCGATCTGGTTGCGCATCTGCTTCATCGGCGGCGACTCGCCGAGCAGGCGGTTGTCCACCGGTGCTTCTTCGGCGCTCGGCGAACGCAGGCGCAACGCGGTGGCGACCAGTTCGCGCAGGCGGCCGAGGTCGACCGGCTTGGTGACGAAGTCGAAGGCGCCGGCCTTGAGCGCGTTGACCGCGGTATCCAGGCTGCCAAAGGCGGTAATCATGGCCACCGGTACCTGTGGGTGGCGCTGCTGGATGTGCTGCACCAGGTCCATGCCGGTGCCGTCGGGCAGGCGCATGTCGGTCAGGCACAGGTCGAAGGGTTCGCGGGCCAGGTACTCGCGCGCCTCCTTGATGTTGCGGGCGCTGCGGGTATCGAGCTTCATGCGGCCGAGGGTGATCTCCAGCAGCTCGCGGATATCCGGTTCATCGTCGACGATCAGGGCTTTTTGCCGGCTCATGGTCTTTATCGTTCTTTCAGCTTTGCTTGAGCGGGTGGGCGAAGGTGATGCGGAAGCAGCCACCGCCCTCGTCGCGGTTCTTGAAGTCGATGCGGGCCTGGTTGCTTTCGCACAGCTCCCGGGAAATGTACAGGCCGAGGCCCGTGCCCTTGCTTTCGGTGGTGAAGAACGGCTCGAACAGCTTGCCCAGCTGCTCCTCCGCTATGCCGGGACCGTCGTCGAGCACCTCGAGGACGGGCAGGTCGCTCTCGCTGTCGCGGAACAGATTCAGCCACACCTGGCCCTTGCCGTGCTGCTTGGCGCTGTAGCGCAGGCCATTCTGCACCAGATTGCCGAGTACCTGCGTGAGCTGGTTCGGGTCCATGCGCGTCTGGATGCTGCCGTCGCCCATTTGCACGTGGATTTGCTGGTCCGGTCGCAGGCTTTCGCACAACTCGGCACTGAAGCGCTGCAGCCAGTATTTGAGGTCGAGCAGTTGTGGCTCCGCCTGGCGTCGCCGCGACAATTGCAGGACGTTCTCGATCACCAGGTTCATGCGCCGTGACTGGTCCTGGATGATCTGCGTCAGCCGGCGGTCGGGGGCGTCCAGCGCTTCGGACTCGAGCAGCAGTTGTGCGGCATGGCTGATTGCGCCCAGCGGATTGCGGATTTCGTGGGCGATCCCGGCGGTTAGCCGGCCGAGCGCCGCAAGCTTGAGTTGTTGTGCCTGCTGGGCGATCTGCGAGATGTCTTCGAGGAAGACCAGGGTGTGCTGCTCTTCGCCATGGCGCAGCGGAATGAAGCTCGGCTGCAGCGTGGGGCCGCTGTCCGGGGCCTGGATGCTGGGTGGGCGCAGCGAGGGGTTCTGCGACCATTGCTGCAGGCTGTCGAGCAGGTCCTGGCTGTAGGTCGCGAGGCGTCGCGCGGCGAGTTCCGACTCCGCCAGCAGGCTGTGCGCACTCTGGTTGGCCAGCAGGATGCGCTGCTGGCTGTCGAGTACCAGGATGCCGGTACGCATGCGCTGGAGGATCTGCGCGTTGAGCTCCTGCAGGTTGGCCACGGTGGTGGCGCGCTCCTCGGCGAGCGAATCGCTGAGCTGCTGGCGGCGCGTCAGGCCTTGCAGCAACAAGGCGGCGGCGAAGCACAGGGCGCCCAGGCCGCCGACCTGCAGGTAATGGTTGACCGCCGACGGTTGGCTGAGGCTCAGGTAGAAGGTCAGGTAGATCATGCCGATCGCGGCGACCGCGGCGATCAGCAGGCCGATGCGCCCGCGCAGCAGGATATTGGCGATAGCTACGGCCACCACCAGCAGGTTGCCGACCCCGCTAGGCACCCCGCCGGCGGCGAAGAACAGGCCGCAGAGCAGGATGATGTCGAGCAGGGCGATGCAGAAGATCGGCAGCAGCTGGCGCGGCGACGGCATCAGCACGGCGATCAGGATATTGATGATCAGGTAGCCCCAGCAGCCGATGTGGAATAGCTCGATGTCGCGGGGCGCCAGGATGTGGTTGTCGAGGTTGCTGGAAATCAGCAGCACCAACGCCAGGCCGATGCTCAGGCGGTACAGGTGGTACAGGCGAAGGATGCGCTGCCCCTGCTGGCCGCTGAGCGGGATGGCCTTAGCCATGTCGGGTCTGATCCTGTTGCAGGTGGGCCTGGCTGCAGTACCAGCGCTGTTCGTTCTGCAGCGCCTGGGCACGCGGCACGTGCACGCCGCACTGGGCGCAGCGCACCATGGGCTCGGCTTGCTCGTCCCGGGGCTTCGCCGCAGGCCGCTGCGGGCGTGTCGCCTTGCGCCAGAACCACCAGGCCAGGGCGAACAGGATGAGCCAGAACAGCAGTCGGGTCATGGTGGTCCCTTTCTTTTCGGAAGAGCCGCAGTGTAACCAAGCCAGCACGCCGGGCAAGCACCCGCGTGCCAGGTTTCCCATATCGTGCTCCCGGCAACGAAAAAGGGAGGCTTGCGCCTCCCTTTCGGTGTCCTCGGATGGGTCAGTCGACCAGGCCGAAGGTCACATAGTGCATCCAGGAGTGCTTCTTCCGGCCGCTGGTGTCTGGCGCCTCGGTGGACTTGCCCTGGTTCTCCGGCTGCAGTTCCGGCGGAATCTGCTGCAGGGCGTCCTGGTACTGCTTGGCAACGTCCTTGCTCGCCTGGGTTTCCACGGCAGAGGAGGGCGCGGTATGCGAGTCGATCAGGCCCAGGGTGGCCCTGGCCAGCCAGCTGCGGTCGTCGTCGCCGCGCTCGCGGGGCACGAACTGGCCGTCCTTCAGGCTGGGGTTGTCCGGGTAGTTGAGCTTCAGGGTCTGCAGGCTGCTGTCGGCCAGGTCGTTCAGGCCCAGGCGCTGGTAGGCCTCGGTCATGATTGCCAGGCCATCGCCGACGGCTGGGGTTTCCTGGAAGTTCTCGACGATGTAGCGGCCACGGTTGGCGGCGGCTACGTAGGCCTTGCGCTTCAGGTAGTAGTGGCCGACGTGCACTTCGTAGGCGGCCAGCAGGTTGCGCAGGTAGACCATGCGCGCCTTGGCGTCCGGGGCATAGCGGCTGTTGGGGTAGCGGCTGGTGAGCTGGGCGAACTCGTTGAAGGAGTCACGCGCCGCGCCCGGGTCGCGCTTGGTCATGTCCAGCGGCAGGAAGCGCGCCAGCAGGCCACGGTCCTGGTCGAAGGACGCCAGACCCTTCAGGTAGTAGGCGTAATCGACGTTGGGGTGCTGCGGGTGCAGGCGGATGAAGCGCTCTGCGGCCGAACGTGCGGCTTCCGGCTCGTTGTTCTTGTAGTTGGCGTAGATCAGCTCCAACTGAGCCTGTTCGGCGTAGCGGCCGAACGGATAGCGGGACTCAAGCGCCTTCAACTTGTTGGTGGCGTTGGTGTAGCTATTGTTGTTCAGGTCTTCCTGCGCCTGCTGGTACAGCTGGGTTTCGCTCAGGTTCTCGTCGACCTTGTCGCCTTTCGACGAGCACGCGCCGACGAAGGCGAGGGTGGCGATCAGCAGCAGGTGTTTCACTTGCATGGCGGCTTGCGTCCCTGGACGGTCGGCTGTCGCGGCCGCATCCGTCTGTTATGATTGGCGCCCCAGGGGTACCCCCTGGGACAAAGGCCCCGTATTTAACCACAGCGTGCCGCCTATCAAAAGGTGGCGCGCCCAGCGCGTCCCAACATGTCTGATCTCATCCAACTGGCGGCCGAAGTGCCGTTCGATCTGGGCGGCCAACGGCTCGACCAGATCGCCGCACAACTTTTCCCCGAACACTCCCGCTCGCGCCTTTCCGGCTGGATCAAGGACGGCCGGCTGACGGTCGACGGCGCCGTGCTGCGACCCAAGGACATCGTCCACGCCGGCTCGCGCCTGGCGCTGGAAGTCGAGCTGGAGGCCCAGGGTGAGTGGAAGGCCCAGGACATCGAGCTCGACATCATCTACGAGGACGAGCACATCCTGGTGATCGACAAGCCCGCCGGCCTGGTCGTGCACCCGGCTGCCGGGCACCAGGACGGCACCCTGCTAAACGCGCTGCTGCACCACGTGCCGGGGCTGGCCAACGTGCCGCGCGCCGGCATCGTCCACCGCCTGGACAAGGACACCACCGGCCTGATGGTGGTCGCCAAGACCCTGGAAGCCCACACCAACCTGGTTTCCCAGCTGCAGGCGCGCAGCGTCAGCCGCGTGTACGAGGCCATCGTGGTCGGCGTGATCGTCGCTGGCGGCAAGATCGACGCGCCCATCAGCCGCCACGGGGTGATGCGCCAGAAGATGGCAGTCGTCCCGACCGGCAAGCAGGCGATCAGTCATTACCGCGTGCTGGAGCGCTTCCGTTCGCACACGCATACCCGCGTCAAGCTGGAGACCGGTCGCACCCACCAGATCCGCGTGCACATGTCGCACATCGGCTTCCCGCTGGTGGGCGACCCCGTCTATGGCGGGCGCTTCCGCATTCCGCCGGGCGCGAGCCCGACCTTGGTCGAGTCGCTGCGTGATTTCCCACGTCAGGCCCTGCACGCGCGCTTCCTGGAGCTCGATCACCCGGCCAGCGGCGTACGCATGAAGTGGGAGTCGCCGCTGCCGGACGACTTCACCTGGCTGCTCAGCCTATTGCGCCAGGACGCCGAATCCTTCGTATGAACGCTGCCTGGATCACCCCGGACTGGCCCGCGCCGGCCAACGTGCGCGCCACCGTCAGCACCCGCGCCGGTGGAGTGAGCCAGGCGCCGTTCGACAGCCTCAACCTTGGCGACCATGTCGGCGATGATCCGGCCGCTGTGGCGGAGAACCGTCGGCGTCTGGTCGCCGCGCACGGTTGCCAGCCCGCCTGGCTGAGCCAGGTGCATGGCATCGAAGTGGTCGAGGCCGATCCTTCTCAAGTGATGACGGCGGACGCCAACTGGAGCTCGACTCCAGGCATCGCTTGCACAGTGCTGACTGCCGACTGCCTCCCCGCGCTGTTCTGCAATCGCGCCGGAACCCGCGTGGCCGCAGCCCATGCCGGCTGGCGCGGGCTGGTCGGTGGCGTGCTGGAGGCAACGCTCGACAAGCTGGCAGTTGCGCCCGAGGAAGTGCTCGTATGGCTCGGCCCGGCCATTGGCCCTCAAGCCTTCGAGGTCGGGGCGGAAGTGCGCGATGCCTTCCTTGCCGAACACGCTGAAACCGACGTCGCCTTCGTGCCCAGTCGCAATGACGGGCGCTTCATGGCCGACATCTACCAGCTGGCGCGTATTCGCCTGGCCGCGCGCGGCGTAACGGCTGTGTATGGCGGCGGCTTCTGCACCTTCAGCGACACCGAGCGCTTCTATTCCTACAGGCGCAATTCGCGCACCGGTCGCCTGGCCAGTCTGGTCTGGCTGGATTGATCCCAAGGCCACGTTTGCTCCTACAAGTAGGAACTACCTGTAGGACGAACTGACCGGCGTCATGGCCGAATGCCTTGAAGCGGCCAAAATTGTCCTTATCTATCTGGCATCCCGGCGGGTTTCTCTTCACCAGGGGCAGCGATCGCTCCGACCCGCTATTCAGAAGGAAGGACATATCCCATGCGAATCGACCGCTTGACCAGCAAGCTGCAACTGGCGCTCTCCGATGCCCAGTCCCTGGCCGTTGGCCACGATCACCCGGCCATCGAGCCGGTGCACCTGCTTTCCGCCCTGCTCGAGCAGCAGGGCGGCTCCATCAAGCCCCTGCTGATGCAGGTCGGCTTCGATATCCCGGCCCTGCGCAGCGCGATGAATAAAGAGCTGGATACGCTGCCGAAGATCCAGAACCCCACTGGCGACGTGAACCTCTCGCAGGACCTGGCGCGCCTGCTCAACCAGGCCGACCGCCTGGCGCAGCAGAAGGGTGACCAGTTCATCTCCAGCGAGCTCGTGCTGCTCGCCGCCCTGGACGACAACTCCAAGCTCGGCAAGCTGCTGCTCGGCCAGGGGGTGTCGAAGAAGGCTCTGGAAAACGCCGTGAACAACCTGCGCGGCGGCGAGGCGGTCAACGACCCCAATGCCGAGGAATCGCGCCAGGCGTTGGACAAGTACACCGTCGACATGACCAAGCGCGCCGAAGAGGGCAAGCTCGACCCGGTTATCGGCCGTGACGACGAGATCCGCCGGACCATCCAGGTCCTGCAACGGCGCACCAAGAACAACCCTGTGTTGATCGGTGAGCCCGGCGTCGGCAAGACCGCCATTGTCGAAGGCCTGGCCCAGCGCATCATCAACGGCGAAGTGCCCGACGGCCTGAAGGACAAGCGCCTGCTGGCGCTGGACATGGGCGCGCTGATCGCCGGCGCCAAGTTCCGCGGCGAGTTCGAGGAGCGCCTGAAGGCGGTGCTGAACGAGCTGTCCAAGCAGGAAGGTCGGATCATCCTGTTCATCGACGAACTGCACACCATGGTTGGCGCCGGCAAGGCCGAAGGCGCCATGGACGCCGGCAACATGCTCAAGCCGGCCCTGGCTCGGGGCGAGCTGCATTGCGTCGGCGCCACGACCCTGGACGAGTACCGCCAGTACATCGAGAAGGATGCGGCGCTGGAGCGGCGCTTCCAGAAAGTGCTGGTCGACGAGCCGAGCGAGGAAGACACCATCGCCATCCTCCGTGGCCTGAAAGAGCGCTATGAAGTGCACCACGGTGTGACCATCACCGACGGCGCCATCATCGCCGCGGCCAAGCTGTCGCACCGCTACATCACCGATCGCCAGCTGCCGGACAAGGCCATCGACCTGATCGACGAGGCGGCCAGCCGCATCCGCATGGAGATCGACTCCAAGCCGGAAGAGCTCGATCGCCTGGATCGCCGCCTGATCCAGCTGAAGATCGAGCGCGAAGCACTGAAGAAAGAGGACGACGAGGCCACCAAGAAGCGCCTCGCCAAGCTCGAAGAAGAGATCACCAAGCTCGAGCGCGAATACGCCGACCTGGAAGAAATCTGGAAGTCGGAGAAGGCCGAGGTGCAAGGCTCGGCGCAGATCCAGCAGAAGATCGAGCAGGCTCGAACCGAACTCGAGGCGGCCCGTCGCAAGGGCGACCTCAACCGCATGGCCGAGCTGCAGTACGGGGTGATCCCGGACCTGGAGCGAAGCCTGCAGATGGTCGACCAGCACGGCAAGCCGGAGAACCAGCTGCTGCGCAACAAGGTGACCGACGAGGAGATCGCCGAGGTCGTGTCCAAGTGGACCGGCATCCCGGTGTCGAAGATGCTCGAAGGCGAGCGCGAGAAGCTGCTGCGCATGGAAGACGAGCTGCACAAGCGCGTCATCGGCCAGCACGAGGCTGTAGTCGCCGTGGCGAACGCCGTGCGCCGTTCCCGCGCTGGCCTGGCCGACCCGAACCGGCCGAGCGGTTCCTTCCTCTTCCTCGGCCCGACCGGGGTGGGCAAGACCGAGCTGTGCAAGGCGCTGGCCGAGTTCCTCTTCGACACCGAAGAGGCGCTGGTGCGCATCGATATGTCGGAGTTCATGGAGAAGCACTCGGTGGCTCGCCTGATCGGTGCCCCGCCGGGATACGTCGGCTATGAAGAGGGCGGCTACCTGACCGAGGCTGTGCGTCGCAAGCCGTACTCGGTGGTGCTGCTGGACGAGGTTGAGAAAGCCCATCCGGACGTTTTCAACATTCTCCTGCAGGTGCTGGAAGATGGCCGTCTGACCGACAGCCACGGCCGTACCGTGGACTTCCGCAACACCGTGGTGGTGATGACCTCCAACCTCGGTTCGGCGCAGATCCAGGAGCTGGTCGGCGACCGCGAAGCGCAGCACGCGGCGGTGATGGATGCGGTGAACTCGCACTTCCGCCCGGAGTTCATCAACCGGATCGACGAGGTGGTGGTGTTCGAGCCGCTGGCCCGCGAGCAGATCGCCGGTATCGCCGAGATCCAGATGGGCCGCCTGCGCAAGCGCCTGGCCGAGCGCGAGCTGAGCCTGGAGCTGAGCAGCGAGGCGATGGACAAGCTGATCGCCGTCGGCTTCGACCCGGTGTATGGCGCCCGTCCGCTCAAGCGCGCAATCCAGCGCTGGATCGAGAACCCGCTGGCGCAACTGATCCTCGCTGGCAAGTTCCTCCCGGGCGCGAAGATCCACGCGAAGGTGGAGAACGACGAAATCGTCTTCGCCTGATCCCCGCCCACGAAAAAGCCCCGCTGATCAGACTGTGTGAAAACACGCTGTGAGCAAGGCTAATCAAACGCCCCGACTGGTTCGGGGCGTTTGCTTTTCTGAGGGTTCATCCCATCAGCTCAATCAGGCGACGCGCGCCGAGCACCTGAATCGCTCGTTTGAGGTTGTAGGCCTGCACGGCCAGGGCCATCTCTGTCCTGGCGCCTGCTAACTGCCGCAGCAGGAAGCGGCAGTTGCCGAATACCCACTGTTTCAAGTTGCCGAAAGGGTGCTCGACGATGGATCGGCGCCTGGCCATCATCTCCGGTCGGGCCTTCAGGCGTTGCTGCATGCGCTCGAAAGCTGACTCATGGGCATGACGGCTGAGATGGCGACGCTGGCTATTCGTGCAACGCGCCTTCAAAGGGCAAGCGCGGCAGTCGCCGGCGATCGCATAAAGCCTCTCTGTGCCTCGTACCTGTTTGAGCAGGAGCCACTGGCCTGCCGGGCACTGATAGCGGTCATGATCCACGTCGTAGGTAAAGGCGCTGCGATCGAACAGTGCCGTGCCGTTGCCATGATTGTTAACGCCACGGTTCGGCGGTACATACGCCGTGATGCCTGCATCCTCGCACGCCTGGAATTGCTCGCCATTGGAGTAGCCGGCGTCCGCCGTGACCGTCAGTTGCGCCTGTTCCAGCACGGCTTGAGCGGCTTCCGCCATCGGCTGCAACTGGCGAGTGTCATTGCCATCCTGGGTCACCTCGTGGTGCAGCACCAAGCAATGCTTGTCATCGACGGCACTTTGCACGTTGTAGGCGACCCGTGCGCCCTGGTGGGTACGCATCAACTGGGCATCGGGCTCGCCGATCACGAGTTGTTCAAGCCCTTGGGCCTGCATCAGTACCTGACAAGTCAGGTTGTCCGCGTGTTGAGCCTGCAACTGCTCCAGTGCAGTCTTCACGGCACTCCGGTCGACCCCATCGCCCGCTTCGGCGCGGTCGGTTTCATCCAGGTCGCTCAGATAGCGGGCTATCTCGGCCTCCAGCTTGGCTTGCTGACGCTTGAGCCGCGCCAGGCTCAGGTGCTTGCGCCGCGAAGCCCAGTCGCTGCAGATCCAGCCGCGCCACGTAGGCCTCGATCACGCGGACCAGATGTTCTTCGGGAGGCTTCATCCAGGTCGCTCAGATAGCGGACTATCTCGGCCTCCAGCTTGGCTTGCTGACGCTTGAGCCGCGCCAGGCTCAGGTGCTTGCGCCGCGAAGCCCAGTCGCTGCAGATCCAGCCGCGCCACGTAGGCCTCGATCACGCGGACCAGATGTTCTTCGGGAACCCACTCATCCAGCGACACTGGAAACAAGCTGCCCTGATCACGCCCTTCACCGCGGATATAGCCCATGAACGACAATGCCCGTATCGATCGATACGGGCATTGTCTTTGGCTTGTGCTCAGACGGCTAGGTTTTCACACGGCCTGATATGCCGGCCTTTTCGTGGGTGGGTTTCAGCGGGTGCCGAAGACCACCATGGTCTTGCCCTTCACGTGCACCAGCCCTTGTTCCTCCAGGCTCTTGAGCACGCGGCCGACCATTTCCCGCGAGCAGCCGACGATGCGGCCGATCTCCTGGCGGGTGATCTTGATCTGCATGCCGTCGGGGTGGGTCATGGCGTCCGGCTGCTGGCACAGGTCCAGCAGGGTGCGGGCGACCCGTCCGGTGACGTCGAGGAAAGCCAGGTCGCCGACCTTGCGGGTGGTCTTGCGCAGGCGCTCGGCCATCTGGCTGCCGAGAGTGATGAGAATCTCCGGGTCCTGCAGGCAGATCTCGCGGAACTTGGCGTAGCTGATCTCCGCGACTTCGCACTCACCCTTCGCGCGCACCCAGGCGCTGCGCTCCTGGGCGATGCTGCCTTCCTTCTCGAACAGGCCCATCTCGCCGAAGAAGTCGCCGCTGTTCAGGTAGCCGATGATCATCTCGCGGCCGTCGTCGTCCTCGATGAGCACGGTGACCGAGCCCTTGATGATGAAGAACAGGCTTTCACAGCGGTCGCCCGCGTAGATGATGGTGCTCTTGGGTGTGTAGCGGCGGCGGTGACAGTGCGCTAGCAGCTTGTCGAGGTTCTTTGGTTTGGGTGAAAGGGTAATAGCTACCATGCCCGGGTCCCGAATTATAAGAATGGTCCTGTGCGCGACAGGTGATTTTTCGATTTCTTATGAAGCATCCCTGGCAACCCAGCGTACTGGCTCGACGACTCCCCTGTTCGTCGTATCCGATGCGTTGCCGTTTTCTACCGCAGAGCTCCTACGCCAAAGGGCTAGAGCTTAATCAGGTGTTTGAATGCCGACAATCCGAAGCTGGCCAGGATGTCAGAAAGGTCTGACGAGTGTGCCAGTTAACTGGCGCCAGCATAATAGATAAATGCTGTACTGACGTTTCAATTTGAGAAGTGGGTAACACGGTCATGGGCTACCGGGCCCTGTGTTAATCTGTGCGTCCTTTTTTCCGGCGGAATTCTTTCGATGAAAGCGCGCATTCAATGGGCTGGCGAGGCCATGTTCCTCGGTGAATCCGGTAGCGGCCACGTGGTGGTGATGGACGGTCCGCCGGACGCCGGCGGTCGCAACCTGGGCGTGCGCCCGATGGAGATGCTGCTGCTCGGCCTGGGCGGCTGCACCAACTTCGACGTGGTCAGCATCCTCAAGAAGGGCCGCCAGCCGGTTGAAAGCTGCGAGGCCTTCCTCGAAGCCGAGCGTGCCGACGAGGACCCCAAGGTCTTCACCAAGATCCACGTGCATTTCGTAGTGAAGGGCCGCGGCCTCAAGGAGGCGCAGGTCAAGCGCGCCGTCGAGCTGTCGGCGGAGAAGTACTGCTCGGCCTCGATCATGCTCGGCCGCGCGGGCGTCGAGATCACCCACGACTACGAGATCGTCGAACTGGGCTGATTGCCCGGTCATCCGATCATCACGCCGGTGGCGCAAACTCTGGCGGAGGGCAGTCGTCCTCTGCATAATGCGCCACCTTTTTCGGGGCCAAGCCCCAAATCAGACAACCACAATCGCCAACGCGAAGAGGTGTAAACCGTCCTACGCAGGTGCGCCTTATGCGCCTGACGGGCATGCTCAACCACGCGGCGGAGCCGCATTGAAGAGAGTTTCCACGGTGAAAAGCAAACTCAAGCTCCACGGGTTCAACAACCTGACGAAGACCTTGAGCTTCAACATCTACGACATCTGCTACGCCGAGACGCCGGAGGACCAACAGGCCTACGTGCAATATATCGACGAAGAGTACGATGCGGAGCGTCTGACCCAGATCCTCACTGATGTTGTCGACATCATCGGCGCCAATATCCTGAACATCGCCCGTCAGGACTACGACCCGCAAGGCGCCAGCGTGACCATCCTGATCTCCGAGCAACCGGTCACCCCGACCGAAAGCCAGATCGAGGAATCGCCCGGGCCGCTGCCTGAGACCATCCTGGCGCACCTGGACAAGAGCCACATCACCGTGCACACCTACCCGGAGATCCATCCGGTGGAAGGTATCGCGACCTTCCGCGTGGACATCGATGTTTCCACCTGCGGGGTGATCTCGCCGCTGAAAGCGCTGAACTACCTGATCCACCAGTTCGACTCGGACATCGTCACCGTGGACTACCGCGTGCGCGGCTTCACCCGTGACGTGGAAGGCAAGAAGCACTTCATCGACCACGAGATCAACTCGATCCAGAACTACCTCTCCGACGACACGTACGAGTCCTACCAGATGACCGACGTGAACGTTTACCAGGAGAACATGTTCCACACCAAGATGCTGCTCAAGCAGTTCGACCTGGACAACTACCTGTTCGGCGACGCCACTAGCAACCTTTCGCCCGAGCAGCGCAAGCAGGTGGAAGAGCGGGTCCGTCACGAGATGCTGGAAATCTTCTACGGCCGCAACATGCCGCGTTGATCGCCGATCCTCGGACATGAAAAGGGCGCCTTCCAGGCCGTGTGAAAACACGCTGTGAGCAAGGCAAAACAAACGCCCCGACTGGTTCGGGGCGTTTGCTTTTCTGAGGGTTTATCCCATCAACTCGATCAGGCGACGCGCGCCGAGCACCTGAATCGCGCGTTTGAGGTTGTAGGCCTGTACTGCCAGGGCCATTTCCGTTCTGGCGCCCGCTAACTGCCGCAGCAGGAAGCGGCCGTTGCCGAATACCCACTGTTTCAAGTTGCCAAAGGGGTGTTCGACGATCGCCTGGCGCTTGGCCATCATCTCCGGCCGGGCCTTCAGGCGTTGCTGCATGCGCTCGAAAGCTGACTCATGGGCATGCCGGCTGAGATGGCGACGCTGGCTATTCGTGCAACGCGCCTTCAAAGGGCAAGCGCGGCAGTCGCCGGCGATCGCATAAATCTTCTCTGTGCTGCGTACCTGCTTGAGCGGGAGCCACTGGCCTGCCGGGCACTGATAGCGGTCGTGCTCCGCGTCGTAGGTAAAGGCGCTGCGGTCGAACAGCGCCGTGCCGTTGCCATGATTGTTAACGCCGCGGTTCGGCGGTACATACGCGGTGATGCCCACAGCCTCGCACGCCTGGAATTGCTCGCCATTGGAGTAGCCGGCGTCCGCCGTGACCGTGAGTTGCGCCTGCTCCAGAACCGCTTGGGCGGCTTCGGCCATCGGCTGCAGTTGGCGTGTGTCATTGCCGTCCTGGGTCACCTCGTGGTGCAGGACCAGGCAGTGCTTGTCATCGACCGCGCTCTGCACGTTGTAGGCGACCCGCGCGCCCTGGTGAGTTCGCATCAACTGGGCATCGGCCTCGCCGATCACGAACTGCTCCAACCCCTGGGCCTGCATCAGTACCTGGCAGGTCAGGTTGTCCGCGTGTTGAGCCTGCAACTGCTCCAGCGCAGTCTTCACGGCACACCGGTCGACCTCATCGCCCGCTTCGGCGCGGTCGGCTTCATCCAGGTCGCTCAGATAGCGGGCTATCTCGGCCTCCAGCTTGGCTTGCTGACGCTTGAGCCGCGCCAGGCTCAGGTGCTTGCGCCGTGAAGCCACTGCCTGGAATTTGCTGCCATCGATGGCCACCAACTGACCACCGAGCAACCCGACCTGGCGGCAGAACTGCACGAAGGCACGGCAGGTCGCCTGAAACGCCGCACCATTGTCCTTGCGGAAGTCGGCAATGGTCTTGAAGTCCGGCGACAGGCGACCCACTTCATCCAGGTCGCTCAGATAGCGGGCTATCTCGGCCTCCAGCTTGGCTTGCTGACGCTTGAGCCGCGCCAGGCTCAGGTGCTTGCGCCGTGAAGCCACTGCCTGGAATTTGCTGCCATCGATGGCCACCAACTGACCACCGAGCAACCCGATCTGGCGGCAAAACTGCACGACAGCTCGCCTGAAACGCCGCGCCATTGTCCTTGCGGAAGTCGGCAATGGTCTTGAAGTCCGGCGCCAGTCGGCCCAGCAGCCACATCACTTCGACATTGCGCTGACATTCGGCTTCCAGTCGGCGCGAGGAGCGAATTCGCTGGAAGTAGCCATACAGGTACAGCTTGAGCAAGTCGGCCGGATCATAGGCCGGGCGCCCCGTCCGGCTCGCCTGCGCCTTGCTGAAGCCCAGCCGCTGCAAATCCAACCGCGCCACGTAGGCCTCGATCACGCGGACCAGATGTTCTTCGGGAACCAACTCATCCAGCGACACTGGAAACAAGCTGCCCTGATCACGCCCTTCACCGCGGATATAGCCCATGAACGACAATGCCCGTATCGATCGATACGGGCATTGTCTTTGGCTTGTGCTCAGACGGCTAGGTTTTCACACAGTCTGCTTCGGGCGCCCTTTTTCGTTGCCGGATCAGATCCGGTAGGTGGTCTTGGTCATGACCTTGGACAGCAGGGTCATGCCGAACTTGATCGGTGCCGGGAAGCGCACGCCACCGGCATCCAGGGCGCTGCTGGCATGCTGCTCTTCATCGACGCGCATCTGTTCGAGGATGGCGCGGCTCTTCTGGTCCTCGGCAGGCAGTTCGGCCAGGTGCTGGTCCAGGTGCTTGCACACCTGGTCTTCGGTCGCGGCGACGAAGCCGAGGCTGATGCGGTCGCTGATCAGGCCGGCAGCGGCGCCGACGCCGAACGACAGACCATAGAACAGCGGGTTGAGCAGGCTCGGGCGGCTGCCCAGCTCGCGGATGCGTTGCTCGCACCAGGCGAGGTGGTCGACCTCCTCGTCGGCGGCGGCTTCCATGGACTTGCGCACCTGCGGCAGCTTGGCGGTCAGCGCCTGGCCCTGGTACAGCGCCTGGGCGCAGACCTCGCCGGTGTGGTTGATGCGCATCAGCCCGGCAACGTGGCGGCTGTCGTCTTCGTTGAGCTCGACATCGGGCTGCACGATGGCCGGCGAGGGCCGTGCAGGGTGACCGCTGAACGGCAGCAGGGTGCGCAGCGCGGCATCGGCCTGCAGCAGGATACGGTCGGCGGGAGAGTAGTGACGGTCGGCGGACATGGCGCACCTCCGGAAGAACATTCGGCGGCCATTCTAGCGGAATGTGGATGACAGGTCTTGCGACGGGATGGCGCCGGGCCACCCCGTCGTGGCGCAAGCGCTTAGCCCGGCGGCCAGTGCATCTGGCGCTGACCGAGGACGTGCATGTGGATGTGGTGCACGGTCTGCCCGCCGAGGTCGTTGCAGTTCATCACCACGCGGAAGCCTTCCTCGCAGCCCTGTTCGGCAGCCAGGCGCTGGGCGGTGAAGAGAATGTGCCCGGCCAGCGGCTTGTCGGCTTCGGTCAGGTCGTTGAGCGTGGCGATGTGCTTCTTCGGCACCACCAGGAAGTGCACCGGCGCTTGCGGGCCAATGTCGTGGAAGGCGATCAGTTGGTCATCTTCGTAGAGTTTGCGCGCGGGGATTTGCCCCGCGACGATCTTGCAAAACAGGCAGTCCACAGTACTTCCTCCTGTCAGGGACATGGCGGGCTGAGTTTAGCGGCTGGCAGAGTGCGTGTTAGCCCGGCAACACCGAGCGGTTCAGGCGACCGGCAATCAGGCGCACCAGCCAGCGCGGAGCCAGGCGCGGGCTCAAGGTCATCAGGCGATTGCGCCAGCCGGGCACGATGATCGCCTTGTTCTTGCGCAGCGCCCTGACCGCCAGTTGCGCCAGTTCCTCGGGGCTCATCATCAGCTTGCTGCCTTCAAGGCGGCCGAGGCGGACATTGGCGGTGCGGAAAAAGGCGGTGCGGGTCGGCCCGGGGCAGAGCACCGACACCTTCACGCCCCGCGGCTTGAGTTCATTGCGCAGCGCTTCGGAGAAATGCAGTACATAGGCCTTGGTCGCGTAGTAGTTGCTCATCCAGGGGCCCGGCATGAAGCCGACGACTGACGCGACGTTGAGTATCTGCCCGCCGCCATTGCGCGCCATCTGCCCGCCGATGGCGTGGCACAGGCGCGCCAGGGCCAACACGTTGAGTTCGATCATCTCCTGCTCCTGCGTCCAGGGCTGGTCGATGAAGGCGCCGCTGCTGCCGAAGCCGGCATTGTTCACCAGTAGCTCGATCTGCCGGCCGCTCTGCTCCAGTTCGTGCAGAAGGCCTGATAGCTGCAGCGGTTCGGCGAGGTCGCAGATGCGGAACAGCACGTCCACGCCGAAGCGCTGGGACAGTTCGCAAGCGATGCTTTCCAGGGCGTCACGCTGGCGCGCCACCAGGATCAGTGCCTGGCCGTTACGCGCCAGGGCCTCGGCGAGGGCGAGGCCGATGCCGCTGGAGGCGCCGGTGATCAAGGCATAGCGTGGCATGAACGGGTCTCCGGAATGGGGCGCGGATTCTAGCGCGCCCCATGCGTGCGAGCTATCGCGGAGGTTACTCGCTGTCCGACTCCGAGGCGTCGCCGGAGTCTTGTTCGTCATCGGCAGTGGCTGCTGGATCGGCGCTTTGGTTCTGACTATAGGAAGCTGCGTCGTGGGCGCGCTTCACATAGTCCTGGTAGGCCGGAATGGAGACGGCGGCGCCAATGCCGATAAGGAACGGCAGCAGCACACTGCCCCAGGCCAGCAGCAATACGCCACGGCTGTTCGGCGGTGGCGGCGGGCCATAGCGGTTGGCGCCGGCGGTGCCGGGAAGCAGCAGCATCAGCAGGGCGAACACGCTACCTACCAGCGGCACGAAGTTGACCAGCCAGAGCCAGCCGGACCAGCCGATATCGTGCAGGCGCTGCACACCGAAGAAAACGCTCGCCACCACCATGCCAACGCAGACGGCAACGCCAAGCAGCATTCCCACCGGAGCGGCAATCGAGGCGAGACCGGCGATCACGGCGAAAAGCGGAATCAGCGCGAGGATCAGCCCCATGCTCCAGCCCAGGTAGCGCACGCGGCCGATGCGCCCTTGGGCTGTGAAGTACTTGAGCTCGCCGAACTCCGGCAGGCTCTCGCCTACCTGGGCTTGCGGTGGCGTGTACGGCGACTGCGCCGGAGCAGAGCTGGCTGCCGGGGTGGCGGGCTGGATTGCCGCGAGTTCTGCCTGACGCGCGAGGTATTTGTCGATGATGATGCCGCAGGCGCTGCACTCGCTGGACTTGGCCTGCTCGTGGCCACACTTCGGGCAAACCATGCTGTCGTTGCTCGCGGCCTGGCTTGTGGCACGTGCGGCCAGAGTCTCATCGCTGGGGTGATCGTCCGTTTCCACCAGCGTCAGTCCGCTCAGCCCGTCCGCTTCCTTGCGTGCGTTGGCGCCTGCGCCATGCAGCGCGCTCAGGTACTTGTCCGCTTCGTCCGCGGACAGGCCGCGCTTGAGCACCACCAACTGTCCACTGAACAGGGCTTCTATGCGCGAGACATCGCTCTTGAACAGGCGAGCGAGGTTTTCCTTGACGGTCTCCAGGGGCGTGGAGGGCATTACCGCACCGTCGAACACAATTTTGAAACGCGGGTCGTCCATCGAGGGGCATCCTTGTCGGTTGGCCGGTTACTGACGCTGGATGAAGCCTAATCGGCGGCGATGGCGGCAACAAGCCAGCTACCGCCGATTTGCGACGCGTCTCAGGGACGCAGTGTGCCGATCAGGGCGTTGCTGCGCTGCAGGGCGTCGCGGTACTCGCGATCCAGGCGCGCCACCAGTTCGTCGACGGACGGCAGGTCCTTGATGTTGCCGACGCCCTGGCCGGCGGACCACACGGTCTTCCAGGCTTTGGCCTCGTCGTTCACCGGTTTGAGCTTCTCGCCGTAGTTGAGCTCGCCCTTGTCGTTCAGGCGCGCCATGTCGAAGCCGGCGGCCTCCAGGCTCTGGCGCATGAAGCTGGCCGGTACGCCGGAGACGGCCGGGGTGTGGATGATGTCGGCGGCGCGCGCTTCCAGCAGCATCTGCTTGTAGGGCGTGGAGGCATTGCTCTCGCGCGTGGCGATGAAGCGCGTGCCGAGGTAGGCGAGATCGGCGCCGAGCGTCTGCGCGGCGAGAATCTCGTGGCCATGGTTTATGCAGCCGGCCAGCAGCAGGGTCTTGTCGAAGAACTGGCGGATCTCCGCGATCAGCGCGAAGGGGCTCCAGGTGCCGGCATGCCCACCGGCGCCTGCGGCCACGGCGATCAGCCCGTCGACGCCGGCCTCGGCGGCCTTCTCGGCGTGGCGGCGGGTGGTCACGTCATGGAATACCAGGCCGCCGTAGCTGTGCACGGCATCCACCACTTCACGCACCGCGCCCAGGCTGGTGATGACGATGGGTACGCGATGTTCGACGCACAAGGCGAGGTCGGCCTGCAGCCGCGGGTTGCTGTGGTGGACGATGAGGTTGACCGCATAGGGCGCGGCCTGCGCATCGCCGGCCAGGCCGGCTTCGATCTCCTCCAGCCAGGCCTTGAAGCCGCTGCTCTCGCGCTGGTTCAGCGCCGGGAAGCTGCCGACGATGCCGCTGCGGCAGCAGGCCAGCACCAGTTGCGGGTTGGACACCAGGAACATGGGCGCCGCCACCAGGGGCAGGCGCAGACGACGGTCGAGCAGGGCAGGCAGGGACATGACGGGCTCCTGGACGGGGCTTCAGAAAGGTTTGATCACCACGAGAATGACGATCGCCAGCAGGAAGATCACAGGGACTTCGTTGAACCAGCGGTAGAACACGTGGCTGCGCTTGTTCTCGCCGCGGGCGAAGCGCTTGAGCATGGCGCCGCAGGCGTGGTGATAGCCGATCAGCAGGACCACGAGCGTCAGCTTGGCATGCAGCCAGCCCTGGCTCAGCCAGGCTGGGTTCAGGTAGAGCATCCAGGCGCCGAACAGGATGGTGAGAATCATCGAGGGCCCCATGATGCCGCGATAGAGCTTGCGCTCCATCACACTGAAGCGCTCGCGGCTGGCCTGGTCCTCGCTCATGGCGTGGTAGACGAACAGGCGCGGCAGGTAGAACAGGCCGGCGAACCAACAGATCACCGCGATGAGATGGAAGGCCTTTATCCACAGGTACAGCATTGACGACTCCTTGGGCCGGGGAAGCAGTGATAGTAGTGGCCCCACCGGGGCAGCGTCATCCCCGGAAACCCGCCTGCCTATGTGTGAAGGGCGGTTACACTGCTGACCATCCATTCCCCGCCATGTCCGTTCTGCACACGGGCGTGCCGTTGGGCATCCGGCAGATGCCCGGACCGGCCTCATGTCCGACCCTACACCCGCTTCCGACCCTACACCGGCTCATCCCGAAGCATCCGGTGAGAACGCCGCTTCACCCGTCCGCCGGCGCAGCCTTTTCCGCCGTTGGCGCCGACATCCCGTGGTACGCCCCTGGCGCCAGAGCGTCGCGTTCTGGATCGGTGCCGTGCTGGTTGGCTTGGTGGCGTTGGCCTTTGCCTTCCTTGCCGATCTTGCCAGCGCGACGTTCCGTGGCGTGGTTGCGCATAGCCAGTGGTGGCCCTGGCTGCTATGCCCCGCGGGGTTCGCCGCTTTGGCCTGGATAACCCAGGGCGCGCTGAAGGACACCCGAGGCTCGGGGATTCCTCAGACCATTGTTGCTCTCACTGTACGCAGCAGTCGTACACGCAACAGGCTGCTGTCGCTGCGCATCGCCCTTGGCAAGCTGGTGTTGACGCTTGGCGCGCTGCTGGTAGGTGCTTCGGCCGGTCGCGAAGGCCCGACCGTGCACATTGGCGCTGCGCTGATGTACTCCTTCGGGCGGCGTCTCGGCCTGTACGACAAGCGCACCGTCTCCGGGCTGATCCTCGCTGGCGGCGCGGCGGGCATCGCCGCGGCATTCAATACTCCGCTGGGCGGCGTGGTGTTCGCCATCGAGGAGCTGAGCAAGACGTTCGAGCAGCGTTTCAGCGGCCTGCTGCTCACCGCGGTGCTGCTTGGCGGTGTGGTCACCCTCGGTCTGATGGGGAGCTACAGCTACTTCGGCGCGCTCTCCGAGACCATGCCATTCGGCCCGGCGTGGATCGCGGTGGTCGCCTGCGGCGTGCTCGGCGGCATTCTGGGCGGCGCCTACTGTCGGCTGATCCTGCCGGCCAAGACCGGCCCGCTGAGCTTCGTCGCGCGCTGGCGCGGACGCTGGCCCGTGCGCTTTGCCGCCGCTTGCGGTCTGCTGCTCGCAGCGTTGGGTCTGCTTTCAGGGCAGCACATCTTCGGTACTGGCTATGCCGAGACCCGCTCGATCCTCGAAGGGCATCCTACGGTCGGGTACGACTTCCTGCTGTGGAAGTTCCTGGCCAACGTGGTGTCCTTCGTCGCCGGCATTCCCGGCGGGCTGTTCTCGCCCTCGCTGACCGTCGGCGCGAGCCTGGCGCCCTGGTTGACGTCGCTGATCCCCGGCGCAAGCTTGCCGGCAGTGGGATTGCTAGGCATGTCCGCCTATCTCGCCGGTGTCACGCGCACGCCGCTGACCGCCAGCGTGATCACCATCGAGCTCTCGCACAGCCCGGACATGCTCATGCCTATTCTCGCCGCCACGTTGCTGGCCAGCGCAATATCCCGGCAGATCAGCCCCGTTCCGATCTACCACGCCCTGGCACGTCAGCTCCTCGAGAATCTGCCCTCCGCCAAACGGCCCGCCGCATCGGCCTGATCAGCCTGTTCAGGCGTGGCCCACGCTCTTATCATTGGCCGCTCTGAGTGGTCCCCATAAGGTGGAGTGACGGATAGATGATCAAGGTCGGTATCGTAGGTGGTACGGGTTATACGGGCGTGGAACTGCTGCGTCTGCTGGCACAGCATCCAGAGGCTCGCGTCGAGGTGATTACCTCGCGCTCCGAAGAGGGCGTGAAAGTCGCCGACATGTACCCGAACCTGCGAGGCCACTACGACGGTCTGGCCTTCAGCGTGCCGGACGCCAAGCGCCTGGGTGCTTGCGACGTGGTCTTCTTCGCCACCCCGCACGGCGTTGCCCATGCCCTGGCCGGTGAGTTGCTGGCCACCGGCACCCGGGTCATCGACCTGTCTGCCGATTTCCGCCTGCAGGACGCCGACGAGTGGGCCAAGTGGTACGGCCAGCCACACGGCGCGCCTGAACTGCTGCCCGAGGCGGTCTACGGTCTGCCGGAAGTGAACCGCGAGGCCATCAAGTCGGCCCGCCTGATCGCTGTTCCGGGCTGCTATCCGACCGCTACCCAACTGGGTCTGATCCCGCTGCTGGAGGCAGGCCTGGCCGATACCTCGCGCCTGATCGCCGACTGCAAGTCCGGGGTGAGCGGTGCTGGTCGTGGTGCCAAGGTCGGCTCGCTGTTCTGCGAGGCCGGCGAAAGCATGATGGCCTACTCGGTGAAGGGGCACCGCCACCTGCCGGAGATCAGCCAAGGGCTGCGCCGCGCCGCCAAGGGCGATGTCGGCCTGACCTTCGTGCCGCACCTGACCCCGATGATCCGCGGTATTCACGCGACCCTGTACGCGCACGTCGCCGATCGCAGCGTGGATCTGCAGAAACTCTTCGAAGAGCGCTACGCCAACGAGCCCTTCGTCGACGTGATGCCGGCCGGCAGCCATCCGGAAACCCGTAGCGTGCGTGGCGCCAACGTCTGCCGCATCGCGGTGCACCGTCCGCAGGGCGGCGATCTGGTGGTGGTTCTTTCGGTGATCGACAACCTGGTCAAGGGCGCGTCCGGCCAGGCGATCCAGAACATGAACATCCTGTTCGGCCTGGACGAGCGCATGGGGCTGTCCAACGTCGCGCTGCTGCCCTGAGTGGCGCTTCCGGGCTCCCTGCGCGGGAGCCCGATTCATCCCCAGGCTCGCCATTAGGCTGAAGGATGATCCGGCTAAGTTGACCATTTTTCTCGGGTAAGCGGATAATAGCCGGCAATGTTGTAACGTACGGCTTCGGCCGGGAGACATCTGACATGACCATCGAGACCTTCACCCCCACTCCCCTGATCTTCTCCAACGGGGCCGCAAACAAGGTGAAGACGCTGATTGACGAAGAAGGCAACCCGCGCCTGAAACTGCGCGTATTCGTCACCGGCGGCGGTTGCTCGGGCTTCCAGTACGGCTTCACCTTCGACGAAGACACCGCGGACGATGACACCGTGGTCGAGCGCGATGGTGTCAGCCTGGTGGTCGACCCGATGAGCTTCCAGTACCTGGCCGGTTCCGAAGTGGACTACCAGGAAGGTCTGGAAGGCTCGCGCTTCGTGATCAAGAACCCGAACGCCGCCACCACCTGCGGGTGTGGCCAGTCGTTCTCGATCTGATTGCACCTGATACGAAAACGCCGCGCATCTCAGGCTGTGTGAGAACACGCTGAGAGCGAGGCCATACCAACGCCCCGACCGATTCGGGGCGTTGGTGTTTCTGGGGAGCCTCAGGCCATCAGTTCGATCAGGCGCCGAGCGCCGAGCACCTGGATCGCGCGCTTGAGGTTGTAGGCCTGCACGGCCAGGGCCATCTCTGTCCTGGCACCCGCTAACTGCCGCAGCAGGAAGCGGCAGTTGCCGAATATCCACTGTTTCAAGTTGCCGAAAGGGTGCTCGACGATGGATCGGCGCCTGGCCATCATCTCCGGCCGGGCCTTCAGGCGTTGCTGCATGCGCTCGAACGCTGACTCATGGGAATGACGGCTGAGAGGGCGACGCTGGCTATTCGTGCAACGCGCCTTCAAAGGGCAAGCGCGGCAGTCGCCGGCGATCGCATAAAGCCTCTCTGTGCCTCGTGCCTGTTTGAGCAGGGGCCACTGGCCTGCCGGGCACTGATAGCGGTCGTGCTCCGCGTCGTAGGTGAAGGCGCTTCGGTCGAACAGCGCCGTGCCATTGCCGTGATTGTTAACACCACGGTTCGGCGGTACATACGCCGTGATGCCCGCATCCTCGCACGCCTGGAATTGCTCGCCATTGGAGTATCCGGCGTCCGCCGTGACCGCCAGTTGTGCCTGCTCCAGCACGGCTTGAGCAGCCTCGGCCATCGGCTGCAGTTGGCGAGTGTCATTGCCGTCCTGGGTCACCTCGTGGTGCAGGACCAGGCAGTGCTTGTCATCGACCCCTCTCTGCACGTTGTAGGCGACCCGCGCGCCCTGGTGAGTTCGCATCAACTGGGCATCGGCCTCGCCGATCACGAATTGTTCAAGCCCCTGGGCCTGCATCAGTACCTGGCAGGTCAGGTTGTCCGCGTGTTGAGCCTGCAACTGCTCCAGCGCAGTCATCACGGCACGCCGGTCGACCCCATCGCCCGCGTCGGCGCGGTCGGCTTCATCTAGGTCGCTCAGATAGCGGGCTATCTCGGCCTCCAGTCGGGCTTGCTGACGCTTGAGTCGCGCCAGGCTCAGGTGCTTGCGCCGCGAAGCCACCGCCTGGAATTTGCTGCCATCGATGGCGACCAACTGACCACCGAGCAACCCGACCTGGCGGCAGAACTGCACGACAGCTCGCCTGAAACGCCGCGCCATTGTCCTTGCGGAAGTCGGCAATGGTCTTGAAGTCCGGCGACAGGCGACCCAGCAGCCACATCACTTCGACATTGCGCTGACATTCGGCTTCCAGTCGGCGCGAGGAGCGAATTCGCTGGAAGTAGCCATACAGGTACAGCTTGAGCAGGTCGGCCGGATCATAGGCCGGGCGCCCCGTCCGGCTCGCCTGTGCCTTGCTGAAGCCCAGTCGCTGCAGATCCAACCGCGCCACGTAGGCCTCGATCACGCGGACCAGATGTTCTTCGGGAAGGCATTGCCCTTCACCGCGGATATAGCCCATGAACGACAATGCCCGTATCGATCGATACGGGCATTGTCTTTGGCTTGTGCTCAGACGGCTAGGTTTTCACACAGCCTGCGAGGCGGGGCTTTTTCATTCCGGAGGCTGTAGGAGCGAGTTTGCACGTGAGCATCTCCGCTGCGGACTTATTCGCGAGCATACGCGCTCCGGTGAGAGGCTTTCAGAGGTGCGAGATCAGCTCCTCCAGCGCGGCGGCCTGGTCCTCGGCAATGTCGATGATGTGGAACCCGGCCCAGCCGAGTTGCCCTTCCTGGCCGCCGCGGCTCCACAGGCAGTCGGCACCGAGATGGATTTCCCCGGTTTCGTGCAGCGGCGGTAAAGGCACGAGCCTGCACTCGAGCACCGAGTCGGCGGCAGGAACCTGGGCTCCGCAGAGCATGAAGCCATCGCTGGATAGATCGGCCAGGCGGCCAAGACTGGCTCCGGTGTGGCGGTCGTAGACCTCCACGGTCAGATCGGTGCGACGCCGTTGATGCTGGCGACGTTCTTCCATCGCTTACTCCTTGGATTGGTTGCGCCCGGCAAAGCGCTGCAACATGCGATAGATGGCGTTGAGGGCCCGGTCCACCAGCGGTGCGTCCTGGCTGTCGGGGCCGAGCAGGCGGACCTTGCCCTGCTCCATTTCCAGGGCCAACTGGCCGATGGATTTGACCGCGACCCGTTGGCCGAGATGGTCGACGAACATGTAGTTGCGGGTCGTGGGGCTGAACCACGAGAGTTTCAGGCGACGTGCCGGCTGGCTGTCGCTGAATTCGAACCAGGTACCGAACTCGACCTTGCGCAGCTCTTCGAGCAACGTCTTGCCGCGCTCGGAAAGCAGCTGCTCGGCATGCCGCTCGATCTCGCCTTCGCCGTCGAGCATGGCGCCCAGCGGGCTTTCCGGCAGGTCTGGGCAGAGACTGTTGGCGATTTGCGGTTGCTGTGCCTGCACGGCGTGCTGGCAGGCGACTATGTCCTGCAGCAGGCGGCGGATGCCGTCCTCGTGATAGCCACCGAGTACCTCCAGGCCTTTGCGCAGGTCTTCCAGCAGCGGCACGCGCAGGGCTTGCAGGCGCTCGCGGCCGGCGTTGTCGAGTGGTGTGGCGCTCCAGGCCAACTGTTCGGCGACTTCGCCGGCACGCCGCCACTCATCGCTGTCCTCGCCGTTGCGCAGGAGGATGAAGGTCAGGGCGTCGCTCCAGCTCAGCTCCAGGAAGTTGCGGATCAGCTGCGGCAGCTCGCGCCCCTGTACGGCCTTGGTCACCACTTCCAGCGCCTGCTCGCGTGCGCCCAGCAGGCGGTCACGTCCGCGGGCCGCCTCCATGGCGCGTCTTTCGCGCAGTTCGGCCTTCTGGCGGATGTTGGCGACGAATTCGTTGAAGTCGGTCAGCAGCTCGTCGAACAGGCGCAGGTCGCCGACGAAGTCCTGGATAACGCGTTCGACTACCCAATGCATCTTGGCGAGCAACCCGCGTTCCTCGCCTTCGCCGCTGTACAGCGAACCGGCCTGGGCCATGGCGTTGAGCAGGCGCCGCGCCGGGTGGTGGTGCTGGGTAAACAGTGCCTTGTCCTGCAGCGCGACCTTCAGATAAGGCGTGTGCAGGTGGGAGAGGGTGGTCTTGCAGCTGTCGGGCAGGCTTTCGTCGTCGAGGATGAAGTCGAAGACCATGCCCACCAGGTCGATGACATCGGCTTCCTGGTCGGTCAGCCGATTCTGTCCGGGGCGCGCGCTGGCGGCCTCCAGCTGTTGGTGCAGGTCGGTCTTCACCTGCTGCACCGCCTGTGGCTGTCGCAGGCGCTGGGCGAGGTCCTGGGCGGAAATGCGCTGCAGGCGGTTCAGGGCTTCCAGCAGTTCGTCGGCGCTGTAGGTTCGGGTTGCCGAGCGCGGGTTGAAGCTGGCAATGCTCTGGCTGCTGCCGAGGGTCTGCACGCCTTGCCGGCGATGTTCGGCGAGCAGGGCGGCGAGGCCGCCGTATAGGGTTTGCGGGTTGCCGGGTGGACGGGGCGAGGTGTCGTGCGGGTCGGACACCGTATCGGTGAGTGTCGGGATTCCGGCTGGCGCGGCTGTACTTGAATCTGTGCCAGCGCTTCCGGCAGGCGCGGTGGCGGACGTTGCCGCCGGCGCTGCGCCGCTTTCGCTGGGCTGGGCGGCCGGCCGAGGCGTTGCGCGCGGACTCTGCTGCGCACGGAATTTCAGGTTGGGCAGGATGCCGGCCTCGGTGAGGCGATGGTTCAGGCGCTCGTAGAGCGGCGCCAGGTTACGCATGACCTGCTGATCGAAGAGCATATAAAGCACAGTCTTGATGCGTAGCGAGAATGGGCTCTCGGCCAGGGTGTCGCGAAATGCCTGGGCAATGGCTAGGGGGCCGAAGGGGTTGCTGTCCTCGGCCAGCTTGCTGCCGTTGTTCACCAGGGCGAGGCGTTGCTCCAGGGCGAACAGCGACTGCGCGCACTGCGCCTTGACCTGATTCACCATGTTGGTGATCAGCAGCGTCTCTTCATATTCCTCGTTGCCGACCAGGGTCAGCTGGTCGACATCCAGTTCCTCCAGCGGCCGCTTGGGTGGCAGGGTGCCCTGCATGAAGTCGCTGAGGCCCTTGGCGAATCGCTGGTGGTACTGGCGTTCGAGTGCCGGCCGCTGGCGGCGGATTTCGCGCATGCTTTCGAAGAACAGGCTCTGGACCTGATTGTTCTCGGCTTTCTCGGCGCACTCGAAGAGGGTGTCGTCTACCTGTGCGAAGACCGCACCCAGCAGTTCTGCCAGGTGGTTCATCGTCAGTTGCCGGCATGCCTGGATCAGCTCGCCGAAGCGAGGCTGTATGGCGCGGCTGGCGACAGTGGAGGTAGGCGGGTTGTCCTTGACGCTCATGGGCGATCCTGTCCGTGAACCTTCCTTCGCGGGGAGGCGGAGGTCACTTTAGTTTTAAGCACATATAGCAATCGGCGCGGGCGCCTGCAAAAGAAGAAAAACTTTTTTGGATCAGAGGGTTGACAGTCCTCTCGATAACCGTAAAATGGCGCGCCTCTGATACGGGAAACGGCGCAGCCGGAACTGTAGAAGAGATTGAAAGGCTTGTCGTTCCGCGATAGCTCAGTCGGTAGAGCAAATGACTGTTAATCATTGGGTCCCTGGTTCGAGTCCAGGTCGCGGAGCCAACTTTCAAACGGGGTATAGCGCAGTCCGGTAGCGCGCTTGCTTTGGGAGCAAGATGTCGGGAGTTCGAATCCCCCTACCCCGACCATATTCCGGGTCGTTAGCTCAGTCGGTAGAGCAGTTGGCTTTTAACCAATTGGTCGTAGGTTCGAATCCTACACGACCCACCATCTTCAAGTCGCTTGCTTCGGTAGGCGATATGGAAAAAGCCCGCAGTCTTCATTGAGGCTGCGGGCTTTTTTCATTCCCCTTCCTTTATATCCCGCAGCGTGTCACTCGGTGCTGGCCAGGTAGGCGTCCGCCAGTTCGCGCAGGCGTTCGCGGCCAAAGCTGGCTTCGTGTCCGGCATGTACCTGGGTTACTGGCAATTCGCGCAGGCGTTGCATGGTGCGGCGGTACGTCGGCACGTCAGCTCCCGGTATCTGGTCGAGCAGTCCGGCGTCATACACGGCGTCGCCGGAGAACAGCGTTCCGCTTGCTCGCTCCAACAGGCCGATGCTGCCCGGCGAGTGGCCGGGCAGGTGAAGCACCTCAAAGCTGCGATCGCCCAGGTCGATGACCCTGCCTTCTTCCAGCAGGCCGGTGGCTGGCGCCGATCGCAGGCGCCAGCCGGCCGGGTCGAAGCCGGCGTAGGGCAGGGCGTCTATCACCAGGCGCGAGTCGTCCAGGTCGTCCATGTACTCGGCCAACCAGTGCTCCCGGTCCAGAACCAATCCCACGTCCTGGTCCGGCTGCTGGAACTCGCCTGCTTCCGCTGCATGGCAGAGGCGGCAGTCGAACTCGTGCAGGCCGCCCATGTGGTCGAGGTGGCTATGGGTGGCAACAGCCACCAAGGGCCGCTGGAAAAGGTCCCGGGCCGACTCGCGCAGGCTGGCGACGCCCATGCCGGTATCCACCAGCAGGTCGCGGTCGCGGCCGCGCACGTGCCAGATGTTGCAGCGCAGCATGGGGTGCACGTGGGGCTCCCAAAGCAGGGTGATGCCGTCGTCCAGCGTGCGACGTTCAAACCAGCGGTCGGCGATTTTCAGGCCCATGGTTCCTCTCAGTGCTGAGTGCGGAAACTTGCCCACAGGCGGGGGCGCTCGCGCAGCAGCCGGCTGGGGATGAGTTGCTCGCCGAACAGGGTGTCACGCACCTGCTGTGGCGGATAGACCGCCGGGTTGCCGGTGATCGAGCTGTCCACCATGGGTGTGGCGGCCTGGTTGGCGTTGGCGAAGAACATGGCATTGGTCAGTTCGGCCATTGATTGCGGGCGCATCATGTATTCGATGAAGGCGCGCGCGGCGTCCGGGTGCGGCGCGTCGACCGGCACGGCCAGGGTATCCACCCACATCAAGGTGCCTTCCTTGGGAATGCTGTACGTGATGTCGAACGGCTTTTTCGCCGCCTGTGCCTGGGTCTGCGCGATGACGGCGTCGCCGTTGTAGGTCAGCGCCAGGCAGAGATTGCCGTTGGCCAGGTCGCTGCTCTGGGTGCCGAAGCCGATGTAGCGCAGGTTGGGATGCAGGTCGCCGAGCAACTTGCCGGCGGCGCGAAGGTCTTCCGGGTCCTTGCTGTAGGGCGGCTTGCCCAGGTAGTGGAGGGCGACGCTGAGGACTTCCTGCGGCGAGTCGATCACCGAGATTCCGCAGTCCTTCAGCTTGCTGGCGTATTCGGGCTTGAACAGCAGGTCGTAGCTGTCCAGCGGCGGGTTGGGGATGCGCTTCTCCACTTCCTGCCGGTTGATCGCCAGCCCCGTGGTGCCCCAGGTGTAGGGCAGGGCGTACTGGTTGCCCGGATCGGCGCCCTGCAGGCTGGCTAGCACCTGTTTGTCGAGGTTCTCGTAGCCGGACATCTTGCTCAACTCGATGGGCTGCAGGGCCTTGGCCTGGATGGCGCGGCCAAGCATGGCGCTGCCCGGCACCACGATGTCATAGCCGCTATGGCCGGTGAGCAGCTTGCTCTCCAGCACGTCGGCGTTGTCGAAGGTGTCGTAGTGCACGCGGATGCCGGTTTCCGCTTCGAACGCCTTGAGCGCCTTGGGGCCGACGTAGTCGGACCAGCTATAGATGTTGAGGATCTTCTCCTCGGCGTGGGCCGGTAGCGTGAGGGCGGCGAGAAGGGGCAAGAGGATGGCTTTCATGGCAAGGCTCCCAGGGGTAGGTGAGGGGGAGCATGGAGGGGCTGAAACATTGGTGAAATACAAATTCATTCAAGCTGACATTCACGCGATTTAATGTTTCTCGTCCGATTCGTCAGCCTTCCTGACGGCCATTTCGGGTCGCGTTTCGACCGTCCGGTGCCTGCCGTTTGAAACGGTTTTTCCCCCTGCGACAGCGCGATGCGGCGTTGTGTCGCAGCTGCTGCGACAGCTTCCTGAGACTGTCGAATTCAACCTTGATCGAGATCATTGGCGGTGGCGATTTTGAGGGGTAAAGGGCGCTTCGCTGAAACGTGACAATCCGGCGCCATGCCGCGCCGATTGGGGCTTCTGACAGAATTGGATGACATTCGGAATTGGCCTTCAGAGCGCTCCGCAGACCCTTTCGTAATCCGTCAGGATTGGTCATTTCTTCGCCGCTTTTTCCGGCGACTTTTAACCCTGCGGCGATAATGTCTTGTTAAAAATGAGACGGCAGGGCCTTGCCAGTCCTTTCTGAAATGTCTTGTAATACCGCCCGCTCACTCAAGACCCCATAGCGCCCCGGTTCCAGCGTCGCGGATCCGTGGCAGGCACTCGCCGCAGGGTGGTGCCGAATAACAACGAGGGGCTGACTGTAGTGGGTTTCTGCTCAACAACGAGTAGGGCAATCCGCTCGTGAATCAGGTACCGGCAGTGCTCGGTTTTTCGGAGCCGGCAGGGCAGGTGCCACCACGCTGAATAACACGGAACGAATCAGCACACGGATCGGTTTCGCTTCGCGAGAGCCGGGCTGGGTTCCTTTTGCCTTGTCTTCTTGCAGCGCCGATTCGCTACCCCATGGATCTACTAACGTCGCGCCTTGGATGTCGCGGCGGGCAGTTCGTCGAGCATGAACCCTGCGTGGGTAAATCTCATGGGCGGTGTAGCTATGTTCATCCATTAAGGCCGCAAGATGAAAATAGACCAGTACTCTGGATACCTGAAGAGATTGTCCTTGCTGCTCCCCCTGCTCTCGCTGGGCGGTTGCAACATGGTCCTGTTCGACCCGAAAGGGCAGATCGGCGCCGACGAGAAGTCGCTGATCATCACCTGCACCCTGCTGATGCTGCTCGTGGTAGTGCCGGTCATCTTCATGACCCTGGCATTCGCCTGGAAATACCGCGCATCCAACACCAAAGCCACCTACATGCCCGACTGGTCGCACTCGACCCGCATCGAGGTCGTGGTCTGGCTGATCCCGTGCATCATCATCGCCATCCTCGGCTGGATCACCTGGGAGTCGACCCACAAGCTGGACCCGTACCGTCCGCTGGAGTCCGACGTCAAGCCGGTGACCATCCAGGCCGTCTCGCTGGACTGGAAGTGGCTGTTCATCTACCCGGACCTGGGTATCGCCACCGTCAACGAGATCGCGTTCCCGAAAGACACCCCGGTGAACTTCCAGATCACTGCTGACACCGTGATGAACTCCTTCTTCATCCCGCAGCTCGGCAGCCAGATCTACTCCATGACCGGCATGCTGACCAAGCTGCACCTGATCGCCAACGAAGAAGGCGTGTTCGACGGTATCTCCGCGAACTACAGCGGCGCAGGCTTCTCCGGCATGAAGTTCAAGGCCATCGCCACTTCCGAGCAGGGCTTCCAGGACTGGGTCGCCAAGGTCAAGACCGCTCAAGCCGGCCTGACCGAGGAAGGCTTCCCCGAGCTGGCCAAGCCGAGCGAAAACGTTCCGGCTACCTACTTCTCCTCGGTCACCCCCGACCTGTTCATGCACATCCTGACCAAGCACGAGCGTGCCGGTCTGGCCATGGGCAAAGGCAAGGGTGAGCACGCCGAAGGCGAAGCTGCCACGCAATCCAATCCGAGTATCCAGGAGTAACCGCGCAGATGTTCGGGAAACTGACTCTGTCGGCCGTGCCCTATCACGAGCCGATCATCATGATCACGCTGGCCGTCGTCGCCCTGGTGGGCCTCGGCGTCTTCGGCGCGATCACCTACTACCGCAAGTGGACCTACCTGTGGACCGAATGGCTGACCTCCATCGACCACAAGAAAATCGGCGTGATGTACATCATCGTCGCCCTGATCATGCTGCTGCGCGGCTTTGCCGACGCCATCATGATGCGCGGCCAGCTGGCCCTGGCCGAAGGCGCCAACAAAGGCTTCCTGCCGCCTGAACACTACGACCAGATCTTCACCGCTCACGGCATGATCATGATCATCTTCATGGCCATGCCCTTCATGACCGGTCTGATGAACCTGGCCGTGCCGCTGCAGATCGGTGCCCGTGACGTTGCCTTCCCGTTCCTGAACTCCCTCAGCTTCTGGCTGCTGGTGGTCAGTGCGATGCTGGTCAACGTATCCCTGGGCCTGGGCGAATTCGCCCGTACCGGCTGGGTCGGCCTACCCGCCGCTGTCCGAGCTGGCCTACAGCCCGGGCGTGGGTGTGGACTACTACATCTGGGCACTGCAGATATCCGGTATGGGTACGCTGCTGACCGGCATCAACTTCCTGGTGACCGTGTTCAAGATGCGTACGCCGGGCATGAAGCTGATGCAGATGCCGATCTTCACCTGGACCTGCACCTTCGCCAACGTCCTGATCGTTGCGTCGTTCCCGATCCTGACCGCTGCCCTGGGCCTGCTGTCGCTGGATCGTTACTTCGACATGCACTTCTTCACCAACGAGCTGGGCGGCAACGCCATGATGTACATCAACCTCTTCTGGGCCTGGGGCCATCCTGAAGTGTACATCCTGATCCTGCCGGCTTTCGGTATCTTCTCCGAAGTCACCTCGACCTTCGCCGGCAAGCGCATGTTCGGCTACACCTCGATGGTGTGGGCGAGCGCCGCGATCACCTTCCTCGGCTTCACCGTGTGGCTGCACCACTTCTTCACCATGGGTTCGGGCGGCGACGTCAACGGCTTCTTCGGCGTTGCGACCATGCTGATCTCCATCCCGACCGGCGTGAAGCTGTTCAACTGGCTGTTCACCATCTATCGCGGTCGTCTGCGTTTCGATACCCCGATCCTGTGGACCCTGGGCTTCATCATCACCTTCAGCATCGGTGGCATGACCGGCGTTCTGCTGGCCATTCCTGGCGCTGACTACCTGCTGCACAACAGCCTGTTCCTGATCGCCCACTTCCACAACACCATCATCGGTGGTGCGGTGTTCGGCTACCTGGCCGGCTTCGTCTTCTGGTTCCCGAAAGCCTTCGGCTTCAAGCTGGACGAGAAGTGGGGCAAGCGCTCCTTCTGGTGCTGGCTGGTCGGCTTCTACGTGGCCTTCATGCCGCTGTACATCCTCGGCTTCATGGGCATGACCCGTCGCCTGAACCACTACGACAACCCGATGTGGAAGCCGTACCTGGTCGTGGCCTTCTTCGGCGCCGTGCTGATCTTCTGCGGCATCGCCTGCCAGCTGATCCAGCTGTTCGTCTCGATCAAGAACCGCAAGGCTCTGGCCGACGTGACCGGCGACCCGTGGGGCGGCCGTACCCTGGAATGGTCCACTTCCTCGCCGCCGCCGTACTACAACTTCGCCGAACTGCCGGTCGTGCGTGACATCGACGCCTTCCACGAGATGAAGCAGAACGGTCGCGCCTACCAGGCTCCGGCCTCGTACAAGCCGATCCACATGCCGAAAAACACCGCAGCGGGCTTCTCCATCGCCCTGGGTGCCTTCATCTTCGGCTTCGCAGCGATCTGGCACATCTGGTGGCTCGTAGGCGTCGGCTTCGTCGGCATGATCGCCTCCGTCATCGTGCGCAGCTACGTCACCGACCTGGACTACTACGTCCAGCCGGACGAGATCGAGCGCATCGAGAACCGCCACTTCCAGCAACTCGCCAAACAGGTCTAAACCATGTCTTCGGCAGTATTGAGCCAACACTCGGTCGCCCACGAAACGGGGCATGACCACGATCACGACCACGAACACCACGATACGGGTGGCATGACGGTATTCGGCTTCTGGCTGTACCTGATGACCGACTGCATCCTGTTCGCCAGTGTCTTCGCTACTTACGCTGTGCTCGTCGGCCATACGGCCGGCGGCCCCAGCGGCAAGGACATCTTCGAACTGCCGTACGTGGCCGTCGAAACCGCGATCCTGCTGATCTCCTCCTGCACCTACGGCCTGGCCATGCTGGCCGCGAACAAGGGCGCCAAGGGCAAGGCCATCGCCTGGCTGGGCCTGACCTTCCTCTGCGGTGCCGCGTTCATCGGCATGGAGCTCAACGAGTTCCACCACCTGATCGCCGAAGGCTTCGGCCCGCAGCGTAGCGCCTTCCTGTCGTCCTTCTTCACCCTGGTCGGCATGCACGGTATGCACGTGACCGCCGGCCTGCTGTGGATGCTGGTGCTGATGGCGCAGATCGCTACCCGCGGCCTGACCCCGCAGACCAACACCCGGATGATGTGCCTGAGCCTGTTCTGGCACTTCCTGGACATCGTCTGGATCTGCGTATTCACCGTCGTCTACCTGATGGGGGCCCTGTAATGAGCGCTGCTGCACACGATTCCCATGGCGCCGGCCACGGCAGCCTGGGTTCCTACGCGATCGGCTTCGTGCTGTCGGTGATCCTGACCGCGATCCCGTTCTACATGGTCATGGACGGCAGCTTCTCGCGTCACGCGACCGTCCTCACCATGGTCATCCTCGGCCTGGTTCAGGTAGTAGTGCACCTCGTGTGCTTCCTGCACATGAACCTGTCCTCGGAAGGCCGCTGGAACGTCATGGCGTTCATCTTCACGCTGATCGTCATCCTGCTGGTCGTGGGTCTGTCGCTGTGGATCATCTACAGCGCCGACTTCCTCATGATGGCGCCGATGCACTGAGGCCAATGACGTGAAACTCAAGCGTTACCTTCTGATCGCCAAACCGGGGATCATCTTCGGCAACCTGATCGCCGTGGCGGGGGGGGTCTTCCTCGCCGCCCGCGGCAGCGTCGACCCGATGCTGCTGCTGGCGACGGTGATCGGCCTGTCCCTCGTGGTGGCCAGCGGGTGCGTGCTGAACAACTGCATCGACCGTGACATCGACCGCCACATGGAACGCACCCGCGGGCGCGTTCTGGTGACCGGGCAGATCTCGCTGAAGGCCGCCCTGGCCCATGGCGTGGTGCTCGGCATGGCAGGCTTCGGCCTGCTGTGGTGGAAGACCAACGTGCAGGCGACCCTGCTCGCAGCGTTCGGCTTCATTGTCTACGTCGGCTTCTACAGCCTGTGGCTCAAGCGCAGCTCGGTGTACGGCACCCTGGTCGGCAGTCTCTCCGGAGCCATGCCACCGGTGGTCGGCTACTGCGCCGCCAGCGGCCATTTCGACATGGGCGCGGCGGTGCTGCTGCTGATCTTCTGCCTCTGGCAGATGCCGCACTCCTACGCGATCGCCATCTTCCGCCTGGCCGACTACCAGGCCGCGGGCATCCCGGTCTGGCCGGTGGCCCGTGGCATCGAAGCGACCAAGCGGCAGATCCTCTACTACGTGCTGGCCTTCGGCGCCGCCACCCTGCTGCTGACCCTGACCGGCTTCGCCGGCTACGGTTACCTGGTGGTGGCCCTGGCGGTCAGCGCCTGGTGGGCGTTCATCGCCGTCTCCGGCTTCAAGGCCGAAGACGACCGCCTGTGGGCGCGCAAGCTGTTCGCGTTCTCGATCATCGTCATCAGCGCGCTGAGCGTGATGATGTCGATCGACTTCCGCGTGCTCCCCGGCCATGCGCTGATGGGCCTGCTGTAACAGGCGCACCGGCAACGAAAAAGCCGCCCCTCGGGGCGGCTTTTTTGTGCCTGCGTTCTGCGCTTTTCGTAGGAGCGAGCTTGCTCGCGAATGGCGCCGCAGCGGGGCCGGGTTCGCGAGCAAGCTCGCTCCTACAATTGCCGCGGCGCCGCGGTCAGTGCAGCTTCAGCCGCGGCTCGGTGCTCCGCCCGATGCGATCGCCGATCATCATCAGCGTCGTGCGGGTGAGGCCGTACAGCGCCACCTGGTGCATGCGGTACAGCGACACGTAGAACATCCGCGCCAGCCAACCTTCCAGCTTCACGCTGCCCATCAGGTTACCCATCAGGTTGCCCACCGCACTGAAACGCGACAGCGAGATCAGCGAGCCGTAGTCGGTGTACTTGTACTCCGGCAGGGGCTTGCTCTCCAGGCGCGCCGCGATGGCCTTGGCCAGCAGCGAAGCCTGCTGGTGTGCAGCCTGGGCGCGCGGCGGAACAGTGCGCTCGCTGCCATCGCCGAGCGGGCAGGCGGCGCAGTCGCCGAAGGCGAAGATGTCGTCGTCGCGAGTGGTCTGCAGCGTCGGGCGCACGACCAACTGGTTGATGCGGTTGCTCTCCAGGCCGTCCAGGTCTTTCAGCAGGCTCGAAGCGCGAATGCCGGCGGCCCAGACCTTGAGGCTGGCGGGAATGAACTCGCCGTTCGCGGTCTTCAGGCCCTCGGCGGTGACCTCTTTGACCGGCGCGCCGATCATCACGCGCACACCGAGCTTCTCCAGGGTGCGGTGCACCGGCTGGCTGATGCGCTCGGGCAGCGCCGGCAGCACGCGCGGACCCGCCTCGATCAGGGTGATGCGCATGTTTTCCGGCTGGATGCCGTTCAGCCCGTAGGCAGCCAGTTCGCGGGCGGCGTGGTGCAGTTCCGCCGACAGCTCAACACCCGTGGCGCCGGCGCCGACGATGGAGACGCTGATCTGGTCGTCCTTGTCGCGGTTGGCGTGGGCGCGCAGGTAGTGGGTGAGCAGCTGCTTGTGGAAGCGCTCGGCCTGCTCGCGGGTGTCGAGGAAGATGCAGTGCTGCGCAGCCCCGGCGGTGCCGAAGTCGTTGGTCGTGCTGCCGATGGCCAGGACCAGGGTGTCGTAGCTCAGGGTGCGCGCAGGTAGCAGTTCACGGCCATCTTCATCGAGGGTGGCGGCGAGCTGGATGCGTTTGGTCGCGCGCTCCAGGCCACTGAGGCGGCCGAGCTGGAACTCGAAGTGGTTCCATTTCGCCTGGGCGACGTAGTTCAGCTCATCCTCCGAGGAGTTGAGCGAGCCAGCGGCGACTTCGTGCAGCAGGGGTTTCCAGATGTGGGTGAGGTTGGCGTCGACCAGGGTGACCTGCGCCTTGCCTTTCTTACCCAGGGTACGGCCAAGACGGGTCGCGAGCTCCAGCCCGCCGGCGCCGCCGCCGACGATCACGATACGATGGGACATGGGACATTCTCATAGCTTGGGGAATCCTGTGCGGGCCGGGCGGTGAGTCAGTTCACCAGATAGGCCAGGAGGCGGCTGAGCAGTCCCAGGGCGATGACCACGAGGGTGAGCCCGGCCATCATCAGCCAGGGCTTGAAAGGTGCACGCTCGACTTGGTGAACAGGCGAGCTCAGGTACTGCTCGACCTTCTTCTGGTCTTCGGGGCTCAAGCGACTGGGCATGGGCGGCCTCCGTTTCTAATGTCGAGCATTCTAGTCGGACGCCCGGCGCCGCTCAATCCGACTCGCTGGTCAAATTCCGACGCCGTTATCCAGCAGGATCACGCGGCCGAGGTTATCGCGCAGGAATTCGGGCGCGTTGCGGTTGGCGAAGATCACCCGGGCGAAGTTCGGCCCGACCAGCGACAGTGAGCGCCAGCCCTGGCGCAGGTACTCCGTGGGCGGCGGAAAAGGGGTGTTGAAGTCCGGCGTGTCACGCTTGAGGCTGACGAAGGCGAGCAGGTCGAGCTCGCCCGGATCGATCCCGCGTTCGCCGTAGTTCTGCGCCTTCTTGCGCAGGGTCGGGGCTAGGCGTCGCTGCAATTCACTGCAGTTGATCCGTTGCGGTTTCTGCTCGCGGCGAATCAGCTGACGCAGGCTTTGCGCCAGGCGTCGGCGCTGCAGCTCATCGCGCCATTCCTCGTTCAGCCGGCGGCCTTCGTCGAGGACGAGGAACACCTCGAAGCAGGCGTCGCGAAACAGCACGTCCGGCGGCTGCTGCTCCGGCTCGACGAACTCGTCCTGGTGATAGTCCACCTGGAGCGTCTGCAGCAGTCGCTGGCAAATCCAGCACTCCCGCTCCCACTTGCGCGCATTGGAGAGGAAATCGTTGGCGAGTTCCGCCTGGCGCCGCAGCAGGTACAGATAGTCGGTCTCGTTCATGCCCCAAGCTTAGCCTGCGTCGACCCGGGCCTGCGCGGCGCCGGTCCGAATGCCAGTCGCTGTGTACACTATGGCGATTTCGCCGAGGAGTTCCGCCATGCGCCTGCGCAGCGTCACCGCCGCCGATCATGCCGCGTTAGTCGCGCTCTGGAAGCGTACGCCCGGCATCCAGTTGCGCCGCGACGACGAGTACGAACCCTTCGCTGCTTATCTTGCGCGCAACCCCGACCTGAGCCTGTTGATGGAGGTCGATGGTGTGGTGATCGGTAGCCTGCTGGTCGGTCACGACGGTCGCCGCGGCTATTTGCAGCACCTTGTAGTGGACCTGCCGCATCGCGGAAGCGGTTACGCTCGCCTGCTGCTCGACGAAGCGCTGGCGCGGCTTGCCGCACTGGGCATCGGCAAATCCCACGTATTCGTCCTGCGCGACGCCCCCGAGGCGCTGGACTTCTGGGAGGCGCAACGCGACTGGGGGCGGCGCGACGACATCCTGGTTTACTCAGTTGGAGCCTGACACATGAAAAAAATCTGCATGGTATTGCTGTTGTCGCTGGTGCCCCTGCTGGGGATGGCTGCGGAGGAGGGCGCGCCGGCGGGCTGGACGCTGCTCGACCAGTACGACAAGCCGTACACGCAAAACGACGACCTGCGCATCCTCCTCGTCGCCCGCGACATGGCGGGCGGCAAGCTGGTCAAGGCGGCGCTGGATGGCCTGCCGAAGGATTACCTGGAGCAGCGCCACGCGGTGTTCGTCGCCGACATCAGCAAGATGCCTTCGCTGATCGCGAAGATGTTCGCCTTGCCCGCCATGCGCGATTACAACTACCGCGTGCTGCTCGACCGCGAGTCGCGCGTGGTCAGCCATTACCAGGTTCCCGAAGACGGCGTGCTGTGGGTAACCCTGGAGCACGGCAAGGTGGTTTCGAGCCAGGCTTTTGCGGCCGCTCCAAAACTTCGTGACGCCCTGGAGCGCGCACCGCAGTGATCGCCGCCCAGCTGCTCTCCGCGCAAAGCCTGGAGCTGGGCTGGGCGATCTATTTGCCGGCGCTGGCGTTCGCTGCCTGGCGCGCCCCTTGGGTTGAGTTGATCAGCGACTTCCGCCGCCAGCACCTGGTGTTCGGCACCATGCTGGCGCTGTTCCTGCTTTGGCTGGTGCGGCGCGACTTCGCGTCCGGGGTGTCCTTCCACTTCATCGGCATGACCGCCGTGACCCTGCTGCTCGACTGGCCGCTGGCGTTCCTCGTCGGCCTGGCCGCGCAAACCGGCTTGTGCCTGCTCGGTCGCCAGGACTGGGCGGCCATGGGCGTCAACGGCGTGCTTCTGGTGCTGGTGCCGGTGACCATCACCGAGCTGGCGGCGATCTACGTGGAGCGCCGCCAGCCGCGTAACCTGTTCGTCTACATCTTCTGCTCTGGCTTCTTCCCGGCGGCGCTGGCTGCCTTGTGCAGCATTCTTCTGGGATTGGGGCTTTTGTGGATGGACGGGATCTTCCCGATGCCGCCCTGGCTCGAGGACTTCATCGGCTACCTGTGGCTGGTGATGTTCCCGGAAGCCTTCATCAACGGCATGGTCGTCACCGCCCTGGTGGTCTTCTATCCGGACTGGCTGGAAACCTTCAATCGCACCCGCTACCTGCAGGCGCCGTGGAAGGACGAGAGCAAGGACGACGATTCCAATGGTCCGTCGTGATGGCGCCTGATTCGCCGGGCGCATCCCTTTCCGAAGATTGATCCAGGTCAGTTCGCTGCCGGCGCCGCGCCGGGAAACTCTGCGCGCCATAGCCACGGAGACCGCCATGAGCATTCACAGCTGGGCCGAGCAACGCCTTCACGATCTGCTGCTCGAAGCGGAGGCTGCAGGGATGGACACGCAGCTGGTGCTACGCGCCTTGCTGAGCGCGGTGGTACAGAGTAACGCCCAGGTTCGTAGTGAAGAGGACCTCGCACACGAACTCCACTTCCTCGCCGACAACCTCGACGAAGAGCGCGACTACGCCTTCATGCGGCCGTGATGGAGAGCTAGAGCTCGCTCCCCGTAGGAGCGAGCTTGCTCGCGAACGCTTTGGCGCGGTGCCGATCAATGCCCGCGCAGCGGCGGCGCATCCAGCTCGGTGGAGAACACGTCGTCCTCCAGGTCGTTGCCGGGAATGGCGTGCTCCTCGGCGGCCCAGGCGCCGAGGTCGATCAGTTTGCAGCGATCGGAGCAGAAGGGGCGGTTGGCGCTCTTCGCGCTCCACTCCACCGGGGCGCCGCAGGTGGGGCATTCGACTGTCAGGGGCTGGCTCATGGGCGTCCTCCACGCAGGTTCAGATAGAAATCGTGCAAGCGCTCCACTTCGCGCTGCAGGTGGCCGAGGTCGCTGTCGTTGAGCAGTACTTCGTCGGCATGCTTCAGGCGTTCGTCGCGCTGCGCCTGCGCCTTGAGGATGGCGCGGACCTGCTCCTCGGGAACGCTGTCCCGACGCATGGTGCGCTCCAATTGCAGGTGTTCCGGGGTGTCGACCACGAGGATGCGCTTGGTCATCTGCCGTTGTCCGGACTCGACCAGCAGCGGCGAAACGAGGATGGCGTAAGGAGACTGCGCCTGCTCGAGGTTGGCGGCGATCTCCTGGCCAATGAGCGGGTGCAGCAGCAGCTCCAGCCAGCGGCGCTCCTCAGGTGACTGGAAGATGCGCTCGCGCAGGGCGGCGCGGTTCAGGGTGCCATCGGCTTGCAGCATGCTCTCGCCGAAGCGTTCGACAATGCTCGCCAGCGCGGGCCGGCCGGGTTCGACCACCCAGCGCGCGGCATGGTCGGCATCCACCGTATGCACGCCCAGGCTGGCGAAATGCGCGGCGGCGGCGCTCTTGCCGCTGCCGATGCCGCCGGTGAGGCCAAGGATCCAGGGTTTCATCGTACTCCTCGTGCCGGCCCGCGAGCCCCGAGCCCGCGGTCATCCCCGCGAACGCGGGGACCCAGCAAAAGGCAGCGAGGAAAGATCAGCGGAAACCGGCGAACTGCAGATAGGAAGTGGTTATTTGATCACCCCAGAGCAGCGCAATCCAGCCGGCGATGGCCAGGTAGGGCCCGAAGGGGATAGGCGTGCCGCTCTCGGCATTGCGTAGGCGCAGCATGATAACGCCCAGCACCGCCCCAACCAGCGAGGAGAGCAGGATGGTCAGCGGCAGCACCTGCCAGCCACCCCAGGCGCCGAGCATGGCCAGCAGCTTGAAGTCGCCATAGCCCATGCCTTCCTTGCCGGTCACCAGCTTGAACACCCAGAACACCGTCCACAGGCTGAGGTAGCCGAAAACCGCGCCCCAAAGCGCATCGCTCAGCGAGGTAAAGAGGCCGAAGGCATTGACGATCAGACCGAGCCAGAGCAACGGAAGCACCAGCGCATCGGGCAGCAGTTGGTGATCGACATCGATCATGCTCATCGCAAGAAGGCCCCAGCTCAACAGCAACATCGCGCCCGCCTGCCAGGTGAAACCGAAGTGCCAGGCAACGAAAGCAGAGAGGAGGGCGGTGGCCACCTCGATCAACGGATAACGCGCGCTGATCGGCGCCTTGCAGGAAGAGCACTTGCCGCGAAGCGCCAGGTAGCTCACCACCGGGATGTTCTCCCAGGGGCGAATCTCATGGTCGCAATGCGGGCAATGCGAGTTGGGCAGGATGAGGTTGTAGGTTTCGCGCTTTTCGGGATGCGGAAGAGCGAGCGTGTCCCTGGCCTGCTGCTCCCAGTCGAGTTGCAGCATTTTCGGCAGGCGGTGGATGACTACGTTGAGAAAGCTGCCGACCAGAAGGCCGAGGAGGGCAGCACACAAAACAAAGGCCAGCGCGTGGCTGGCCAGGAATTCAAGTGCGGGCATGTATTAGACGACTTGACCGAGTTGGAAGATGGGCAGGTACATGGCGATGACAAGACCGCCGACGAGAATACCCAGTACAGCCATGATCATGGGCTCCATCAGGGTCGTGAGGTTGTCGACGGCGTTGTCGACCTCCTCCTCGTAGTAGTTTGCGACCTTGTCGAGCATGGCATCGAGCGAGCCCGACTCTTCACCGATTGCAGCCATCTGCACGGCCATCGTAGGAAATATGCCGGTCGTTCTCATGGAAAAGTTAAGTTGAGTACCAGACGACACGTCTTGCTTGATCTTGGATACGGCATTGCGAAATACGACATTGCCAGTGGCGCCAGACACCGAATCAAGCGCTTCTACTAAGGGCACGCCGGCGGCAAAGGTGGTTGAGAGCGTGCGCGCGTAACGGGCAACAGCTGACTTGTAGAGAATCCCCCCAACAATAGGGAGCTTGAGTACGCTTCGATCAACCGAGTCTCTGAACTTCTCTGAACGTCGGTGGAACTCTCGCAGAGCAAAGGCGGCGGCAAACATGGCGATTAGTACGATTAGCCACCACTTTTGCAGCATTTCAGAAAGACTGATCACCATTCTTGTGAAGGCAGGAAGCTCTGCACCAAAACTGGAGAATACTGACTGGAATTGCGGTACAACTTTAATCAGTAGGATTGCCGATACCACAATGGCGACTACGATGACCGCAATTGGATAGGTCATCGCCTTCCTGATCTTGGCTTTCAGCGACTCAGTTTTTTCCTTATAAGTCGCGACTCGATCCAGCAAGGTTTCCAGTGCGCCGGACTGCTCACCGGCATCGACTAGGTTGCAGTACAGGTCATCGAAATACATTGGCTTCTTGCGAAGGGAGTTGGCCAGGCTGTTACCGGCGGCAACTTCCTGTTTGATGTCTTCGACCAGTTTGCGCATGTTCGGATTGTCGAAACCTTCGCCGATGATGTCGAAGGACTGCAGCAAGGGCACACCCGATTGCATCATGGTCGCCATCTGGCGAGTAAAGAGGGCAATGTCCATGGGCTTAATCTTCTTGCCCTTGCCTAGCAGGGACATGCCCTTCTTACGAACCTTGGTTGGGTTGATGCCCTGCTTGCGCAGCTGTGCTTTGACCAAGGCAGTATTGGTGCCCGAAAGCTCCCCTTTGACTTTGCCACCCTTTCGGTCCATGCCTTCGAAGGTGAAGACACTGGTTTTCAACGCTTTTTCCGCCATGGATTAATCCTTGGTCACGCGGTTGACTTCCTCGAGGCTGGTGATGCCATTCATGGCTTTCAGCAGGCCCGAGGTGCGCAGATCATTGAAGCCTTCTTTGCGGGCTTGTTCGGCGATCTGAATGGAGTTGCCTTCCTCCATGATAATCCGCTGCAGCGCCGGCGTGATTTTAACCACTTCATAAATACCCACGCGGCCCTTGTAGCCACCGTTGCAATTTTCACACCCCACTGGCGAGTAGAGCTTGAAGGTGCCGATCTTGTCTTCCGGGAAGCCTTCATGGAGCAGGGCTTCGCGCGGAACTTCGTGCTCCTTCTTGCAAGCCGAACACAACTTGCGTGCCAGACGCTGGGCAATGATCAGGTTGACCGAGGTAGCCAGGTTGAACGAGGCCACGCCCATGTTCAGCAGGCGGGTCAGGGTTTCCGCGGCGCTGTTGGTGTGCAGGGTGGACATCACCATGTGCCCGGTCTGCGCGGCCTTGATCGCGATCTCGGCGGTTTCCAGGTCGCGGATCTCGCCGACCATGATCACATCCGGGTCCTGCCGCAGAAACGCGCGCAAGGCTGTGGAGAAATCCATGCCCTGCTTGGGATTCACGTTGACCTGGTTGATGCCTTCCAGGTTGATCTCCACCGGGTCTTCAGCAGTGGAAATGTTGATGTCCGGGGTATTGAGGATATTCAGGCCGGTATACAGGGATACCGTCTTGCCCGAACCGGTGGGGCCGGTTACCAGGATCATGCCTTGTGGCTGTTTCAGCGCCTCCAGATAGAGTTGCTTCTGGTTGTCCTCGTAGCCCAATGCGTCAATGCCCATTTGCGCGCTGGCCGAGTCGAGAATCCGCATCACGATCTTCTCGCCCCACAGGGTGGGCAGAGTGTTGACCCGGAAGTCGATGGACTTGGTCTTCGACACTCGCATCTTGATGCGGCCGTCCTGCGGCTTGCGGCGCTCGGAAATGTCCAGCCCGGCCATGACCTTCAAGCGTGCGGAGATACGGCTGGCCAACTGGATCGGCGGCTTGGCGACCTCGTGCAGCATGCCGTCGGTGCGGAAGCGCACGCGGTAGATCTTTTCGTAGGGTTCGAAGTGCAAGTCTGATGAGCCGCCTCGGATGGCATCCAGCAGCATCTTGTTGACGAAGCGCACTACGGGAGCGTCGTCGGCGTCGCCGCCAATGCTCTCTTCCTTACGCTCTGCGTCGCCACTCTCGATATCCAGTCCTTCCAGGTCGACGTCGGCGAGAGAATCTAGCCCTCCTGTGGGACTTTCGAAGAGTTTTTCGATGGCATCGCCGAGTTTGTCGTCCTCAACCAGTATGGCCTCGGTGGTCAGGCCCGTGCTGAACTGGACATCGGTGACGGCCTGGTGGTTGGTGGGGTCGGACAAGCCAACGAACAGCTTGTTGCCTCGGCGCCACAATGGAATGACCCGGTGTTGTCGCACCAGCTTTTCGCTGACCAGATCTTTGGGAATGCTATCTCTATCGATACTGCCCAAATCGAAATAGGCGATGCCGAACTGGTCGGCGGCCAGTTCGGTCAGCGGGCGGCTCTTGACCAGCTTGTTCTGCACCAGATAGGTCACCAGCGATAGCTTGTTGCGCTGTGCCTGCTGCTGAGCCTGTTGCGCACTCTTCTCATCGAGCAGCTCGGCAATCACCAGTTGGCGGGCGAGACCGGAGAGGACGACTTGATCGTTCATGGAGGAAGGGCCGAAAGAAAATGTGCAGTTCTTATAACTCACCTGCCATTTAGTGCCAAATGCCTGCCCAGGGAGTGCCATTTTTTGTCAGTTGTTGCCGGTTCGGGCTCGCCAGCTGACTTGTGATGGACTGTTGACGCTGGAATTCGCGCTATTTCGGTTTTGGCACAGCTTGTGCTTTGATCCAGTCAGGTCGACAGACCGTACCCCATTCCAAGGAGAGTTATATGAACGCTCAGAAAGGCTTTACCCTGATCGAACTCATGATCGTGGTTGCGATCATCGGTATCCTGGCTGCCATCGCTCTGCCGGCCTATCAGGACTACACCATCCGTGCCCGTGTATCGGAAGCTCTGGTTCTGGCATCTGGCGTCAAGGCCACAGTTGGTGAGAATATCGCGAGCAATAACAAGATTGATGCAAACTCTTGTAAGGGCTTCACTGATATCACTACTGCTACTGATAACGTTTCGTCGGTGAAGTGTGATACTGGCGAGATTACTGTAGTGACCACTGCTAAGGCGGGCGGCGTCACTCTGACGCTGACTCCTAGCCAAGCCTCTGGCGGCCCTGTCACCTGGAAGTGTGCTACTACTTCTGATGCTAAGTACGTTCCGGCTGAGTGCCGTTAATAAGGCATAGCCTTATCGGTATTCGAAGACGCCCTGCCATGCAGGGCGTTTTTCTTTTGTACGGTGTAAGTTCGATAAAGCAGGTGCTAATAGTGGCATTTAAAAGGTGGATAGCGTGGGGCGGGTTCCTTGGCTTGTACTTCCTCCCCATGCTTCTGGAGCCTAGTCCACTTTCAATTGGCGATTCGCGGGTGCGAATGCTCCTGGATGAAGCGCTATTATCACCAACAGTGCGGGAAGACCTGCTGCTTTTCCTGATGACGAACACCATCCTTTGTGCCGCTGCTCTGGCTTGCTTTACTTGGCTGGCGCGCGGATTAGCCAGATTGCTGGGTGTCTCTCCAGCACTTTCCTTATTGGTTGCCTTGCTTTTCGGATGGATGTTGCTTGTATCCACCAATGCTTGGTTTTTCCCACGCTCCAACTATTCCATCACTTTGTCGACGCTTGACTCTGCCTTGCTCGGCAAGATTCTGCTGGGCATATTCGTTGCGTTGCTGGTGTTCGTCTACATACGCGTATATGGCGCTCGACACTTTAGCGTCCTGGCCGGGGTTTTGATTTGCGGCGGCTTTTCTCTGGGGCTGTTAAGTCTTTCGGGGGCAGTGTCGATCAACGCTACCAGCAAGCGAAACGTCATTATCATCGGCGTGGACTCTCTATCGGGAGATGTATTCGATCGGAGTCTTGATCTACTGCCAAATCTCGCGCAGGAAACGGTTCATGCTACCCATTACACGAGAGCTTACACGCCATTGGGGCGTACTTTCCCAGCATGGGTCTCTTTGCTGAGTGGTCGCTCGCCTAGCGAGCACGGTGCCGTTTTCAACTTGCGCAACATGGATCATGTGCAGAAAGACGGTTTATTGCCGGCCGAACTGCGGAGTAAAGGCTATCGTGCGGTGTTTGCCATCGATGAGCGGCGTTTCTCCAATATTGATGAGAGCTTCGGTTTCGATCAGGTTGTTGGGCCCAAACCAGGGGTACTGGATTTTGTTCTGCAGGCACCGACTGACACGCCATTGAACAATCTACTGCTTCAGACTCGGCTGGGGCGAATTTTGCTGCCGTACTCCTATATCAACTCGGCAGCCCATACCAACTATTCGTCGGACGGTTTTGTTCAGTCGGTGCTCAATTCTTCCACGGTCGATAGACCGCTGTTTCTGGCGGTTCACTTCGAGTCAGCACATTTCCCATTCAAAACCAGGCATGCACGAGCGAAGGTGCAGCGCGAGAATTCGTTCTTGGCGCAGCAGTTGGAGGCGCTGACTGCTGTTGATCATCAGGTTGGGCAATTGATGAGTGGCTTGCGCAAAAAAGGCATGCTCGATGATGCGCTTGTGTTGGTTCTATCCGATCACGGCGAAGGGCTTGGGGACGTGGAGTCCGTTGTCATGCTCGATGGCCAGCCCGTGCAGATTTCCGGCTTTGGGCATGGGGCCAATATCCTGAGTGATCGACAAAACCGCATCGTGCTTGCCGCGACCACTTACAAAAATGGCCGGCCTGTTACGAGTTCCTCATCTGTTTCTGAGCAGGTATCGCTTCTCGATGTGCGTGGTGCTGTTGAGGGGTATGTGCGCACCGGAGAATTTACGCTAACGCCCCAGGACGCCTGTCTGGTGGTGGAAACCGGTATTCGGTTCCATGCAACTAGCGACTACAGAACTGTCAGCGAAGTGGAAATTGCCCAACAAGCCGCCTCCTACTACGAGGTCGATGCACAAGGGCGTCTGCGCATTCGCGAGGATCGTATAGGAGAGCTGTTGGCCTCCAAGGATATCGGCCTGCGCTGCCGTGATCGGATCACCTGGTATGAAGCGGCCAGTCAACGCATCCTGAGCGTCAGCCTCGATGAAAAGGGCATTCCCGCCCAGCAGCAATTGCCTCGAGACGAGGATGTCGCGAGAATAGTGGCATATCGGAATCGGTATGTTCACTAAGGTGGAATCTCCATGGATGGAGTGGTGCGGCTGGGCAAGGGCTCGGCCATCTCGGGTTGGTCCGTTGTAGGTACTTTTGCTTTCCTCGGGCTTTTCCTTCAGGCCTCGCTTGAGCTCTTCTATTTCCCTCCGATCACAGCATTCCAGTTGTTCCTGCTGGGTGTATCCGTATGGCGCGCCGTACCCGACGTCTCGCGGTCGGCCGGGTTCGGCCTTGCTGGCATGTGGCTGCTTTCTTTGTTCGGCGGATTGCTGCCCATCCTCTCCGAGCGACTAGAGCCTTGGTCCTGGCTGGTCCTACAGTTCCTGTTGGCCCATGCGCTTTGGCTGATAGTGCTTCTCTGGCGTATGGCCCGTTTCGAAGCTCATACGGCCAGGCGTTGTTTTCGTGCGTCGCTGATTCTTCTCTTTTCCTGGTTGCTGCTGGGGACCGGCAGCGATCTCCAGCGCTTCCATCGAGAGATTCTGTTGTTCGAATCCTTCAGCGTGGTGCTGGGGCTGATCGCCTTCGGTCTAGGCGCGAGGGCCGCGGAAGCATTGGCGGCGTGGCTGCTCGCGGTGCTGCTGGTCCAACTTCCCTCGACCTTCGCAGCAGTGCAATCGGGTACCGGAGCCATCAGTGCCTGGCGTGCGCTCGAGGTCCTGGGTCATATCGCTTTCGCTGGCTGCCTGCTTGGCTGGTTTCGACACGACGCCAAGGCGCCGTTGTGGGTCGCCTCCGGCCTGGCTGCAATGGCGATCATTTATCTGGTCGTCGTTTCGGTCTTCTGGCTTCGCCTTGAGGAGCCGTCCATGTACGACTGGTTCCTCAATCCGCCATTGTTCAAACATATCCGCCACATCGGGTATTTCCTCTGTCCCGCCATAATCCTTTGCCTGTGGGCTTTCCTGGCTTGCGAAGGCAGAGCATTTCTACTGTTCTGGCTGGCCTATGTCGTTGCCGCTGGCCTCTTGCTCTGGTCGGGTGGGCGTGGTGCATTCGTCGCTTCCGCCGCTGGTGTGGCTTTCATGCTGTTCGCTTTCCGCGGGTTCTATTCATCGCAAAGACTCCGCTGGGCGCTGATCGGGCTTTTGCTGGCGCTGCTTCTAGCGGCTCTGTTTCCTGTCTATGACTCAGGGCTGGGGTGGCTATCCGCGCTAGCGCGTTCGGAGGAGGCCAGTACGGTCAACTCCCTTAGCACTGGGCGCCTGCGAATCTGGTCATTGCAGTGGAAGTTGGTCGTTGAAAAGCCCTGGTTCGGCTGGGGTGGCGATGTCATCAACGAGTTCTTTGCTAGAAAGCGATTCGTCCAAGCGCACAACGCTTTTCTGCAGTTGCTGGTCGAGTGGGGGATTGCAGGGCTGCTGGTCATCGGCGGCGGTCTGGCGACTCTACTGGTGAAAGCGCGATTTCCGCTGCGTTCAGTCGATTCGCTTTTCGACAGGCGAGTGCTCGGTGGTGCCCTTGTCATCGCGCTGCTGGCACTCTCGATGGTCGACGGTGTGCTTTATCACGCCATGCCCTCCATTCTCCTGACGCTGGGGTATGCAATGTTGCTGAGCGGGCGGGAATCTAGGGCCCATTCCGAGGCAATTGCCTAGCAGGGGGGCTGATGTTAATTTAGCGCCCCGCCGCCGGTGTAGCTCAGTCGGTAGAGCAGCTCATTCGTAATGAGAAGGTCGGGGGTTCGATTCCTCTTACCGGCACCAGCTTCAACAGAAAGCCCCGCTTTGGCGGGGCTTTCTGCTTTCTGGCTGCCCTGTTTTCACTGCTTCCCGCTGGTTGGCTGTCGAATTGCCATCAGGGCCCGGACTATACTGCCGCAGCCTTTGATGCATCCGTAGGGGATGGAGCGGTCGGTGAAGCAGTCGAGCGAAAGCGCCAGGTTCAGTCGTTCCTTTGCCCGACGCGTGCTTTTGCCGCGGGCCATCGGTTTGGCGGTCGGGTTCTTCTGTGTGGCGGCGGTGATCTGGGAGCAGGGACGGTCGGCCTGGGTCTGGGCGCTGCTGTTGTGGTTCTGCTTCCTGTGGCCGCAGGTGGCTTACCAGATCTCGTCACGTTCGGCTTCAGTGAAGGTGCTGGAGCGGCGGTTCGTGCTTTTCGACTCGCTGATGGGCGGCTTCTGGATCGGCACCATCCAGTTCAATGTGCTGCCTTCGGTCATGATGTTGTCCATGCTCGCGATGAACAATACGGCCAACGGCGGTGCGCGCCTGGTGGTCAATGGCTTCCTGCTGCAGGCGGTCGGCATGCTGGTTGCGGGGCTACTGTTCGGTTTCGGCTTCTCTCCTTACACGTCCCAGGCCGTTCTCTACGCGTGCATTCCTATGTTGGTCATCCACCCGATGACCATTGGCCTCGTGCTCTACCAACTCGCCATCCAGTTGTCGAAGCACAAGAAGGCGCTGCGCGACCTGAGTCGCACGGACAGCCTCACGCAGCTGTTCAATCGCGGCTACTGGAAGGAGCGCCTGCAGCAGGAGTTCGAGCATTGCCGGCAGTCGCGGCAGGATGCCTCGCTGGCGGTGATAGATGTCGACCACTTCAAGGCCGCCAACGACCGGCACGGCCACGTGGTGGGCGACCTGGTGCTGCGCCGGTTGAGTGAATTCATTCGGCAGCACCTGCGGGCCGAGGACCTTGCCGGGCGCTTCGGCGGCGACGAGTTCTGCATCCTGCTGCCGCGGGTGAAGCCGGAGGCCGCGCGCGATGTGCTGGAGCGGCTGCGTCGTGAACTGATCGCGCAGCAGTGGGAGAACGTGCCGGAGTTGCGCGTCAGCCTGAGCATCGGCATCGCCGGCTTCGATCCGGCGATGCAGGACTCGACCGAGTGGCTGCGCCGTGCGGACCAGGCGCTCTACGAGGCCAAGGGGCAGGGGCGCGACCGCATCGTGCTCGCCTCCGCGGCGGAGACAAGCTGTCGGGCCTGATTACAGGCTCAGCCGCATCGACAGGTCGAGCGCCTTGACGTCCTTGGTCAGGGTGCCGAGGGAGATGTAGTCCACGCCGGTTTCGGCGATGGTGCGCAGGGTGCTTTCGTCGATGCCGCCCGAGGCTTCGAGCTTGGCGCGGCCGGCGCTTTGGCGGACGGCGGTGCGCATGTCTTCGAGGCTCAGTTCGTCGAGCATGATGATGTCGGCGCCGGCATTCAGGGCCTGGTCGAATTCCTGCAGGTCTTCCACTTCCACTTCCACCGGCTTGCCGGGGGCAATGCGGCGGGCTTCCTGGATGGCTGCTGCGATGCCGCCGCAGGCTGCGATGTGGTTTTCCTTGATCAGGAAGGCGTCGTACAGGCCGATGCGGTGGTTGTGGCAGCCGCCGCAGGTTATTGCGTACTTCTGTGCCAGGCGCAGGCCGGGCAGGGTCTTGCGGGTGTCCAGCAGTTTCACGCCGGTGCCTTCCACGAGGTCGGCGTAGTGGCGTGCGCGGGTGGCGGTGCCTGAGAGAAGCTGGAGGAAGTTCAGCGCGCTGCGTTCGCCGGTGAGCAGGGCGCGGGCCGGGCCTTGCAGGGTGAACAGGGTCTGGTCGGCGCTGACTTGCTCGCCATCGCGGGCTTTCCATTCCACCCGCACGCTCGGGTCGAGTTGCCGGAACACTTCGTCCACCCAGGCGCAGCCGGCCAGGGTCGCGTCTTCGCGGGTGATGACCCGGGCGCTGGCGCTGCGCTCGGCGGGAATCAGCTGCGCGGTGATGTCGCCGCTGCCGACGTCCTCGGCCAGGGCGGCACGGACGTTGGCCTGGATTTCCCCGGTGAGGTCGGCAAGGGTGAGGTTCGGCATGACGGGCTCCTGTTTCGCGGTGGCGCGATTATACGGGCAGGCGCGGCGCTCGTGTGTTTCGTCGGGGAACGCTGTCGGTAAGAAAGAGTCTGACGGACGGTGACTGAACTTGTGTGAATTTCCTCAAGAATGCGTAAGAAGGGTCTTGGTTGTCATGGAGGCTTCTCTATAATGCGTCTGGGAATTTCTATTTTTGACGCCATACAATTGACGTTACGGACAACGCTTCACTGAACCGTTGTGCCACCGGCAGCCAGAGCCCGGTCGGTGGCAGGAGACTTGCGATGCAGAACGACGCGAACGTAGTGCCGCTGAACAAAGCGGCTCCGGGACAGTCGCCGACTTCTACTGCCGGCCGTCTGCCGGCTGCGCTGGTCACCGTGCGCGACAAGGTCGTCTTGCAGCTGCGCCAAGCCATGCAGGCGCTTTTCGACAACGCCGACGACACCCTCTTCGAGATGGCCGATCGGGCCACCACCAATACCGAGCAGAGCGCCTTCTTCGAGGCGATGCGTGACCTGCGCCTGAAGCGCAAGGGCATCGAGCGCGGCTTCCTGCACAAGCTTGTAGAGAACTTCGCCAACCTCAACCAGTACGAGATCGGCAAGGCGCCGCAGCTGGACGCGGTGTCTTTCGACAACCTGTCGCTGGTGCAGAACGACGAGCTGGAAGAGTCGGTAGCCGTCGATGCCATGGTCAACAAGGTTCTCAGCCGCGACGGCGTGGCCCTGGCGCACCTTACCACGCGCCTGAACACCCTGGTCAGCCGCAAGGTGGAGGACAAGACCAACCCGATGGGCCCGCGCCCGCTGTGCGAGGCGTTCCTCGAGGCTTGTCGCGGCCTGGGCGTGGAGATCAAGGTCAAGCTGATCATCCTCAAGCTGTTCGAGAAGTACGTCCTCAGCGAGGCCGATCAGCTTTACGCCGAAGCCAACCATTCACTGGTGGCCCATGGCGTGTTGCCGGAGCTGAAATCCGCGCCGCTGCGTCGCTCGCCGCAACAGCAGCAACGCACCGCGCAATCGCGCAGTGCTTCCGAATACGTCGCTGAAGGCGCAGCGCTTGCCGATGGCGGCGACTACGTCGACGTCGAGCAACAAGAAGCCTTCGGCACCCTGCAGGCGTTGCTCGCCCAGGCGCGCGGCAGCTTGGCTCCGCGTCGTGCGATGCCCGCCGATGCCATGCCGATTTCCAGCGGCGACCTGATGCGCCTGCTGTCGCACCTGCAATCCCACCTGCCGGTGCAGAGCATCGAGGAAGTCGACGTTCGCCAGCAGCTCGATCACCTGCTCACTCGCGTCAGCAGCAAGAGCGGGCGCTCGCGCGTGGTCGGCCAGGTCGACGAGGACGTCATCAACCTGGTGTCCATGCTCTTCGAGTTCATCCTCGACGACCGCTCCCTGCCGGACTCGCTCAAGGCGCTGATCGGCCGTATGCAGATTCCGATGCTGAAGGTCGCGGTGCTGGACAAGACCTTCTTCAGCCGTGGCAGCCACCCTGCACGCCGCCTGCTCAACGAGATCGCTTCGGCGGCCCTGGGCTGGGCCGAGCAGACCGATCTGCAGCGCGACAGCCTGTACCAGAAGATCGAGCAGGTGGTGATGCGCCTGCTCAACGACTTCGTCGACGACCCGGCGATCTTCGCCGAGCTGCTCGAGGACTTCACCAGCTTCAGCGGTGACGAGCGTCGCCGCAGCGAACTGCTCGAGCAGCGCACCCGCGATGCCGAGGAAGGTCGCGCGCGGGCCGAGATGGCGCGCCAGGAAGTGGAGCATGTGCTCAACCAGCGCCTGTTCGGCCGCACCCTGCCGGAAGTGGTGGTGCGCCTGCTGCAGGAAGCCTGGAGCAAGGTGCTGCTGCTGACTTGCCTCAAGCACGGCATCGAGTCCGAGCAGTGGCAATCGGCCCTGGCGACCATGGACGACCTGATCTGGAGCGTCGAGCCGCACGAGGACCCGGAGTCGCGCATGCGCCTGCTGGAGATGGTGCCGCAGTTGCTCAAGTCGCTGCGTGACGGCCTGGCCAGCGCGGCCTTCGATCCGTTCTCCACCGGCGAGTTCTTCAGCCGCCTGGAAAGCCTGCATGTGCAGGCGTTCCAGCGCTTCAAGCAGGTCGAGGAAGCGCAGGTCGCCGAACCGGCAGCGCTGCTGGACGACGGTATCCCGCTGCTCGACGAAGAAGTCGAGGCGGTGCCGGCAGGTCCGGCGATGGTTGCCGTGGTGGAGGAGATCGTTCTCGTCGCACCGGGCGAAACCCGAGCGCCGGAGCCTGAGGAGCTGCTGGCGGAGGACGACGAGTCGCTGCGCAAGGTCGATGAGCTGCGCGTCGGCAGCTGGGTGGAAATCCAGGAAGACGAGGAGCACAAGCTGCGTTGCAAGCTGGCTGCAGTGATCAAGCCGAGCGGCCGCTACATCTTCGTCAACCGTACCGGCATGAAGGTGCTGGAGAAGACCCGCATGGGCCTGGCCGTGGAGTTCCGCCGCAACGCGGTGCGCCTGCTGGACGATGCCCTGCTGTTCGATCGCGCACTGGAATCGGTGATCGGCAACCTGCGTCGGCTGAAGAACGCCTGATAGGCAGCGACACCTCCCTTGGGGGCGGCCATGCCCGCGCTTCGCGGACAAGGTCCGCTTCTACAGGGTTTTCTCGGTGTGGCTTTCTGCTGTAATTCTCTTCTGTCAGTAGCTGCTTTAGAGTGGGCCCAGCCAAGGAGCCCCTATGCAGTTCGATCCCCAGAGCGGCTGGTGCCAGGGCGTCAGCCACTGCCCCTCGCCGAATTTCAATGCCCGCCCGGAAGGGACGCTCGTGTCCCTGCTGGTCATCCACAACATCAGCCTGCCGCCCGGGCAGTTCGGTACCGGCAAGGTGCAGTGCTTCTTCCAGAATCGCCTGGACGCCAACGAGCATCCCTACTTCGAAAGCATCGCCGCGATGACGGTGTCGGCGCATTTCCTCATCGAGCGCGATGGCAGCGTCTTCCAGTTCGTTTCCTGCAATGAGCGCGCCTGGCATGCAGGAGTTTCCCTCTTCGACGGGCGCGACAACTGCAACGACTTCTCCATCGGCATCGAGCTGGAAGGCACGGACGATGAGCCCTACAGCGACGCGCAATACGCCGCGCTGGGCGAGTTGGCCAGGCAACTGCTGAGCGCCTATCCCGGCATCACCGCCGACCGCATCCGCGGCCACAGCGACATCGCTCCGGGACGCAAGACCGATCCGGGGCCTGCGTTCGACTGGCCGCGCTTTCTCGCTTCGCTCGACTCGCCCAAGGAGTCCGCATGAGTTTCATCGTGTTGTTGCTGGTCCTGCTGGTAGAGAAATTTTCTGGCTGGCGCCTGCGTCTGCAGCGGGACGGTCTCTTTGTCGGCTGGCTGCGGCGGGTAGAAGGCATGCCTGCGCTAGCTTCGCGCCCTTGGCTCGGGCTGCTGGTCCTGCTGCTGGTGCCGCTGTTGCTGTTGGCGCTGCTGCTGACCGTGCTGCAGCCGGTGGCCTACGGGCTGCTGGCGCTGCCGGTGCACCTGCTGGTGGTGGTCTGGAGCCTGGGGCGTGGCGATGTGCACCGGGCCATCGGGCCGTTCCGCGACGCCTGGCGCCGTGAGGATGTGCAGGGCGCCTACCATGTTGCCGAGCGTGACCTGGGCGTGCAGGCGGACAACGACGGCGAGCTCTTCGCCCAGGTCCACGGCATGTTGGTCTGGCAGGCGTTCCAGAGCTTCTTCGCGGTGATCTTCTGGTATGCGCTGCTCGGTCCGCTGGCGGCGCTGGTCTACCGCCTGCTGGCGCTGAGCGTCGAGCATGCTTCGCACACGGAAATCCGTGAGCGTGCCGCGCAAGTGCGCCACGCCTTCGACTGGCTGCCGGCCCGCGCCCTGGTGCTGAGCTTCGCCCTGGTCGGCAACTTCGTCGCGGTGGGGCGCATCCTGCTGCACGACCTGCTCGCCTGGGACGTGCCGGCGGCGCGCCTGCTTGCGGCGGCCGGTTATGTCGCCGAAGACGTCAACGACAGCGACCTGGGCGCACGCGGTGTTGCCAGCCTCGATGCCCTTTGGCAACTGCTGGTTCGCGCGGCCCTGCTCTGGTACTCGATCTTCGCCCTCGAGGCACTGTTCTTCTGAGCAGTGCCGCACGTCGCCCGTGATGGCCCTTTAACCTTAAGTTACAGAACTGCCTGCCGATATCGGTTACACAGGGGCCTGCGCGCGTTCGGGGTGTGACCGAACACCGCTAGAAAATCCTGACAAGAACAATAAAGTGAACAGGAGTCGTCTTACGTGAAGACAGTGCTCGCCCCCGCCATCGCGCTGATGAACCGCCTGAGCTTCGGTATGAAGTTCAGCCTGATCAGCGTGTTGTTCTTCCTCCCGATGCTGGTTACCAACTTCTACCTGGTGCGTGATTCGTATCGGCAGTTCGTTTCGACGCGCGCCGAATTGCAGAGTCTCCAGCTGATTGCCTCCAGCCTGCAGATGCGCCGCGATGCCGAGGCCTTCAACGACCTGTTGCAGATCAACGTCAGCCTCGGCCAGGCCAAGCGCACCAACGACCTCGACAGCCGCATCACGCACTTGCAGCAAGGCCTGCAAGAGTCGCTGAACGGGATGCAGCCGGTCGTGCAGGATGCCGACCAGGTGGACGCCTTCAATGCCAAGCGCGACGAGCTGCTCAATGCGCTCAAGGCGCTGGTCGCCGAAGGCGCGCTGCAGAGCAAGGCGGCCATGGCCGGGCATCTGCTCTCCAGCATCCAGGTGTTCAACAAGATGCTTGTCAGCCAGGCTGGATTGAGCCAGGACGACAGCGGCGAAGTGCGCCAGCTCGCCGAACTGATCACGGCTGTGACGCCCAAGGTCAGCGAAACCATCAGCCGCGGCCGCGTCATTGGCTCCGGTGCCCTGGGGCAGGGCTTCCTCAACTCTTCCTCTTCGAGCAAGTTCGATGACCTCCTGCAGGATCTCGAGAAGCTGCATGGCGATTACGGGCTCAAGGTCCAGGAAGTGCTCGACTCCAGCCCCGCCGCGCACGCCGCGCTGGGCGAGCAGGCCGTGGCCAGCCGCGAGACGCTGAAGAGCCTCGGCAAGTTCTTCGAGGAGAAGGTCGTGATGGCCGACACCCTCGACATGCCCTGGACGCAGTTCTACGACCAGGTCAGCCAGGCCATGGACCAGACCTACCATCTCAACGACAAGGTGCTCGGCTACCTCGACACCCAGCTGCAGCAGCGCCTGGCCAGCAAGAAGGCCCAGATGGTCCTGCTGGTGGTGGCCCTGCTGGTGGTGTTCCTCGCCATCGTCTACCTCTACGGCGGCTTCTACGTTTCCACCCGTTCGACCCTGAAGAGCCTGGGCAAGATGATGGAGCGCGTCGCCGCCGGCGACATGACCGTCAACTACCAGGCGCAGAGCCGAGACGAGCTGGGCGAGCTGGGCCAGGCGTTCAACGAGACGGTGCGCAAGATCCACGACCTCATCGAACAGGTTGGCCGCACCGTGTCGGAAGTGGAGCGGCAGACCGAGCGCGTGGAGTCGGTGTCGACCCAGAGCAACCAGGCGGTGGCCGGCCAGCGCAACCAGATCGAGCAGGTCGCCACGGCGATGAACCAGATGGCGGCGACCGCCCAGGAAGTGGCGCGCAGCGCCGCGGCCGCGGTGGGCAGCGCGCACAGCGTGAACGAGGAAACCGTCAGCGGACGCAACCTGGTGGATTCGCAGGTCAACAGCATCCAGCGCCTGGCCGCCGAGCTCGACCAGTCGGTGACGGTGATCAACCAGCTGGCGGCCGACAGCGCTTCCATCAGCCGCGTGCTCGACGTGATCAAGGGTGTTGCCGAGCAGACCAACCTGCTGGCGCTCAACGCCGCCATCGAGGCGGCGCGCGCCGGTGAGCAGGGCCGCGGCTTCGCGGTGGTGGCCGATGAAGTACGCACCCTGGCCAAGCGCACCCAGCAATCCACCGAAGAAATCGAGCAGATGATCGACAAGCTGCAGAGCGGTGTGAACGCGGCGGTGAAGGCGATGGGCAGCAGTCACCAGACCGCTGACGGTACCGTCAGCCAGTCCACCCAGGTGCAACAGGCGCTGGAGAACATCCTCGGTTCGGTCGGCATGATCGTCGACCAGAACCAGCAGATTGCCGCTGCCGCCGAGCAGCAGACCGCGGTGGCCCACGACATCGACCAGAACATCGTCGAGATCAACCAGGCCGGCGAGCGCACCGCCGAAGGCGCCAGCGAGACCGAGCGGGCCAGTCGCGAACTGGCCGGCCAGGTGGTCGAGCTGAAGCGCCTGATCGGTGCCTTCCGCGTCTGACCCAGGGTTTTCGCTTGCAACCCGGCATCCGTGGTTCCGCACGGATGCACCCCATCCCACGGATGCCGGGTTGTTGGTGAAAGTAGCGATGCGCACGATTCATGTAGGAGCGAGCTTGCTCGCGAACCGCATGACACCGATGCCGCCGATGAAGCCCCTTCGCGAGCAAGCTCGCTCCTACGAAAAGCGGTTCTTCAGCTCCAGCCGAACACTTCCCGCGCGTTTTGCGTGCTGGCCGCGGCCAGTTCTTCCGCACTCACACCCCTTAGTTCCGCCAATGCTTCGCAGATCGCCGGCAGGTGCTCGGGGCTGTTTCTTTGTCCGGGGTACATCGCTGGCGCCATGTCCGGCGCGTCCGTCTCCAGCACTATCGCTTCCAGCGGCAACTCCGCGACCACCTTGCGCAGGCGGTTGGCTTGCGGCCAGGTCGGCGCGCCGCCCAGCCCCAGGCGGAAGCCGAGCTTGAGGTATTCGCGGGCTTCTTCGCGGCTGCCGGCGAAGGCGTGGACGATGCCCCGGCGTGGCACGCGCAGACGCTTGAGCGTGGCGATCACCGCCGCGTGCGAACGGCGCACGTGCAGCAGCACCGGTAGCTCGACATCGATTGCGATGCGCAGCTGTTCTTCGAACAGCGCCTGCTGCGCTTCGCGGTCGAGTTCTTCGACGTAGTAGTCCAGGCCGATCTCGCCCACCGCGCACAGCTTCGGGTGCCCGGCCAGGCGTTGCAGCATGTCGCGCAGGTCCCGCAGATGCTCGGGCTTGTGCTGCGCCAGGTAGATCGGATGCAGGCCGAGCGCGGCGTGCAGTTCGGTGTGTTGTTCGGCCAGCTCGATCACCCGCTCCCAGTTCTCGCGGAACACGCCCAGCAGCACCTGGCGCTCCACGCCCAGCGCGCGGCAGCGCTCGAGCAGGGCAGGGCGGTCGGCGTCGAAGTCGGGGAAGTCGATGTGGTTGTGGGTGTCGATCAGGCGCATGGCGCTTACTCGGCGCGCAGTTTCAGGGTGCGCGGAATCGGCTGCACGCCCGGTTGGTAGTGCGCGTCCTCGATGGCGCCCAGCGCCAGTTGCAGGACGCGCTCGGCGATCAGCCCGTGCTGCTGGGAAATCGCGTTGACCTTCAGCGGCACGAAATCGAGCAGCTGGGTGTCGCCGAAAGTGGCCAGGCGCAGGTCCTTCGGCCAGCCGCCGGGCAGCGCCTGGAATACGTCGAAGACGCCTTCGAGCAATACGTAGGACGTGGTGATGAGCGCATCGGGCAGGTAGCCCAGGCGCTGCAGCAGGTCATCCATCAACTGGCGTCCGCATTCACGGCTGAAGTTCGCCCCGTGCTCGATGAAGCGCTTGCCGGCGAAGCCCCGCGTGGCCAGTTCGAATCCGGCTGCGCGCTCCTGGCTGATGATCAGTTCGGGGCGGGCGCCGAGCAGGGCGATGTGACGCGGCGTCGGTTGCAGCAGGGTGCTGGTGAGGCGCCGGGCGGCGTCGCGGTCGTCGCTGACCACCGAGCAGAAGCGTTGCGGATCGAGCTGGCGGTCCACGGCGATCACCGGCACGCCCTTGGCCAGCAACTGCCGGTGGGCCTCGTCGTCGGCCGGCAGGCAGCTGGCGACTATCAGTGCGTCGCAACGCCGTGCGCGGAACAGGTTCAGCGCCTGGCGCTCGCTTTCCGGTTCGTCGTCGGAGCAGGCGATCAGCAACTGGTAACCGCGCGCCCGGGCGCCCTGTTCGAGCAGCTTGGCCAGGCGCGCGTAGCTGGGGTTTTCCAGGTCCGGGAGGATGAAACCGAGGGTGCGCGTCTGCCCCCGGCGCAGGCTCGCGGCCTGCTGGTCGGGGTGGTAGCCGTGCTCGTCGATCACCGCGCGCACGCGCTCCACCGTGGCCGCGCTGATGCGCCGTTGCACGGCCTTGCCGTTGATCACGTAACTGGCGGTGGTCACCGAGACCCCGGCCAGGCGAGCGATATCACTGAGTTTCAACGGGTACCCCTGACACTTGCCGACAACTGGAGGCTTCCAAGGATCACGCATTATCGAGTAACGTGCCAGTCTCAATAGGTGAAACGATTCAGCAAAGCGCTTCCCCTCGCCTGGACCGGCCTATGCTGGTCAATCGGGGACAGCGCGAAGGCTGTTCACCACACAAGCGGATGACCGCCCCGTTACGGCCGCCCCGGCTCCTGCCCGGCGTGCCGCTGAGGAGAACGATGTGCTCGAACTGACCGCGCAGCAGGTCCGCATGCAACAGCGGGCCGCGGACAAGCCGACCGCCCTTGAACTGCTCTGCCGGGCCCTGGAAGCCGACGGCCTGGTCGAACCGGGCTACCTCGCCGGCCTGCAGGCGCGCGAGGCGCAGGGCTCCACTTACCTGGGCCAGGGCATCGCGATCCCCCACGGCACGCCGCAGACCCGCGACCTGGTGGTGCGTACCGGTGTGCGCCTGCTGCACTTCCCCGAAGGCGTCGACTGGGGCGATGGCCAGATCGTCTACTTGGCGATCGCTATAGCCGCGCGCTCCGACGAGCACCTGAACCTGTTGCAGCTGCTGACCCGCGCCCTGGGCGAAGGCGACACCGGCGCGCAGCTGCGCGGGGCGCAGACCGCCGATCAACTGCTCGCGGCCCTGAGCGGTGGCGCCGGAACGCTGGCGCTCGACTCCAGCCTGGTTGGCCTGCAGCAGAGCGCCGAAGACCTCGACGAACTCCTGCTGCTCGCCGCGCGCCGGCTGAAAGCCGCCGGTTGCGCGGAAAGCGGTTTTCTCGCGGCGCTGCAGCAGGGCGAGGCGCTGTACCTGGGCAATGCAATCTGGTGGCTGAGCGGTGGCGACAAGGTCAGCCGGCCGGGCCTCGCCTTCGTCACGGCCCAGCGCGAACTGCAGCATGCCGGCCAACCGCTGCGTGGCCTGTTCTGCCTGGCTGAGCATGGCGACGCGGCGCGTCCCGTGCTCGACCGCCTCTGCTCGTTGCTGGTGGAAGGGCGCGGCGCTGAACTGGCCAACAGCACTTCGCCGCGCGCCGTGCTCGAAGCACTCGGCGGCGAGTTGCCGGTGGACTGGCCGAGCCTGCGTGTGCCGCTGGCCAACCCGCACGGTCTGCACGCACGGCCGTCGCAGGTGCTGATGTCGATGGCTCGCGACTTCAGCGGCGAGTTGCGTGTGCGCGTCGCCGACAGCGATGCTGCGCCGGTGTCGATTCGCAGCCTCAGCAAGCTGCTCAGCCTGGGCGCTCGCCGTGGGCAGATCCTGGAGTTCTTTGCCGAACCCGAGATTGCCGAGGTCGCGCTTCCCGCGCTGCGCGAGGCGGTGGAGCAAGGCCTGGGCGAGGAGGTGATGCCCCTGCCCGCCGATGCGATGCCGGCAACCGTGGTTGCCGCTGCGCCGGAAGAGCCGCCGCAGGCTCTGGCCAGTGGCGAGTGGCTGGCGGCCATCGCCGCAGCACCGGGCATCGCTAGCGGGCCCGCGCACCTGCAAGTCACCCGGCGCTTCAGCTATGCGCCGCGCGGCGAATCCAGCGAACGCGAGGCGCTGCGGCTGAATGAGGCCAAGGCGGCCATCGCCGACGAGCTCGACACCCTGGTGCAGCGCAGCCAGTCCAAGGCGGTGCGCGACATCTTCGTCACCCACCAGGCCCTGCTCGACGATCCCGAGCTGGCCGCCGAAGTCAGCGAGCGCCTGGTCCACGGCGACAGCGCCGAGGCAGCCTGGGACTCGGTGATCGAACAAGCGGCCAAGCGTCAGGAAGCACTCGGCGATGCCTTGCTCGCCGAACGTGCCGCCGACCTGCGCGACCTCGGTCGCCGCGTGCTGGCGCGCCTGTGCGGCGTGGCGCTGGCGACCGAGCCGGAGCAGCCCTACATCCTGGTCATGGAAGAGGTGGGGCCATCGGATGTGGCGCGCCTAGATCCACAGCGTGTCGCGGGCATCCTCACCGTACGCGGCGGCGCCACCTCGCATAGCGCGATCATCGCGCGCGCCCTGGGCATTCCCGCGCTGGTCGGTGCCGGCGAAGGCCTGCTGCAGTTGCAACCGGGAAGCACCTTGCTGCTCGATGGCGAGCGCGGCCAGTTCATGCTCGCGCCGAGCGCCGAAACGCTTGAGCACGCCTTGCATCAACGCGACCAACAGCAGCGTCGCCGCGAAATTGCCGAAGCGCGCCGCCATGAGCCAGCGCACACCCGTGACGGCCATGCCGTGGAGGTCTGCGCCAACCTCGGCGACAGCGCCGGCGCCGCCACGGCGGTGGCTTTGGGCGCGGAAGGTGTGGGCTTGCTGCGCAGTGAGTTCGTCTTCCTCGACAGCCCCTGCGCGCCCGACCTGGTCGCCCAGGAGGCCGAATACCGCCGCGTACTCGACGCCCTCGACGGACGCCCGCTGGTGGTTCGCACCCTCGACGTGGGTGGCGACAAGCCGCTGCCGTACTGGCCGATCCCACACGAGGCGAATCCCTATCTCGGCGTGCGCGGCATTCGCCTGACGCTGCAGCGCCCGCAAATCTTCGAGACCCAGCTGCGCGCCCTGCTGCGTGCGGCCGACGGACGCCCGCTGCGGATCATGTTCCCGATGGTCGGGCTGGTCGAGGAGTGGCGCCAGGCCCGCGACCTGGCCCTGGCCCTGCGCGCCGAATACGACTGCGCCGACCTGCAGCTCGGCATCATGGTCGAGGTGCCTTCGGCGGCGCTGCTGGCGCCGGTCCTGGCGCGCGAGGTGGACTTCTTCAGCATCGGCACCAACGACCTGACCCAGTACGCGCTGGCCATCGACCGTGGCCACCCGAGCCTCTCGGGGCAAGCCGACGGCCTGCATCCGGCGGTGCTGCAACTGATCGACATGACCGTGCGCGCGGCCCATGCCCACGGCAAGTGGGTCGGCATCTGCGGTGAGCTGGCTGCTGATGCCCAGGCTTTGCCGGTCCTGCTCGGCCTTGGTGTCGATGAACTCAGTGTTTCGGCGCGCAGCATTCCGCTGGTCAAGCAGGGCGTGCGCGAACTCGACCAGGCTCGGGCCCGCGAACTGGCGCAGGCCGCGCTTGGCCTGGCGTCTGCCGGCGAGGTCCGTGCGCTGGTGTCCAAGGCCTTGGGGGAGGATCGCTGATGGCCCGCATCCTGACCCTGACCTTGAACCCGGCGCTGGACCTGACCGTGCGCTTGCCGCGGCTCGAACCGGGCGAGGTGAATCGCAGCGAAGCGGTTATGGCCCAGGCCGCCGGCAAGGGGCTGAACGTCGCCCAGGTGCTTGCCGATCTTGGCCATCAGCTGACCGTGGCCGGCTTCCTCGGTGCCGACAATGCGGCTGCCTTCGATGCGCTTTTCCAGCGCCGGGGCTTTCGCGATGGCTTCGTCCGCGTGCCCGGCGAAACCCGCAGCAACATCAAGCTGGCCGAGCATGACGGGCGCGTTACCGATATCAATGGCCCGGGTCTCCTGGTCGACGCTGGCGCGCAGGAGCTCCTGCTGGATGAACTCGCGCGCCTCGCCGCCGGGCAGGACATTGCCGTGGTCTCCGGCAGCCTGCCGCGTGGCGTCGATCCGCAATGGCTCGCCGAGCTGATCCTGCGCCTCAAGCGGCTCGGGCTGTGGGTGGCTTTCGACAGCAGCGGCGAAGCGCTGCGTCATGGCCTTGCGGCCAAGCCCTGGCTGGTCAAGCCGAACGCCGAGGAGCTGGCTGCCGTGTGCGGTCCGGCGGATGCCGAGGGTGTCGATGCCCAGGCCCGGCAACTGCAGCACGGCGGCATCGAGCATGTGGTGCTTTCGCAAGGCGCCGAGGGTGTTCACTGGTTCGCGCCCGACGCATGCCTGAAGTCGAGCCCTCCGCGCGTGCAGGTTGCCAGCACCGTGGGCGCCGGCGACTCGCTGCTCGCGGCCATGCTCCATGGCCTGCTCGCCGGCTGGCCGGCCGAGCGAGTGCTGCGCCACGCAACGGCGGTCGCGGCGCTGGCTGTCACCCAGTTCGAGTTCGGTGTTGCCGACCCCGTGCGCCTGGCCGAGCTGGAAGGCCAGGTCGTGGTGTCCGCGCTCGATTGATTCGCCATCCGCCCGCTTGCGGGCCCGAGGTGGCGCCATAACAAGAGGTACGACGATGAAACTTGCCCTGATCACTGCCTGCCCCAACGGCCAGGTCACCAGCCTGCTCAGCGCGCGCCTGTTGCGCGCCGCCGCCGAACGCATGGGCTGGTCGGTGTGCGTCGAGAGCAACGAGCCGCAACGCCCGGAACTGCGCTTGAGCGCCGAGCAGATCGCCGCTGCCGAGCTGGTCGTGGTGATCAGCCCGCAGCCGCAGGATCTGGCGCGCTTTGCCGGCAAGCGCCTGTTGGCAGGCGCGCCCCGCCGAAGCGCTGAGCGACCCCGCTGCCTTCCTGCAACGCGCTGCTGCCCAAGCGCAACCCTGGCAGGGCAATGCCGAAACGCAGGCACCTGTGCCGGCCAAGGTGGCGCGAGTGGTGGCGATCACCGCCTGCCCGACCGGAGTGGCGCACACCTTCATGGCCGCCGAGGCGCTGCAGCAGGCGGCGCAGAAACTGGGCTGGGACCTGAAGGTGGAAACCCAGGGCTCGGTCGGCGCGCGCAACCCGCTGGCCGCCGAGGACATCGCCGCCGCCGACGTGGTGCTGCTGGCCACGGATATCGAAGTGAACACCGAGCGTTTCGCCGGCAAGCGCATCTTCCGCTGCGGCACCGGCGTGGCGCTCAAGCAGCCCGAAGCGATGCTGCGCAAGGCGCTGGAGGCGGGCGTCGAGGAAAGCGCTGCGAACACCGCGGGAGCTACGGCCAAGCCGGTGAAGGGCGAGGCGCGCGGTCTGTACAAGCACCTGCTGACCGGCGTGTCCTTCATGCTGCCGATGGTGGTCGCCGGCGGCCTGCTGATCGCGCTGTCCTTCGTCTTCGGCATCACGGCATTCAAGGAACCGGGCACCCTGGCCGCCGCGCTGATGCAGATCGGCGGCGAGACCGCCTTCAAGCTGATGGTGCCGATGCTCGCCGGCTACATCGCCTGGTCCATCGCCGACCGCCCGGGGTTGGCGCCGGGGATGATCGGCGGCCTGCTGGCCAGCAGCCTGGGCGCGGGTTTCCTCGGCGGCATAGTCGCCGGCCTGCTCGCCGGCTATTCGGCGAAGGCGGTCAGCCAGTACCTCAAGCTGCCGCAGAGCCTGGAGGCACTCAAGCCGATCCTGCTGATCCCGCTGCTGTGCAGCCTGTTCACCGGGCTGGTGATGATCTACGTCGTGGGCAAGCCGGTGGCCGGGCTGATGACGGCGCTGACCGACTTCCTCGCCGGCATGGGTACCGCCAACGCCATCCTGCTCGGCCTGCTGCTCGGCGGGATGATGTGCGTCGACCTGGGCGGGCCGATCAACAAGGCGGCCTACGCCTTCTCCGTCGGCCTGCTCGCCTCGCAGAGCTACGCACCGATGGCCGCGACCATGGCGGCCGGCATGGTGCCGCCGATCGGCATGGGCATCGCCACCCTGCTGGCCCGGCGCAAGTTCGCCCAGAGCGAACGGGAGGCCGGCAAGGCGGCGCTGGTGCTGGGGCTGTGCTTCATCTCCGAAGGCGCGATTCCCTTCGCTGCGAAGGATCCGCTACGAGTTATACCGGCCAGCATCGCCGGCGGTGCGCTGACCGGCGCGCTGTCAATGTTCTTCGGCTGCAAGTTGCTGGCGCCGCACGGCGGGCTGTTCGTGCTGCTGATCCCCAACGCGATCAACCACGCGCTGATGTACCTGCTGGCGATTGCCGCGGGGAGTGTGGTGACGGGTGTGCTTTACGCGGTGCTCAAGCGGGACGAGTCGGCATTGCCGATGGCGGTGCCGGAGCGGGCGTGAGGTTTGGGCAGGCTACCGCCTGCTGATCGCAGACAAGGTCCGCTACGCCCATCCGTCTTCCCCGCGAACGCGGGGACCCAGAGATTGGAGTTGCAGCCCGGCACAACGGCGGATAACCCCTTCGGGGTTATTCGCCCTACCAGAGCTGCACCGCAGGCGGCTCTTGCTCTCGGACTTCCAGCGAAACATCCAAGCACGCCGAACGCCCCTTTCAGAAGGCCGAGCGAAACCCCCGTAGAGGAGGTCGGGCGACATGGATGTCGCGCAAGCCCCGATTTGTACAGGGACGTACTTTCGGGGCGGGCCTCCGGTGCGGGGGAGTTCGTGAGGGTAGCCCGGCTTCATCGGGCCCGTATGACGGGGCAAGCGTTCTTGGTTACTTCTTTGGCGTTTGAAAGAAGTGACTCGCCGAGAGGCGAAACAAAGACTCTCCGAACACACATAAGCGGCGCAGAAACACGAAGCCTTTTGGATCCCCGCGTTCACTGGGAAGACGAGGTTGGAGATCGGCGCGGAATCAGGTTCGCAAACAAGAACTAGGCGTCGGCTCGCTCCTACGCAGGGCAGGAGCGAGTTGGGGCGGGGATCAGCCGCGGGGCGTCGGCACCGGCAGGCGATGGGAATCGCCGCGGCCCATCGGGAAGTACTCGAAGCCGTAGCGCGCCAGGCGCTCGGGATCGTAGAGGTTGCGGCCGTCGAAGATCACCGGGGCTTTCAGCTGACTGGCCAGCAGCTTGAAGTCCGGCGCCTTGAACTGCTGCCACTCGGTGCAGACGATCAGCGCGTCGGAGCCGCCCAGGACCGCTTCCGGGGTGCCCATCAGGGTCAGGCGCTCGTCGTGGCCATACAGGCGCTGGGCCTCGGACATGGCTTCCGGGTCGAAGGCGCGGACCTTGGCGCCGGCTTGCCACAGCGCTTCCATCAGGTCGCGGCTCGGCGCGTCGCGCATGTCGTCGGTGTTCGGCTTGAACGACAGGCCCCAGAGGGCGAAGGTGCGGCCGGCGAGGTCGCCCTTGTAGTAGGCCTTGATGCGTTCGAACAGCTTGTTCTTCTGCCGGCGGTTCACTTCTTCCACGGCGCGCAGCAGGTCGTTCGAGCAGTTCGCTTCCGCGGCGGTGTGGATCAGCGCCTGGACGTCCTTCGGGAAGCAGGAGCCGCCATAGCCGCAGCCGGGGTAGATGAAGTGGTAGCCGATGCGCACGTCGGCGCCCATGCCCAGGCGCACCGACTCGATGTCGGCACCCAGGTGCTCGGCCAGCTCGGCGATCTGGTTGATGAAGCTGATCTTGGTCGCCAGCATGCAGTTCGCCGCGTACTTGGTCAGCTCGGCGCTGCGCAGGTTCATGGCGATGGTGCGGTCGTGGTTGCGGTTGAAGGGCGCGTAGATCTCGCGCATCACGTCCAGCACTTCGTTGCTGTCGCAGCCGATGATGATGCGGTCGGGGCGGCGGCAGTCGGCCAGGGCCGAACCTTCCTTGAGGAATTCGGGGTTGGAGACGATATCGAATTTCAGCGTGCGGCCGCTGTCGGCCAGGATCTTCTCGATATGGGCCTTGATGCGGTCGCCGGTGCCCACCGGGACGGTGGATTTCTCGACGATCACCACCGGCTCGCTGCGGTGACGGGCGATGCCTTCGGCAACGGCGAACACCGCGCTGAGGTTGGCCGAACCGTCGTCGCTGGGCGGGGTGCCTACGGCGATGAACTGCACCAGGCCGTGGGCCGCGGCGGTGGCGACGTCGCTGGTGAAGTGCAGGCGGCCGGCTTCCAGGTTCTCTTTCACCAGTTCAGCCAGGCCCGGCTCGAAGATGCTGATCTGGCCGCGCTTGAGCTTGGCGATCTTGTCCTCGTCGATGTCCATGCAGACCACGTCGTGGCCCACTTCCGCCATCACCGCGGCCTGCACCAGGCCCACATAACCGATACCGAATACGCTGATTTTCATACGGGACATCCCAAAGCTTGCAAATGATGCGCTGGCGCCGGCATCGCCTCGCCGCGCGGGGCGGCAGCATGCGGGCAATTCATTACGGTTGATCCATCGTCGGGCGCGGGCTGTTGATCGCCAGCACGCCGGCGATCACCAGGCCTACGCCCAGCGTCTTGAACAGGCTCAGGCTTTCCCCGAATCCGGGCAGCAGGGCTGCGCCGAGGTAGACCAGAGCGTAGCTGATGCTCAGCAGCGAATAGGCGCGGCCGAGCGGTAGAAACTTGAGCGCGCCGAGCCAGCACAGCATCGACAGCGCGTAGGCCAGTACGGCGCAGAGCAGCACGCCGAGCATCGGCAGCAGGCTGGTATCCAGCGCTTGCAGGGCATTCAGCCATTCCTGTGGTGCCGGCAGGCGGCTCATGGCCCAGCGCATGCCGAGCTGCGCCGAGCTGACCAGGGCGACGCTGCCCAGGGCGAGAATGAAGCCGGTCGCGCGGCTCATGCCTGCACTCCCAGCAGCACCACGCCGCCGCCGATCAGCAGGATGCCGAGCCAATGGCCAGCAGGAGGCGGAGCCAATGGCGGGCATCGACCGGCTCGCGGAACAGGTAGCGCGCGGCGAGGGTGACCAATACGAAGTTGATGCTCAACATCGGGTAGGCGATGCCCACCGGCAGGCGTTGCAGCACCAGCAGCCAGGCCAGCAGGCCGAAGCCCAGGCAGGCGATGGCCAGCAGCAGCCATGGCGACAGAATTTTCTGCAGGGCGCTGTGCTCGCGTGCGCTCCAACTCTCCACGGCCAGTTTCTGGGCGATCTGGCCGAGGCAGGTGAGCAGGCAGGCGATGGCGAGCAGCAGGGCGGTCATGGTGCGGCCTGTGGAATCAGCAGGAACACCAGGTGGTTTTCCCGGTAGCTGATGGAGTCCTTGGGCATCAGCGCGAGCTCGGCTTCGTCGCCGGCGCTGTTGACCCGCATGATGACGCCTACCGAGCCCTGTTTGCGGGCCTCGGCGAGCCAGGCGGGGAATTCCTCGAGACTGAGCGTGCGGCCCTTGGCGTCCGGTTGGGACAGGCCGTACTTCAGCTCGCCCACGGTGTTGAGCAGCTGGATGTTGGCGCGACCGGTGCGCCAGGCCAGCGCCGAGGCGGTGCCCAGGTCGTTGCTCAGCAAGGTGTGCGCGGAGGCGAGCTGGTCCTGGTACTGGGCGATGAACTGGTCGGGCATCTTGCTGTTGACGATCTTCTCCGGCATGGCCGCCGGCACCACCGCCACCAGCAGCCAGGCCGCCACCGCCGGCGCGGCCCAGAGGGCGGGGGGGGGGGCCAGCTGCAGGCCGCCGCAGACGGCCCAGGCCAGGCACACCAGGCCGACCAGCAGAACGCTAGCGGTCTGGTGGTGGTAAACCGGCTTGTGCAGCTGGATGAACACCAGTCCGCCCAGGGCCAGCAGGCCGCCGACCAGGTTCAGCCAGCCGTTGAAGCGCAGCACGCGCAGGCGTCCGCTCTCCAGGGCTGCGAGCACTGCGTCGGCCATCAGCAGGGCGAGCGGGGCGAAGCAGGGCATGGTGTAGGTCGGCAGCTTGCCCTTGGCCAGGCTGAAGAACAGGAAGGGCATGGCGAACCACAGCAGCAGGAACACCGCATGCGGTTGGCGGCGCTGCGCCCAGCCGCGGGCGAATGCCGAGGGAATCAGCAGGGCCCAGGGCAGGGCGCTGGCGAACAGCAGCGGCACGAAGAACCAGAATGGCCGTGAATGCTGGGCGTCTTCACCGGCGAAGCGGCGGATGTGCTCGTGCCAGAAGAAGAAGTTCCAGAAGTCCGGCTCGCGGGCGTAGATCGCCAGGCCCCAGGGCAGGCTTAGCAGCACGGCGACCAGCACCGCCAGCGGGCCGTAGCCGAAGAGTTCGCGCCAGCGACCCAGCCAGAATACATAGGGCAGGGCGACCAGCACCGGCAGCAGGCCGGCGAGGAATCCCTTGGTCATGAAGCCCATGGCGCAGGCGGCGCCCAGCAGGCCCCAGGCGAGCAGCCGGCCGCGCCGGTCCTCGGCCTGGAAGGCCAGCCAGAGCGCGGCGATGCTGAGGTTGGTCCACAGGGTGAACTGCGGGTCCATGTTGCTGTAGCCGGCCTGTCCTGCGATCAACGCGAAGCTGGCGTAGAGCAGCGCCGCGACTTCGCCGCGACGGCTGTCGGGCCACATGCGGCGGCCGACGAAGAGCACCATCAGGGTGCTGGCCAGGGTCACCACGACCGAGGCGATGCGCACGCCGAAGAGGTTCTCGCCGAACAGCATCTGGCCGAGCGCGACCAGCCAGTAGCCGGCGATGGGCTTCTCGAAGTAGCGCAGGCCGAGGAAGTGCGGCGACACCCAGTCGCCGCTGTGCAGGATGGCCTGGGAGATCTGCGCGTAGCGCGACTCGTCGGGGATCCACAGGCCATGCAGGCCTAGCGGGACGATGAAGAACAGCAGCAATACCGCGACTGCCAGTGGCCAGAAGCGCTGGGTCATCGTTGGACCCCGAGCCAGCCCTCGCGGCCTTCCAGCGTGCCGCGCGTCAGTTGGCCCGCGGGGAGCGCCGCCGGATCGGTCGGCAGCAGCTGGCCCAGCGGCTGGAAATGAATGTCGCCCTGCCGGGCGCGGCCCAGCAACTGGCGGAATTGTTCTGCCATGAGGATTCCTTCCACTTCGGCATGAATGGTGTAGACGTTCAGTGCGTCGGCCCTGAAGCGCCGCAGGATGAAGTCGTTGAAGTCGGCGGCGGCCAGGTTCGGGCCTACCACTTCGTCGTAGGTCGGCATGTCCACCGGGACCTGCGCGGTGCCCAGGCTGCCGTCCGCCAGGCGCGGGCGGAACAGCGAGGTGCCGCGGCAATCGCTGTTGTAGCGGAAGCCGAAGGCTTCCTTGGCTTGCACGGTGCGTTCGTCGGCGCGCCAGCCGGCTACGGCCGAGCAGTCCACGCGCTGGCCGAGGATGTCGCTGAGGGTGTCCACCCCGAGCGCGATCTGCTTGTGCAGCTGATCGGCGCTCCAGGTGCCGGCGTTGGCCTGCCAGCCGTGGTGGTCCCAGGCGTGCAGGCCGACCTCGTGGCCGGCCTCCTGGGCTTTGCGCATCAGGTGGCCGAAATCGCGACCGATCGGCTTGCCGGGCCAGGCGGTGCCGGCCAGCAGGATGTCCCAGCCATAGAGGCTGGCGGCCTTGGAACGCAGCATCTTCCAGAAGAACTGCGGACGCACCAGGCGCCACAGGTGCCGGCCCATGTTGTCCGGGCCGACGCTGAAGAAGAAGGTCGCCTTGATTCCGGCTTCGTCGAGCAGTTCGAGCAACCGCGGCACGCCTTCACGGGTGCCGCGGTAGGTGTCGACGTCGATGCGCAGACCCGCCTGCATCAGGCGTTGTTCCCCGCCTTCGCCGCCTTGGCTGCTTCCTGCTCGGCGATGGCCTCGCGGAGGAAGAAGTCCAGGGTCTTGGCGATGGTTTCGCGCATGTGCACGGTCGGTTCCCAGTTCAGCAGGCGGCGAGCGTTCTCGATGCTCGGCTTGCGGTGCGACACGTCCTGGTAGCCGTCGCCGTAGAAGGTGCGGCTTTCCACTTCGCGGAAGCCGGCGAAGGGCGGGAAGTTGCTACGCAGCGGGTGGGCTTCGAACTGGCGCAGCAGCTCCTCGCCCAGCTCACGGATGCTGGCTTCGTTGTCCGGGTTGCCGATGTTGACGATCTGCCCGTTGCAGCGGCCGCCTTCGTTGTCGACGATGCGCGCCAGCGCCTCGATGCCGTCCACCACGTCGGTGAAGCAGCGCTTCTGCGCGCCGCCGTCGACTAGGCGGATCGGGGTGCCTTCCACGAGGTGCAGGATCAGCTGGGTGATGGCGCGCGAGGAGCCGATGCGCGCGGAGTCCAGGCGGTCCAGGCGCGGGCCCATCCAGTTGAACGGACGGAACAGGGTGAAGCTCAGGCCCTTCTGGCCGTAGGCCCAGATGACGCGGTCGAGCAGTTGCTTGGAGACCGAGTAGATCCAGCGCTGCTTGTTGATCGGGCCGACCACCAGGTTCGACTTGTCTTCGTCGAAGTTCGGGTCGGTGCACATGCCGTACACCTCGGAGGTCGAGGGGAAGATCACGCGCTTGTTGTACTTCACGCAGTAGCGGACCAGCTTGAGGTTTTCCTCGAAGTCCAGTTCGAACACGCGCAGCGGGTTGCGGGTGTATTCGATCGGGGTGGCGATGGCCACCAGCGGCAGGACCACGTCGCACTTCTTGATGTGGTACTCGATCCACTCGGTATGGATGCTGATGTCGCCTTCGACGAAGTGGAAGTCCGGGTTGGTCTTCAGGCGCTCGATGGCGTCCGAGCCGATGTCCAGGCCGTAGACCTCGTAGTTGCCGTCGCGCAGCAGGCGCTCGGACAGGTGGTTGCCGATGAAGCCGTTGACGCCGAGGATCAGCACGCGGGTCTTGCGCTTGGGCTTGCTCACCGAATACAGCTTCGAGCCTTCCACCAGGCCCATTTCGCGGGCCAGTTGCGGGCCGGCGAGGAACAGGCCGGCGTCGCCTTGCTGGCCGGCGAGGACTTCAAGGCTGTCCTGGCCGCAGGCGATGCGCAGCGGATCGGCGCTCAGCACGCTGCCGGCCGGGCGGCCGTCGTTGCCGGCGACCACTTTCGAGCTCCAGACGATCAGCTTGCGCTCGCCGACCGGGGCGAAGGCGCCCGGGTACGGCTGGGTGACTGCGCGCACCAGGTTGTGCAGTTCGCGGGCCGGGCGGTTCCAGTCGATCTGGCCGTCGGCCGGGGTGCGGCGGCCGAAGTAGCTGGCCTTGCTCTCGTCCTGTGCGGTTTCCTGGACGTCACCCTTGAGCAGCGCCGGCAGGGTCTTGCCGAGCAGCTCGCGGGAGGCTTCGCGCAGCTTGCCGTGCAGGCTCAGCGCGGTGTCTTCGTCAGCGATGGCGACGCGTTGCTGGGCGACGATGGCGCCGGCGTCCGGGCGCTTGACCATGCGGTGCAGGGTCACGCCGGTCTCGGTCTCGCCGTTGACCAGCACCCAGTTCGCCGGGGCGCGGCCACGGTAGCGCGGCAGCAGCGAGCCGTGCAGGTTGAAGGCGCCTTGGCTGGCGCAGGCCAGCAGCTCTTCGCCGAGCAGGTTGCGGTAGTAGAAGGAGAAGATGTACTGCGGCTGCAGTTCGCGGATGCGCGAGATCCACAGCGGGTGGTTGACGTCTTCCGGCGCGTGCACCGGGATGCCGCGCAGGGCGCAGAGCTGGGCTACCGAGCCGAAGAAGCGGTTCTCGCGCGGGTCGTCCGCGTGGGTGAAGACAGCATCGATCTGGTAGCCAGCGGCCAACAGGGCCTCGATGCCGGCGCAGCCGATGTCGTGATAGGCGAAAACGATGGTCTTGGCGGTCATTTGGCGAGGGACTCAACTACAGGAGAAAGGGATGCGGGGGTGTTGCCAGGCAGGGCCTGGCCGCGCAGCACGCGCTCGACGAAGAAACGTGGGCGGGCCCGTACGTCGTTGTAGACGCGGCCCAGGTATTCGCCGAGCAGGCCCATGCCGACCAGCTGTACCCCGGTGAACATGAACAGCACGGCGAAGAGTACGAACACGCCGTCGCCGGCCCAGGCGGCGCCGAACAGCACGCGCAGCATGAGCAGCAGCAGGCCGAAGGCGAAACCGGCCAGTGCCATGCCGCCACCGACCAGGCTGAGCAGGCGCAGCGGGGTGGTGGTCATGCAGGTGACCAGGTCGAACATCAGGTTGATCAGGCGCAGGAAGTCGTATTTCGACTCGCCATGCTCGCGCTCGGCGTGGCCGACCATGATCTCGGTGGTGTGGCGGGCGAAGCTGTTGGCCAGGATCGGGATGAAGGTGCTGCGCTCGCGGCAGGCCAGCATGGCTTCGACGATGCCACGGCGGTAGGCGCGCAGCATGCAGCCGTAGTCGCTCATGGCGACGCCGGTGGAGCGCTGCACGGCCATGTTGATGAGGCGCGACGGCCAGCGGCGCAGGGCCGAGTCCTGGCGATTCTGGCGGACGGTGCCGACCACGTCGTAGCCCAGCGCGGCCTGCTCGACCAGGCGCGGGATTTCTTCCGGCGGGTTCTGCAGGTCGGCGTCGATGGTGATCACCACGTCGCCGCTGCAATGCTCGAAGCCGGCCATGATCGCCGCGTGCTGGCCGTAGTTGCGGTTGAGGATGACTGCCAGCACGTGGCTGCCAGGCGCCTCGGCGGCTTCCTGGAGGAGCTCGGCGGAGCGGTCGCGGCTACCGTCGTCGATCAGCACGATCTCGTAGTCGCGGCCGAGCTGGCGGCAGGCCGCGTCGGTGCGGCGCAGCAGCTCGGGCAGGCTGGCTTCTTCGTTGTAGACGGGGATGACCACGGAGACGCGGTCGATCGGATAGGGTTTCACGAGCTATTACCGAAGGATGGTTTCGAAGGCCCCGACCACACGGTCCAGATCGGCGTCGGTCATGTCGGGGAACAGCGGGATCGAGCACAGCCGCGCCGAGTTCCACTCGGTGTTGGGCAGGCTGACCCCGGGGAAGCGTTGGCGGTACCAGGTGTGCAGGTGGGTGGCGACGAAGTGGATGCCGGTGCCGATCTGGTGTTGCTGCAGGGCCTGCATGAAGGCCTCGCGGTTCATGCCGCAGGCGTCTTCGTCGATACGCACGATGAACAGGTGCCAGGCATGCTGTTGCGGGTAATCCGGCAGGGCCAGCGGCTGCACCGGCAGGTGCGCCAGGCGCTCGCGGTAGGCCAGGGCCAGTTCGGTGCGGCGCGCGTTGATCTCGTCCAGGCGGTGCAGCTGCACCAGCGCTATGGCCGCGTTGATGTCGGTCAGGTTGTACTTGAAACCCGGCTCCACCACCTGCGCCTGCGGCTTGCGGCCGTGGGTCAGGCGGTCATAGGCGTCCACGCCCAGGCCGTGGAACTTCAAGGTGCGCACGCGATTGGCCAGGGCCTCGTCGTCGGTGACGAACATGCCGCCTTCCGCGCAGGTCATGTTCTTGATCGCGTGGAAGGAGAAGATCGCCGAGCCGCGCGAGCCGACATGACGGCCTTTGTAACGGGTGCCGGCGGCGTGGGCGGCGTCCTCGATCACGGCGATGCCGTGCTTCTCGGCCAGGGCGTAGAGCGGGTCGAGGTCGAAAGAGGCGCCGGCGTAGTGCACCGGGATGATCGCCTTGGTGCGCGGGGTGATGGCCGCTTCGATGCGCGCGGCGTCGGTCATCAGGGTGTCGCGGTCGACATCGACGAACACCGGGGTAGCGCCGAGCAGGCAGATCATGTTGGCGGTGGACACCCAGGTCTGCGACGGGGTGATGACCTCGTCACCCGGGCCGATGCCCAGCGCCAGCAGGGCGATGTGCATGCCGCCGGTGGCGGAGGCGACGGCTACCGCGTGCTTGCAGCCGACGTATTCGGCGAAGCGCTGCTCCAGGGCCTGGTTCTTCGGTCCGGTGGTGATCCAGCCGGAGCCCAGTACCTCGGTGACGGCTTGGATTTCCTCGGCACCGATGCTCGGGCGCGAGAAGGGGAGGAACGCGTTTTCCATGCAATGGCCTCGACTTTGACCGGCAAGCTAACAATTCGGGGTCGAATGCTAGCGAAGTGATCGTTAAGAACCCGTTATGTCCGAGTTCCGAATTTGTCGCTACTTCCTTGAATCCTGAGTGTACCGAGCTGTCGCTTAACTTCCACGGGGGATTTCAGTGCCCGCGAATGGGGCCTGCAGGGCCCGGCCGCTCTATCTCGGGGCGCATTGAACGGCCGCTCAAATTGGCCGGAAAATACTGTTGAACACTCGTTCATTCGGGTCTATGGTGGCTCGCACTGGCCGCCGGACGATGTGTCGCACCGACGGCTTCCGTCATTCCGGGTGAGGCACTTGCATGCGTTATTCGTCGCTTGTGGACAGGATGGTCGGGCCAGGCACTGCTGCCTGGGATATTCACTACGCCGCAACGGCCGCCCAGCGCACCGGCGAAGACGTGATAGTGCTGAGCGTCGGCGATCCGGACTTCGCCACGCCGGAGTTCATCACCGAAGCGGCGGTGACTTCGCTGCGCGCCGGCGATACGCATTACTGCGACGTGGCCGGCCGCCCGGAGCTGCGCCAGGCCATCGCCGATCTCTACCGGCGGCGCTTCGACCTGCAGGTCGCGCCGGACAACGTGATCCTCCTGGCCGGCGCGCAGAACGCCCTGTTCGCCGCCGCGCTCTGCCTGCTGGAGGCGGGGGACGAGGTGATCGTCTTCGACCCGGTCTACGTCACCTACGAAGCTACCCTCAAGGCCACCGGCGCCAAGCTGGTAGCGGTGCCGACCCGTGCCGAGGACGGCTTCCGCCTCGACGCGCAGGCCCTGGCAGCGGCCATCACGCCGCGCACCAAGGCGATCTTCTTCGCCAACCCGAACAACCCCACCGGCGTGGTCATGACTCCGGACGAGCTGCGCGCCATCGCCGCGGTCGCCGAGCGCCACGACCTCTGGGTGGTGGTCGACGAGGTCTACGAGGCGCTGACCTTCGAGCAGCCGCACCAGAGCTTCGCCGCGCTGCCCGGCATGGCCGAACGCACCCTGAGCCTGGGCAGCCTGTCCAAGTCCCACGCCATGACCGGCTGGCGCGCCGGCTGGGTGGTCGCCGAACCCAAGCTGGTGGCGCACATCGAAAACCTCGCGCTGAACATGCTCTACGGCCTGCCGGGCTTCGTGCAGGAGGCCGCGCTGGCGGCGGTCCGCGCCCACGATGAAGTCGCCAGCTCGATGCGCGAGGTCTATCGCCGCCGCCGCGACCTGGTGCTGCAACGGTTGTCGCGCAGCTCGAAGCTCAAGCTGCTTTCGCCGCAGGCCGGGATGTTCGTCATGGTCGATGTGCGCGGCACCGGCCTCAGCTCGCTGGACTTTGCCTGGCAACTGTTCCGCGCCCGTGGCGTGTCGGTGCTCGACGCCGCCGCCTTCGGGCCGCAGGCCAATGGCTTCGTGCGGCTGTCCTTCACCCTCGCCGACGAGACCCTGGCCGAGGCCTGCGAGCGCATCCTCGCGTTCGTCGAAGAGCTGCCGCATGCGCCCGCAGGAGCGGATCTCATCCGCGAACCGAACCGCGCAGCGTCTGATCGCGGACAAGGTCCGCTCCTACAGGAGCCGGCCAAGCCCGCCAGCAACCCGGTAATCGAGGTGGTCGACCTGCACAAGCGCTTCGGCCAGTTCGAGGTGCTCAAGGGCGTTTCGCTCAAGGCCAGCGAAGGCGGTGTGATCTCGCTGATCGGCGCCAGCGGCTCGGGCAAGAGCACCCTGCTGCGCTGCATCAACATGCTGGAAGTGCCGAACGCCGGAACCGTCGCCGTCGATGGCGAGATCATCCGCCTCGACCAGGACCGCCACGGCGAGCCGCGCGTGGCCGACCAGAAGCAACTGACTCGCATCCGCTCGCGGCTGGGCATGGTGTTCCAGAACTTCAACCTGTGGCCGCACCGCACCGTGCTGGAGAACCTGATGGAGGCGCCGACCTTCGTCCTCCACGAGAGCAAGGCCGAGGCTCGCGACCGAGCCGAGGCATTGCTGGCGCGTGTCGGCCTGGCGGAGAAACGCAACGAGTACCCGGCCTTCCTCTCCGGCGGCCAGCAGCAGCGCGTGGCTATTGCCCGCGCCCTGGCAGTGCGACCGAAGGTCATGCTGTTCGACGAGCCGACCTCGGCACTCGACCCGGAGCTGGTCGGCGAAGTGCTGCGGGTGATCCGCTCGCTGGCCGAGGAGGGGCGCACCATGATCCTGGTGACCCACGAGATGGCCTTCGCCCGCGACGTATCCAGCCACGTGGCCTTCCTGCACAAGGGGCTGATCGAGGAGGAGGGCACGCCCGAGGAGGTCTTCGGCCGGCCGCGCAGCGAACGCTGCGGGCAGTTCGTCAACGCGCAGCAGAATCGCTGAACCAGCCGCCCCGCGCGGCTGCCATGAAAAGCTTCGAGCACAACAATCCACAAGAAAGCGGAAGGGGCATCATGAAAAAGAATGGTCTTTGCGGTTGGTTGGTGGGTACGGCATTGCTGGCGTCGGGCATGGCCAGTGCGCAGGCGCAGACCCTGCACTTCGCCCTGGCGGCGGAACCCTATCCGCCGTTCTCGGTGAAGCAGCCGGACGGCAAGTGGACCGGCTTCGAGCCGGACCTGATCCAGAAGGTCTGCGCCGAGCTCAAGGCGCAGTGCGAGATCGACGAAGTGGCCTGGGACGGCATCATCCCGGCCCTGCTGTCGAAGAAGATCGACGTGATCTTCAATTCCATGTCGATCACCGAAGAACGCGAGAAGCAGATCGCCTTCAGCGTGCCCTACTACGACACCCCGGTGGCCGTGGCCGCCCCTGCCGCCAGCGAGATCAAGATCAGCCCCGAGGGCCTGAAGGGCAAGGTGATCGGCGTGCAGACCTCCACCGTGAGCTCCAGCTACCTGAAGAAGTATTACGAGAAGATCGCCGACGTTCGCTACTACGACACCCAGGACTCGGTGAACGCCGACCTGGTGGCCGGGCGCATCGACCTGATGATGGCCGACGGCGTCGCCGTGAAGGCCTTCCTCGATTCCCCGGATGCCAAGGCCGCGGGCATCGTTTCCAAGGGCGAGGTGCCCTACGACCCTGTGTTCGGCCGTGGCGTGGGCGCCGGCCTGCGCAAGGAAGACACCGCGCTGAAGGCGCAGATCGACGACGCCATCGGCAAGCTGCTGGCCAGCGACGACTACAAGCAGCTGTCGAACAAGTACTTCGGCCTGAGCGTAGCGCCCAAGCAGCAGTGATGATCCGGCGCCGCCCACGGTCTCGGCGCCGTCGTTTCGAGGACTTCGTCATGCAGTCTTATCTGGATCTGGTCGGCTTCGGTGCCCAGGGCTGGGGACCGGCCCTGCTGCGCGGGTTGCTGGTGACCCTGCAGATTTCCTTCGGCGCCTTCCTGCTCGGCCTGCTCATCGGCCTGGGTGTGGCCAGCGCCAAACTCAACGGACCCCGCCCGCTCGCCGCCCTGGCGCGCGGCTACATCACCCTCGGCCGGGCAGTGCCCGAGCTGCTGCTGATCCTGCTGCTCTATTACGCCGGCTCTTCGGGCCTGAACCAGCTGTTCGCCTGGCTCGGCTACGGCGAGGTGCGGCTCAACGGCATGATGGTCGCCATCGCTGTGCTCGGCCTGGTGCAGGGCGCGTATGCATCGGAGATCTTCCGTGGCGCCATCCAGGCCATCCCTTACGGCCAGATCGAGGCGGCGCGGGCCTACGGCATGCACGGCTGGCGCCTGTTCAGCCGGGTGACGCTGCCGATCATGGCGCCCAACGCGCTGGCCGGCATGGCCAACCTCTGGGTCAACCTGATCAAGGACAGCGCGCTGATCAGCGTGGTCGGCACCAGCGAGCTGCTCTATACCGCCCGCCAGGCGGCCGGCTCGACCCGCCACTACCTGACTTTCTACCTCACCGCCGCGGCGCTCTACTACGTGCTCACGGTGCTTTCCAACCTGTTCTCCGGCTGGCTCGAGCGACGATTCCGCCGCTGGATTCCGGCAGTCTGAGAGGCGCGCGATGAGCGATCACTGGATATTCACCTACGGCTCGCTGCTCTTGCGCGGGTTGGGCACCACTCTCTCGTTGTTGCTGGTTTCCGCAGTCCTGGGCTTCGCCCTGGCGCTGCTGGTGGCGCTGGCGCGGATGTCACGCAACGTTGTTCTGGCGAAGGGCAGTCTGGCGTTCACCAGCGTGATCCGCGGTACGCCGCTGCTGGTGCAGATCTACACCTGCTACTACGGCCTGGGCAGCCTCTTCGCCCAGTACCCGCCGATCCGCAGCAGCTTCCTCTGGCCCTACCTGCGCGATGGCTACTGGTACATCGTGCTGGCGCTGGTGCTTTCGGTCGGCGCCTACGTCGGCGAGGTGGTGCGCGGCGGCATGAAGGCCGTGCCGCGTGGCGAACTGGAGGCCGCAGCGGCCTTCGGCATGCGCCGCAGCCTGGTGCTCTATCGCGTCTGGCTGCCACGGGCGATCCGCCTGCTGCTGCCGACCCTGGCCGGGGAAACGGTGCTGTTGCTGAAGTCCACCGCGCTGGCCTCGACCATCGCCGTGGTCGACCTGCTCGGCGCGGCCAACGTGGTGCGCGCGCAAACCTTCCAGGTCTACCAGCCGTTGCTGATGGTGGCGGCGATCTACGTGTGCCTGACGTTCATCATCCAGGGCGCCTTCAGCCTGCTGGAACGCAGCACGCCGGTGCGCGGCGCAGCGAACCTGCCGCGCTCGCGCGTCGGCTGGCTGTTCTGGCGGCGCAAGGTAAAGGCAGGCGGTCAGGCGTAGGCGCCGCGGCGCAGACCTTCGACCCAGCGACGGCTGAGTTCCAGGCCGTCCTCGGCGCTGAAGGTAGTCGGGTTGAGGCACCACTCCAGCCAGAGGCCGTCGAGCATGGCCGACAGGCCGATGGCGGCCAGGCGCGGATTGGCGATGCCGAAGTCCTCGCTTTGCGCCAGGTCGACGATCAGCGTTTCGAGCAGTTCCAGGTAGGCGTGATAGCCGCGCTCGTGGGCGTCGTTGACTGGCGCCGAGTGGCGGATGAGGCTCCAGAACACCACCCAGGGGCTGAGCAGGTCGGAGTCGAGCACACCCGGCGAGAAGGAGCCGACGAGGAAGGCATCGAGGCGCGCGGCGGGATCATTACCCGCATCGGCGACCGACTCGCGCAAGGAGTGGGTCACTTCGCTCGCGAGGGTTTCGTAGGCCTGGGCGACCAGCGCCTCGATGCTGCCGAAATGGTGGTTCACCAGGCCCACGGCGACGCCCGCTTCCTTGGCGATCTTGCGCACCGAGATGCCGGCGTGGCCATCGGCGACCAGGCACTTGAGACAGGCGCGGACCAGATCGTCACGGCGCTCCTCGGGTGTCGCACGGCGGGCTTTCGGGCGGGGGCTGTCCACGCGGGGAGTTCCTTGTGCGGGGCGCGGTAGGTGGGGATCGATACTAGGGGGCGCCAGGCGAATTTGCCATGCCCCGCGAGCAGACGAGGAGGCGTGATGATCGAGGAAATTTCGCTGCAGGTGACGGGGGATTCCGGTGCACTCCTGCGCGTGCCGGCATGGCGCATCGACGGCGGTCATAGAGGCCCGCGCGTGCACCTGCAGGCCGGTGTCCATGCCGATGAAATCGCCGGCATGCTGGTGCTCCACCAACTGCTGCCGCGCCTGCGCGAAGCGGCCGAGCACGGCCTGCTCAACGGCAGCGTGACGCTGGTCCCGCAAGCCAATCCGTTCGGCATCGGCCAGTTCCGCCAGGGGCGTATTCTCGGGCGCAACCACGAAGGCAGTGGACGCAATTTCAACCGTGGCTTTCCGGCCTCGGCAAAGGCCACGGGAACCCTGGACAACCTCACCGACTGGCAGCGCCAGCTCGCCGCCCTGGCGGCTCCGGCGGACATCGTCCTCGACCTGCACACCGACGACGAGGCGCTGCAGTACGTCTATCTCCACGAGCGCTTCTGGCCCGCCGGGCAGGACCTGGCGGCGGCGCTGCGAGCCGAACTGGCGATCATCTGGGAAGGCGACGGCGACGGCGCCTTCGAGGAAGTGGTGATCGAGCCCTGGCTCGCCGAAGGCCGCTTCGATGGGCGCCTGGTGGCTACGGTGGAACTGCGTGGGCAGGGCGACGTCAGCGATGCGCTGGCGCAACAGGATGCCGATGGCTTGTGGGCGTTTCTGTGTGGACGCGGCGTCATCGAACAACACGCAAAGCTGCCGCAGTGGAAGGGCGTCGCGGTGCCCATGGGCTTCATGGAAACGGTGTTCGCGCCGATGGCCGGGGTGCTGGTGTTCGAGCGCGAGCTGGGCGAAGTGGTACAGGCGGGCGAACGCTTCGCCCGCATCATCGCGAGACCCGGCGACGCAGAAAGCGAAGTGGTGCTGACGGCACCGCAAACCGGAATGCTCGCCACGCGCTACCGTGACCGCCTGATCCCGCGTGGGGCGATTGCGGCGAAGTTCACCGGTTCGGCGCCGTCTTCTACCTGGAGTTCCGGCGCGCTCGATCCGTGACGCGGACGGCTCTTCGTAGGAGCGAGCTTGCTCGCGAACCAAATTCCGCTGCGAGGCTCGTTCGCGAGCAAGCTCGCTCCTACAAGGTTTGGATTACAGCCATGCCGCGTTCCAGAAGGGGTAGTCCGAAATGCGCTTTACCAGCCCTGCTCGCAACGGGTTGGCGATGACGTACCGGGCGACAGCCTTGAGGTCTTCCTCGCGTCGAATGGCACGGTCGTGGAAGCCGGATTGCCAGACCTTGCCGGTGCGGTTCGAGGATGTGTTGGCGATGATGGCGCTGCGCGATTTGAAACGTTGCATGGCTTGTTCGAGGCTGCCTTCGTTCAACAGGAACAGCCAATGCAGGTGGTCGGGCATCAGTACCCAGGCGAGGCTTTGCAGGCAATCGGTGGCATGGATTTCCCGACAGACCTGCTGGGATGTCGACCAATCTTCGAAGAGGCGTTCGCGGTCGGCAGTGACAGTAGTGAGCAGGTAGATCTGACCGGGGATCGAGTGGCGACCTTTGCGCAGGTTCTTGCCGTGAAAGCCCATGCTCCCACTCCTTCTCGGGGTGAATTCGAAGCGTCGCAGGCGGGGCCGTCGGATTTGGCTGGAGGGGCTGGAGATCGTGGCGGTTCGCGAGCAAGCTCGCTCCTACAGGTGAGGCATGGCGCTGGCTCTTCGTAGGAGCGAGCTTGCTCGCGAACCCTGGCGCCGAAAACAAAAACGCCCGCTGCATGCGGGCGTTTTCGTGAGCGGCGAACTCAGTGGTGTTCGCGGGTAGCGCGGAAGGTGATGTCCGGCCAGCGCTCTTCCATCAGGCTCAGGTTCACGCGGGTGGGCGCCAGGTAGGTGAGGTGGCCGCCGCCGTCCACGGAGAGGTTCTCGAACGCCTTGTCCTTGAACTCCTTGAGCTTCTTCTCGTCCTTGCACTCGATCCAGCGGGCCGACCAGACGTTGATCTGCTCGTAGGCGCACTCGACCTTGTATTCCTCTTTCAGGCGGCTGGCGACCACGTCGAACTGCAGCACGCCCACGGCGCCGAGGATGATGTCGTTGTTGCGCTCGGGGAAGAACACCTGGGTGGCGCCTTCCTCGGCCAGTTCCTGCAGGCCCTGGCGCAGCTGCTTGGACTTCAGCGGGTCCTTCAGGCGCACGCGGCGGAACAGTTCCGGGGCGAAGTGCGGGATGCCGGTGAAGCCCAGGGCTTCACCTTCGGTGAAGGTGTCGCCGATCTGGATGGTGCCGTGGTTGTGCAGGCCGATGATGTCGCCGGCGTAGGCCTCTTCCAGCTGCTCGCGCTCGCTGGAGAAGAAGGTCAGGGCGTCGGCGATCTTCACGTCCTTGCCCAGGCGCACGTGGCGCATCTTCATGCCCTTCTCGTACTTGCCCGAGCAGATGCGCATGAAGGCGATGCGGTCGCGGTGTTTCGGGTCCATGTTCGCCTGGATCTTGAACACGAAGCCGGAGAACTTCTCCTCGGTCGGCGCCACGGTGCGCTCGTGGGTGCCGCGCTCCAGCGGTTGCGGCGCCCAGTCGACGATGCAGTCGAGCACCTGGTCGACGCCGAAGTTGCCCAGCGCGGTACCGAAGAACACCGGGGTCATCTCGCCGTCGAGGAAGGCCTGCTTGTCGAACTCGTGGCAGGCGCCCTGGACCAGTTCCAGCTCTTCCAGGAAGTTCTCGTAGAGGTCGCCGAGGTGGGCGCGGGCTTCGTCGCTGTCGAGCTTGTCGATGACCTGGGTCTCGATACGCTCGTGGCCGTGGCCTGGGACGTAGACGATGATCTTGTCGTCGGCCAGGTGGTAGACGCCCTTGAAGTCCTTGTAGCAGCCGATCGGCCAGGTGATGGGCGCGGCCTTGATCTTCAGCACCGCCTCGATTTCGTCGAGCAGCTCGATGGGGTCGCGGATATCGCGGTCGAGTTTGTTGATGAAGCTGACGATGGGGGTGTCGCGCAGGCGGCAGACTTCCATCAGGGCGATGGTCCGCGGCTCTACGCCCTTACCGCCGTCCAGAACCATCAGCGCCGAGTCCACCGCGGTCAGGGTGCGGTAGGTGTCTTCGGAGAAGTCTTCGTGGCCGGGGGTGTCGAGCAGGTTGATCATGTGCTCGCGGTAGGGGAACTGCATCACCGAGGTGGTGATGGAGATGCCGCGCTGCTTCTCCATTTCCATCCAGTCGGAGGTCGCGTGACGGTCGGATTTACGCGACTTCACGGTACCGGCGACGGCAATGGCCTTGCCCATCAGCAGCAGCTTCTCGGTGATGGTGGTCTTACCGGCGTCGGGGTGGGAGATGATCGCGAACGTACGGCGCTTGGCGACTTCGGCGGCCTGGTTGGTCATGGATGCGTGCCTGCTGGATAGGTGGCGTCGGGCGAGGGTCGGCCCGGAAAAACGCGGGATTATAACGTGAAACGCGTTCGCGATCAGGTCGCCGGTCCGGGCGGTCGGAACATCGGGCGCTGTCGCCGGTCTGTCAGAAATGCGAGGGAAGATGAAGCGTCGCGAAAGGCCCTGGAACCCGCGTCTGTGCGTTATTCCAAGCGTTTTGTTGAGTATCTGAAACAGTCAATCGAACTAGTGACAAAAGGTTGCTTCAAAGCGGCATTTTTTTATTGAACTCAGGGAGTTCAGGTCCTAAAGTTCGCGCCCGAACGTCCATGCTGGAAACGATCCATCCGGCTCAAGTACTGACGACGAGAGGTCGCTTCGGTGCCATGCGACTCCCGCAACCCTCTCCTGGCGTTGTTGCACCGCCTTGCCGTAGGACCACTACTGTCTTCGGCGAAGCGCCTAGCCATGAGAGGGTTGCAGTAGCCGCTAATGCATTGAAGGTCTGATCCTCGGCGACATGCCTTGGGAAGTAGGCGAACCAAAGTGGGGAAACGGATTAGACGTTCAGCTTCACCCCTACGTATCCATGTGTTTTGCCATTGGGAGTCCCAACCATGTCCATCAAGGTCGAGGATTACTTCGCCCCTGAAACGTTCCGGCGCATGAAGGCGTTCGCCGACACGCAGGAAACCCCCTTCGTCGTCATCGACAAGCAGACCATCGCCGATTCCTACGATCAGCTGACCGGCTGCTTCCCGTTCGCCAAGATCTACTACGCGGTCAAGGCCAACCCGGCGACCGAGATCACCGAACTGCTGCGCGACAAGGGCTCGAACTTCGACATCGCCTCGATCTACGAGCTGGACAAGGTGATGAAGACCGGTGTCGGCCCGGAGCGCATCAGCTACGGCAACACCATCAAGAAGTCCCGGGACATCCGTTACTTCTTCGAGAAGGGCGTGCGCCTGTTCGCCACCGACTCCGAGGCCGACCTGCGCAACATCGCCAAGGCCGCCCCGGGCGCCAAGGTCTACGTGCGCATCCTCACCGAAGGCTCCAGCTCGGCCGACTGGCCGCTGTCGCGCAAGTTCGGCTGCAACCCGGACATGGCCCTGGACCTGCTGATCCTCGCCAAGCAACTGGGCCTGGTGCCCTACGGCGTGTCCTTCCACGTCGGCTCGCAGCAGCGCGACATCGACGTCTGGGACGCCGCCATCGCCAAGGTCAAGGTGATCTTCGATCGCCTGAAGGAAGAAGACGGCATCACCCTGCAGATGATCAACATGGGGGGCGGCTTCCCGGCCAACTACATCCAGCGCACCAACAGCCTGGAAACCTACGCCGAGGAAATCATCCGCTTCCTCAAGGAAGACTTCGGCGACGACCTGCCGGAAATCATCCTCGAGCCGGGCCGTTCGCTGATCGCCAACGCCGGGGTCCTGGTTTCGGAAGTCGTGCTGGTAGCGCGCAAGTCGCGCACCGCGGTCGACCGTTGGGTCTATGTCGACGTGGGCAAATTCTCCGGCCTGATCGAAACCATGGACGAGTCCATCAAGTTCCCGATCTGGACCGAGAAGAAAGGCGAGATGGAAGAAGTGGTGATCGCCGGCCCGACCTGCGACAGCGCCGACATCATGTACGAGAACTACAAGTACGGTGCCTACACCACCAGCTACAGCGCGGTGGAGTTCAACGGCTTCCCACCGCTGAAGTCCTTCTATATCTGAGGCATCGGTGTAGTGAAGAAAGCCCCGCGAATGCGGGGCTTTTTCTTTGTGGTGAGCGGAGCGGCCGTAAAGCGAGTAACCGTTCGCATCGATGCGTCGCCGACCTGTAGGAGCGGGCCATGCCCGCGATCTTTCGCGGTCAAGCTCCGCTCCTGCACTCCTGCACCGTGCTGCCCATTCACGTCTTCCCCGCGAACGCGGAGGAGGCGAGTCTGTGTAGGAGCGGATTCATCCGCGAACCGCATGGCACGGAGTTCCTCTGTAGGAGCGGCCCATGGCCGCGAATCGCGGGCATGGCCCGCTCCTACAGGGAAGGGCTATTGGTGCGTCTTCCAAAACGAAAACGGGGGGGGGGGGGGGGGTGTTTCGGGGTGGGCGGATCAGCCTTCGGCGGGCTTCTTCGCCGGGGCCTTGGCGTCGTGGGCGATCTGCTGGTCGCTCACCTCGCTCTCTGCCGGCAGCTTGTCGAACTCGTGCAGGCCGTTCTTCTCGTAGGGGTCGCCGATCCAGCGCGGCGACTGGACGAAGTTCGGGCTGACCAGGCTCTTGCCCGGCTCGAAGCGGTCGTAGCTCAGGCCGGCCAGGTCCGACAGGGTGTGGATCAGGTGCGAGCTGCTGTACGGGCGTGCGGCCAGCGACGGTAGGTCGCGCGGGTGTGCCGCCTGCCAGCTCGGCGAGGTCCAGACGATGAACGGGATGGTGTACATCGGCCGGGTCGGGGCGTTCTCGTTGCGGCCCAGGCGGTCGTGCTTGCCGGAGCTGAAGACTTCTTCGCCGTGGTCGGAGAGGTACAGCAGGAAGCCGTTCGGGTCGGTGCCGGCGTAGCGCTTGATCAGGTTCGAGACCACGAAGTCGTTATAAAGCACCGCGTTGTCATAGAAGTTGTAGGTCTGCGCCTGGTCGTCGCTCAGGCCGGAGGGCATGCCCTTGCGGTCGTTGAAGCGGGCGAACTCGTCCGGGTAGCGATAGCGGTAGTCCATGTGCGTGCCGAGCAGGTGCACCACGATGAACTTCTTCGGCGCCGGGTCCTTGAGCACTTTCTCGAAGGGGGCGAAGACCACGTCGTCGTACTGGCGTGCGTTTTGGTTGCGCTGGTTGTTCAGGTAGAACTGCTCGTCCGTCTGCTGCGAGAAGGTAGTGAGCATGGTGTTGCGCTTGGTCATCGTCTGCTGGTTGGTGATCCAGAAGGTCTTGTAGCCTGCCTGTTTCATCAGGTTGATCAGCGACGGGTCGGTGAGGAAGCGGTCGGGGTGCTGCTCGTCGCCGAAGGTCAGCGCCTGCTGCATGACCTCGATGGTGTAGGGGCGGGGCGAGACCACGTCCTTGAACACCGCCAGGTTGCGGTCGCTGGCGGCCAGCGCGTCGAGGTTGGGCGTGGTCTCGCGGTCGTAGCCATACAGGTGCATGTGCTCGCGGGTGGTCGACTCGCCCAGCACCAGCACCAGGGTGCGCGGTGCTTCGCCGCTGGCGTCCTTGAGGTTCTGCAGCGGCGGCAGCGAGGCGTTCTGCTCGAGCAGCTTCTGCATGTTGTCCAACTGCTGGCGGTACTGCGCGTAGCCCACCACCAGTTGCCAGGGCACGGCCGGCTCCATGCGCTGCTGCACTTTCTCAAGTGCCTCGGCGAAGCTGCGCTCCTGGGTGACCATCTGTTTGTAGAAGGGGTACACCAGGTTCATCGCTACCAGCAGCACGGCCACCGGCACGCGGGCCAGCAGCGGCAGGCGCACCGGGCGCACGCGGCGCCACAGGAGCACGGCGACCGCTGTGTAGACCAGCAGCGCCAGGCACAGCCAGATGCTGAAGTACTGACTGAAGTACTCGCCGGCTTCGGCCGTGTTCGACTCGAACATGACGAAGATGACGCTCTGCGAGAACTCCTGGTGATAGATGCCGAAGTAGCTCAGGCCGACCAGCGAGGCCGCCCACAGCACCAGGCCGATGACGGCCGAGATGCCACGGGTGAAGCGCGGCAGCAGGAGCACCGGGGCCAGCCACAGGCTGCTGAGGAAGAAGGCGTCGCGGAAACCGGAGAAACCGGTGGTGCCGCTGAGCAGGATCAGCAGCTGGGTGACGCCGGAGAAGTACCAGAAGAACAGCAGCAGCCAGCCCAGGCCGGCCCAGTCCACCTTGCGGCGGGAGGGGGTAGATATCGACACGCTCGCCTCGCGAGTTGATTGCGGGCCGCCGCCGGAAAGAAGGGCGGCCTTCAGGAAGCGGGCGAGGCTAGCAGTCCAATTGTGAAAAAGTCGTCAAATCTGTGAAATTTTCAGAAAATCACTCGATCGACGAAAATACCAGGCGTTTTAGGGCTTTGGCCAGGATTTCGATGTCGTTCGCGTCGCCTAGATCGGCTGCGCGGCGGTAATACTCCAGGGCCATTTGTCGCAGCGGCGCCTGCCTGGCCTGTTCCAGTTGCCCGCGGGCGACGCGCAGGAATTTCAGGTTGCCGCCTTCCAGCGCGCGGCGCAGCCAGTCCAGGGCCGCTTCCAGTTCGCCGGCCTCGGCCAGCATCGCCGCATGGCTGAACTGGCCGCGGAAGTCCCCGGCCTCCGCCGAGCGGCGGTACCACTCGCGGGCCTGGTCAAGGTCGCGGGACACGCACAGGCCTTCCTCGAAATGCCGGCCGACCAGGTTCATCGATTTGGCATGGCCGAGATCTGCAGCGCGCATGTACAGCGCCAGTGCGTGCGCTGGATCCTTTGGCGCGCCGCGGCCGGTGGCGAGCAGGTTGGCCAGGTTGTACAGCGCCCAGTCGAGGTCGTCGGCCGCCGCCAGGGCGTATTGCTCGGCGGCGGCGGCCAGGTTCACCGGCACGCCCCAACCGTGCTCCAGGCAGCGCCCGAGCATGTTGCGCGACATGCTGTGGCCACGCTGTGCGGCGATACCGAACCAGGTCGCAGCCAGCGCCGGGTCGCGTTCGATGCCCTGGCCGTCGAGGAGGATCTGCCCGAGCAATGCCTGGGCTTCCAGCTCGCCCTGGCGGGCTGCTTCGACAATCAGCCGGGCCGCCTTGCGCGGGTCGTCGCCCAGCTCCTGGTGAAAATCGTCGACATGGACGATGTCGTCGCGGCGCAGCACGAAGCCCATGTCAGACCTCCACCCAGCGGCGCAGCAGGTTGTGGTAGCTGCCGGTCAGCTCGATCAGCGCCGGGTGTTCCGGCACGTCGCGGTTGAGCTGCTGCAGTGCCTGGTCCATCTGGAACAGAAGGCTGCGCTGGCTGTCCTCGCGCACCAGGCTCTGGGTCCAGAAGAAGGAGGCGTAGCGCGCGCCGCGGGTCACCGGCTCGACCTTGTGCAGGCTGGTGCCCGGATAGAGCACCAGGTCGCCGGCGGGCAGTTTCACGCGCTGCTCGCCGTAGGTGTCCTGGATCACCAGTTCGCCGCCGTCGTAGTCCTCCGGATCGCTGAAGAACAGCGTCGACGACAGGTCGGTACGCACCCGCTCGCGGCCGCCCTGGGCGTCGCGCACGGCATTGTCGATGTGGAAGCCGAAGCTGCCGCCGCCGGTGTAGCAGTTGAACAGCGGCGGGAACACCTTGTGTGGCAGCGCGGCGGACATGAACAGCGGGTTCTTCCACAGGCGCTGCAGCATGGCCGTGGCGATCTCCTGCGCCAGCGGGTGCTCCTGCGGCAGCTGCAGGTTGTGCTTGGCGCGGGCCGACTGGTAGCCGGCGGTGGCCTTGCCGTCGCCCCATTCGGCCTGCTCGAGGGCGCCGCGTATGCGTGCCGCTTCTTCGCGGGTGAAGACGCCGGGAACGTGCAGGAGCATGGCGGGGCCTCGCTAAATGAAAGGGGGAGATGATATTGATTTTCATTGGCGGCGTCCAACAGACAGCTTGCCGCAGGTCCGAATGTGTAAATTTTGTAAATAAAATGCTTCTGAGAATTAGTTCTAATTGATATGTAATCGCATTTGGACTAGATTGCGCGGCCTTCAGCAAGTCCCTGGGGAGGGAACTTTCGATGTTGCGTCAATCCGCCGAAGCCGCCTTCACTCCGCGCCGCCTGGCCTCCGCCGTCGGCGTGGCCATCACCGCCATGTCCGGCAGCCCGTTCGTCCATGCCGCCGATGCCGTGGAGCACAAGACCGGCGGTGACGTCGTGTCCCTGGGCACCGATACCGTGGTCGACCAGGCTGTCGACGAAACCTCCTACAACGTCCAGCGCTCGGCGTCGGACAAGTACACCGCGCCGCTGCTGGACACGCCCAAGACCGTCACCGTGATCCCGCAGCAGGTAATAAAGGACACTGGCGCACTGACGCTGGTAGATGCCCTGCGCACTACCCCTGGCATCACCTTCGGCGCCGGCGAGGGTGGCAACCCTGCGGGCGACCGGCCGTTCATCCGTGGCTTCAACGCCGAGAGCGATACGTTCCTCGACGGCATGCGCGACGTCGGCTCGCAGACCCGCGAGATCTTCAACATCGAGCGCATCGAAGTGAGCAAGGGGCCGGGCTCGGCCTACACCGGCGCCGGCTCCACCGGTGGCAGCCTGAACCTGATCAGCAAGACCGCCAAGCTCGAGGACTTCAACGACGCCAGCTTCACCTATGGCTCGGACCAGACCCGCCGCACCACCCTGGACGTCAACCACGCGCTGACCGACAACGCGGCCTTCCGCCTGAACCTGATGAAGCACGATGCCAACGTCGCCGGCCGCGACGAGGTCAACGTCAGCCGTTGGGGCGTGGCGCCGACCGTCACCTTCGGCTTCGACACGCCGACCCGCGCGACCTTCTCCTACTACCACCTCAGCACCGACGACATGCCGGACTACGGCCTGCCGCTGACCAACGTCAACCGCAGCCAGCACAACCCGAGCAAACCGGCGTCGGTGGACCGCGACAACTTCTACGGCCTGAACGATCGCGACTACCGCAAGAGCACCACTGACAGCGGCACCTTCCGCATCGAGCACGACCTCAACGACGACCTCACGCTGTCCAACAGCTTCCGCATGGTGCGCACCACGCTGGACTACATCGTGACCAACCCCGACGACAGCAAGGGCAACGTGGTCAACGGCTATGTCTATCGCTCGGCCAAGAGCCGCAACTCGACCACCAAGGGCTGGGTCAACCAGACCGACCTGAAGGCCAGCTTCGACACCGCCGGCTACCAGCACAGCTTGGTGACTGGCGTGGAGTTCAGCTACGAGGACGTGCACAACCGTCCCTACGTGATCACCCCCGGCGCCCCGGGCAACCTCTGCAACGCGCGGCTGTTGGCCAGCGGCGACTGCACCAGCCTGGAGAACCCGACGCCTGGCGACACCTGGACCGGCAGCATCGCCGACAGCCCGGCCTACACCGATACTGACACCAAGACCGCCTCGGCCTACGTCTTCGACACCATAAAGCTCGCCGAGCAGTGGGACCTCAACCTGGGCCTGCGCTACGACGACTTCGACACCGAGTCCAGCGGCTACGCCACGGCCGGGCGCACCACCCCTGCCGGCTACTTCGACCGCGAGAGCAACACCCACTTCTGGAACTACCAGGCCGGCCTGGTCTACAAGCCGCTGCCCAACGGCAGCGTCTACGTGGCCTGGTCCACCTCCAGCAACCCCACCGGCGAGACCGGCGGCAATGGCTCGACCGACGTGAGCCTGGCCAACAGCAGCCTGGACCCGGAACGCAACCGCAACTACGAGATCGGCACCAAGTGGGACTTCTTCGAGGACGCGCTGTCGCTCAATGCCGCGCTGTTCCGTACCGACAAGACCAACGCCCGCGTCACCGACCCGGACAACAGCACCTACCAGGTGCTCGAGGGCGAGCAGCGCGTACAGGGCGTGGAACTGGGCTTCAGCGGCCAGCTGACGCCGAAGTGGAAGGTTTTCGGCGGCTACACCTACCTCGATAGCGAGATCCTCAAGTCGACCACCAAGTCCGACGAGGGCAACCGCATGCCGCAGGTTGCGCCGAACAACTTCACCCTGTGGAGCACCTACGAGCTGGTACAGGACCTCACCATCGGCGGCGGCACCACCTACGTCGACAAGCAGTTCGGCAACACCGCGAACTCGACCTACATCCCGTCCTATTGGCGCTACGACGCCATGGCCGCCTACAAGCTGACCAAGAACGTCGACCTGCAACTCAACGTGCAGAACCTGACCGACAAGCGCTACTTCGACCAGGTCTACAGCACCCACATGGCCCACGTGGCTCCGGGGCGCACCGCGCTGCTGGGGGTGAACCTGCACTTCTGATCGCACGGGTTCCCGTGCAACCCGCCCGATGCTCCTTCGGGCGGGTTTTTTAATGTCGGCGCGCGGCGTCTCGAGGTGAAAGCAAGGTGTTGAAGAAAGTCTGGTTCCAGTTGCACTGGCTGTTCGGTATCAGCGCGGGCCTGGTGCTCGCGCTGATGGGCGTCACCGGCGCCACCCTGTCGTTCCAGGACGAGCTGTTGCGCGCCCTGAACCCCGACAGCCTGGTCGTGCAGCGGCAACCGACCGGCACCTTGGCGCTGGACGAATTGGTGCGACGCGTCGAAAGCGCCGTGCCGGGCAAAACGGTTGCCAGCGTGTGGAACACCGTGGACGGCGACCAGGCGGCGCGCATCATGTTCAGCCCGCCGCCCGGCCAGCGCCGCGGCGAGATGCGCTATGTCGATCCCTACGATGGCGAGCTGCTGCCGGCTCCGGTCGGCGAAGGCTTCTTCGGCTTCGTCATGCAGCTGCACCGCTTCCTCGCCATCGGGCGAGGCGGGCGGGCAGGGGACCGGCGCCTGCACGCTGATCCTTCTCTACTTCTGCCTGTCCGGCCTGTACCTGCGCTGGCCGCGGCGCTGGCTGAGCTGGCGCACCTGGCTGACCCTCGACTGGCGCAAGAAGGGCCGTGCCTTCAACTGGGACCTGCACGCCGTGGCGGGGACCTGGTGCCTGGCTTTCTACCTGCTGGCGGCGCTGACCGGGCTGTTCTGGTCCTACGACTGGTATCGCGGCGCGCTGTTCAAGCTGCTCGACGACGCCCCGGCTGGCCAGCAGCGCCAGGGCGGCGGCCCGCGTGGCGGCAAGCGTGGTGAAGCGCCCAAGGGCCCGCCGCCGCAGGTCGATTACGCGGCGCTGTGGAACAGCCTGCAGCAGCACGCCGGCGCCGGCCTGACCGGCTACAACCTGCGTCTGCCGCCGGTTGGCCGGGCAGCCGGCGACCTTCTACTACCTGCTGGACGATGCGCCCCACGAGCGCGCGCTCAATGAACTGACCCTCGACCCGCTGAGCGGAAAGGTGCGCAGCGGCAAGCGCTTCAACGACAGCAGTTTCGGCAAGCAATTGCTGACCAGCGTGTATGCCCTCCATGTGGGCAGCTACTTCGGCTTGCCGGGGCGCATCCTGATGATGCTGGCGAGCCTGACCATGCCGCTGTTCTTCGTCACTGGCTGGCTGCTCTACCTCGACCGCCGGCGCAAGAAGCGCGCGGTCCAGGCCGCACGCGTCGAACCCGATGGCGATGCCGATGCCTGGCTGATCGGCTATGCCAGCCAGAGCGGTTTCGCCGAACAGCTCGCCTGGAAGAGCGCCGGCCAGCTGCAGGCGGCCGGTTTGCCGGTGCGCGTGGAACCGCTGGCGCGCCTGGGTCGCGAGCAACTGGAGAGCACCCGCAACGCCCTCTTCGTGGTCAGCACCTTCGGTGACGGCGAGGCACCGGATGGCGCCCGCGGTTTCGAGCGCCAGCTGCTCGGCCAGAGCCTCGGCCTCGGCCAGCTGCGCTACGCCATGCTCGCCCTCGGCGATCGCCAGTACGCAACCTTCTGCGGTTTCGCCCGGCGTGTGCAGGGCTGGCTGCAAGGGCAGGGCGCCCGGCCACTGTTCGACGGCGTGGAGGTGGACAACGGCGACGCCGCCGCCCTGCGCGACTGGCAGCAGCGCCTCGCGCAATTGACCGGTACGGCCGCGCCTGCGCCCATCGCTGCGCCGCAGTTCGAACTCTGGACCTTGTCCGGGCGCGAACACCTGAATCCGGGCAGCCAGGGGCAGTCCACCTGGTTGCTGCGTCTGCAAGCGCCGGCCAGCGGTGCCGATTGGCGCGCCGGAGACCTGGTGGAAATCCTCCCGCGGCACCCGCGCGAGCGCGTGTTGGCCTGGCTCGCGCGCCTGGGCGTGGACGGCATGGCCTGCGTCGAAATCGACGGGCGCCTCGCAGGGCTTTCCGATGCCCTGGCCGACCGTGAGTTGCCGGCCTCCCTCGAACACCTGGTCGGCTTGCATCCGCAGGCGCTGGTGGAAGCCCTGGTGCCGCTGGCGCCGCGCGAGTACTCCATCGCCTCGCTGCCCAGCGACGGCCAGCTGGAGCTGATCGTGCGCCAGGAGCGTCACTCCGACGGCAGTCTGGGCGTGGGCTCCGGCTGGCTCACCGAATTCCTGCAGCCCGGTGCCGGCGTGGCACTGCGTCTGCGCCGCAACGCCGGCTTCCACCTGCCGGAAGACGACCGCCCGCTGATCCTGATCGGTAACGGCAGCGGCCTGGCCGGCCTGCGCTCGCTGTTGCGCGCGAGCATCGCCGAAGGTCGCAAGCGGAACTGGCTGCTGTTCGGCGAACGCAACCGCGAGCACGACTTCTATTGCCGGGAAGAGCTGGAAGGCCACCTGGCGCGTGGCGAACTGGCGCGCCTTGACCTGGCGTTCTCCCGCGATCAGGAACGAAAGGTCTACGTGCAGGACCTGCTCTGCGAGCACGCCAGCGAGCTCAAAGACTGGTTGGAAGAAGGCGCAGCCATCTACGTCTGCGGCAGCCTGCAAGGCATGGCCGGCGGCGTGGATGCGGTGCTGCGCGAAATGCTGGGCGATGCCGGGGTGGATGCGCTGCTGGACAGCGGGCGCTATCGGCGGGACGTGTACTGAGGCCGATAGGTACGCCCCGTAGGAGCGGACCTTGTCCGTGAAGTGGTCAAGTAAAACTGGACACTGGTTTAGGTCTATCCAGCCAGCTCTTCACGCCGTGCCGGTGTCTGGTAATCGTTGTGACTGTGTGGCCGTTGGTGGTTGTAGTAGTCGGTGACGTAACGCAGCACGTCGGCTTCCGCCTGGGGCTGATCGACGTAGCCGGAGGGCGGTATCCATTCCGACTTGAGGCTTCTGAAGAATCGCTCCATCGGCGCGTTATCCCAGCAGTTTCCTCGACCGCTCATGCTTTGCCGAATGCCGTAGCGCCAGAGCATTTGGCGAAATTCGAGGCTGGTGTAATGACAGCCCTGGTCGGAGTGAAACATCAGTTGCTGTGGCATGCCCCTGGCTTCGTAGGCCACCCGCAGAGCGCGCCCGGTGAGTTGTGAGTCGGGCCGGTTGGACATGGCCCAGCCGACGATCCGACGTGCATACAGATCCATCACGGCGGCCAGGTAGATCCAGCGGCCACCGGCCCAGATGTACGTCACATCCCCGCACCACACCTGGTTGGGGCGGCTCACATTGAACCGGCGCGCCAGCTCATTGGCCGCGATGGCACTGTGTTCCTTGGCAACCCGGTAGCGATGTTTACGGCGTTGTGTACTGACGAGCCCGGCCTCTTTCATCAACCGGGCGGCAAGGTAACGGCCTGCAGGAAAGCCCTCGTTGCGCAAGGCGGCCGATAGCGTTCGGGCACCGGCCGCGCTGCGGCTCTGGGCATGCAGTTCCACCACGCGCTGGCGTAACGCTTCTCGTCGACTGCAGACGCGTGCCTGCCGCTTTCGGGCCGCATAAACACTGCTGCGATTTACCTGGAATAACCGGCACAGTTCCGTACGCGAATACTGCTCGCCCAATGCCTCGACCAGCCTGACTAGTCGAGGGCGTCCGACATCAAGAGAGCGGTAGCCTTTTTTAGAATCTCTTTCTCCCGCTCCAAGCGGCGGACTTGCGCCTCCAACTCCTGAATGCGCCGCTGATCCTCTGTCAGCGCCTTGCTATGCGCAGGCGTCTGGCCGCCACGCTCCAGTTGCAACTGCGCCACCCAGCGACGCATCGCCGTGGGCCCCACCCCCATCGCCTTGCAGGCGGCCGGCACCGTATAGCCTTGATCCACCACCAAGCGGGCGGCTTCCAGTTTGAAATCTGGACTGAATGATCTTCTGCTCATGAACACCTCAGCTGTGGGCGAAGCTTAACGCCCTATCGGGGTGTCCAGAATCATTAGGCCACTTCACCGCGATTCGCGGGCAGGGCCCGCTCCTACAGGTTGGGATCGGCGTGGGATTTTCGCGGACGAATCCGCTCCTACGTAGCTTCTGGATCCCCGCCTTCGCGGGGACGACGTGGGAGACGACGAGTCTAAATTCCGTCACTCCCGCGAACGCGGGAGCCCAAAAGACTGTTGCTCCTGCGCGATGAGGGGCTCTACGGTCAACGCGGTTCGCGAGCAAGAACTTGGCGTCCCCCTCGCTCCTACGAAGAGCCGCTGCGGACCAGCCTTCTGCGAGCTGCCACGGCAGAAAAACAAAACGCGCCCCGGGGCGCGTTTTGTTGTCTGTCAGCCTTGCCTCAGATCCACAGGATCAAGCCGAGGAGGGCGGCGAAGAACGACCACTTCTGCAGGTAGTACAGCTTGCGGTTGCGCTTCTTCAGCGCCTTGCCCCGCAGGCGGATCTTGTACAGCGAGCCGAAGGCGCGGTTGATCGCGCCGGTCTTGTCGCCGGCATCGTTGGGCGATGCGGCGGCGGCCATTACGTTGCGGCTGAACCAGCGGTTGAAGGCCTGGACCCAGCGGTACTTCAGCGGTCTTTCGACGTCGCAGAAGAGGATCACGCGGTCGTGCCGGGTGGTGTTCTCGGCGTAGTGGATGTAGGTCTCGTCGAACACCACGGCCTCGCCGTCCTTCCACGAGTAGCGCTGGCCGTCGACTTCGATGAAGCAGCCCTCGTCGTTCGGGGTGACCAGGCCCAGGTGGTAGCGCAGCGAGCCGGCGTAGGGATCGCGGTGGCGCACCAGGCGCGAGCCCGGCGGCAGCTCGGCGAACATCGCCGCCTTCACCGAGGGAATCTCGCGCAGCAGCGCGGTGGTCTGCGGGCAGACCTCGTCGGCTGACGGGTGCGCCTCGTCGTACCACTTCAGGTAGAAGCGCTTCCAGCCGGTCTTGAAGAAGGAGTTGAAGCCGACGTCGTTGTACTGCTCGGAGCGCTTGATGCTGCCGGCCTCACGCAGGCGCAGGGCCTCGGCGCGGATGACTTCCCAGTTCTCGGTCAGCTTGCGCATCTCCGGGAAGTCGTCGGGTGACAGGTAGGGTTTGTTCGGCACCCGCGAGAACAGGTACATGAAGCAGTTCAGCGGGGCGAAGAAACTGGAGTGATCGCTCAACTGCCGGGAGAGCTTGTGGCGTACTTGGCCGCGCATGTGCACATAGGCGATGGAGGCCGCGTAGGCGCTCAGGATCAGGGCTTTCATCGAGAAATCATCGGATGTCGGCGGGCGGAAACCGGGAATGTTACTCCCCCAAGATGGCTAGTGGATATTACCTACGACCAATTGGGCAGTGTCTGGTTTAACCTAGGAACATTTCCGAAACCTTAAGGCGAATCCGAGGCAAACCATGACCGACCAGTCTCCGCGCATCCTGCTCAACTGCGACATGGGCGAGAGCTACGGCGCCTGGCGGATGGGTGACGATGTCCATGCCATGCCGCTGATCGACCAGGCCAACCTGGCTTGCGGCTTCCATGCCGGCGACCCGCTGACCATCCAGCGCACCGTGCGCCTGGCGGTCGAGCAGGGCGTGAGCATCGGGGCGCACCCGTCCTATCCGGACCTCGCCGGTTTCGGCCGCCGCCATCTGAGTTGCTCGCCGGAAGAGGTGCAGGCCCTGGTGCTCTACCAGCTCGGCGCGCTGGACGCGTTCTGCCGCGCCGCCGGTACCCGTGTCGATTACGTCAAGCCGCATGGCGCGCTGTACAACGACCTGGTGCGTGACGACGCCTTGCTGGTGGCAGTGCTCGACGCTTGCGCCGCCTACCGCAAGGGCCTGCCGCTGATGGTCCTGGCCCTGGCCGACAACACCCGCGAGCTGGCGCTGGCCGATGCCGCCGACGTGCCGCTGATGTTCGAAGCCTTCGCCGACCGCGCCTACCTGCCCGATGGCCAATTGGCGCCGCGGCGACTGGCCGGCGCGGTGCATCACGAGCCGCAGCGCATCCTCGACCAGGCCCTGGCCATCGCCCGTGGCGAGCCCTTCCCGGATATCGACGGCAACCCGCTGCGCCTGCGCGCTGACAGCCTCTGCGTGCATGGCGACAACCCCGAATCCCTGGCGGTGCTGCGCCGCCTGCGCGGCCTGCTGGACGCCGCATGATTCGCATCGAGCCCTTTGGTGCCCAAGCGCTGTTGTTGACCCTGGCCGAGCAGCCCGACGCGCAATTGCCGCTGCGCATCGCCGCACTTGCCGAGCGCCTGCGCGCGCGACTGGGCGAATCGCTCACCGATCTGGTACCGGGCTGGACCACGCTGCTGCTGCACTACGACCTGCGCCGCACCGATCACCTGGAGCTGTCCCGCTTGCTGCAGCCGCTGCTGGCCGACTGGCAGGCGCACCCCGTCCATGAAGACGCGGGGCGCTTGCACGAGATTCCCATCTGGTACGCCGGTGAAGACCTCGCCGAAGTCGCGCGCCTGTGTGGGTTGAGCGCGGCGCAAGTGATCGATCTGCACAGCGGGCGCGACTATCGCGTCGGCGCCATCGGCTTCGCGCCCGGTTTCGCCTACCTCGGCGAGCTCGACGAGCGCCTCGCCCTGCCGCGCCGGGCCACACCGCGCACGCGAGTGCCGGCCGGCAGCCTGGCCATTGCCGAACGACAGACCGCGATTTATCCCCAGGCCTCGCCGGGCGGCTGGCACTTGCTAGGGCTGACGCCAGTGCGCCTGTTCGACCCGCAGCGTGAGCCGCCCTGTCCCTTTGCGCTGGGCGACCGCGTGCGCTTTCTGCCCATCGACGAAGCGGCCTTCCGCCGCGCGGGTGGTCAGCCATGAGCGGCTTGCGCGTACTCAAGCCCGGTGCCCTGAGCCTGTTGCAGGACGCCGGCCGAAACGGCTGGCAGCACCTTGGGGTATCGCCGGGCGGGCCTGTGGATATCCAGGCGGCGGCCTGGGCCAATCACCTGCTGGGCAATGCCTGGGGCACGCCCTTGCTGGAGATCGCCCTGGGCGGCGTGCGCTTGCAGGCCGAGACGGACTGCTGGCTGGCGCTCTGCGGCGCCGAGCTGCCGATCCGGGTGGATGGCGAGGCGCGTGCGCCCTGGTCGCGCTTCCCGCTGCGTGCCGGCCAGACGCTGGAGCTGGGCTACGCCGCCAGCGGTCAACGCGCTTATCTGGCCGTGGTCGGCGGTTTCCAGGTCGAGCCCGTTCTCGGCAGCGTGGCCTGCCAGACCCGCGAGGGGCTGGGCGGACTGCATGGCGACGGCAGCGCGCTGGCGGCGGGTGACCTGCTGCCGTGCGAATCGAGCATCGGTGCCTTCACCGGTTCTGCGCAGGTGCCCTGGCCCTATGTGCCGGACTATCGCAATCCGCCGCCATTGCGCGTGATGCTTGGCGGCGATGCCCAGGCTTTCGCGCCGGAGCAGCGCCAGGCGTTCTTCACCCAGCCCTGGCGTCTTAGTCCGCAGTCCGACCGCATGGGCGCGCGGCTGCGTGGCGACCCCCTGCAGGCGCCCAAACGGCAGTGGTCGCTCGGCATGCTGAACGGCGCCATCCAGGTGCCGCCGGATGGCCAGCCGATCGTGCTGCTGGCCGATCACCAGAGCATGGGTGGTTATCCACTGCTGGGCTTCGTGCATCCGCTGGACCTGCCGCACCTGGCGCAATGTGCGGCACATGCCGAGGTGCGTTTCGTCGAGGCTGATCTGCTGGCGGTGCAGGTGGAGTTGCGCGCTTTCTACCGCTTCTTCGGCGCCTGACGCGGCTCAGAGGGCGCCGGCGCGCTTCCAGCCCAGGTAGCGGCTGACCAGCTCGGGGCCGAGCTGGCTGGGGCGGGCGTCGAGCACCGGCACGCCGTTGGCCAGCAGCTTTTCGTGCAGCCCGGCGCGGGCGTTGAGGTAGTCGAGGGCGCCGCAGTAGGTCAGGGCTTCTTCGTAACCTTGCACCGGCGCCTGGCGCAGCTGGTCGAGAACTTCCTCGCGCAGGCTGGCGACCAGCACGCGGTGCTGGCGGCCGAGGCGGCGCACGGAGGCGACCAGTTCGTCGTCTTCCTCATCGCGCAGGTTCGTCACCAGCACCACCAGCGCGCGGCGACGCTGGCGGCCGAGCACGGTCTGGATGGCGTTGGCGTAGTCGGCTGGGCGCTGGCTGCTTTCGAGGTCGTAGACCGCGTTGAGCAGGGCGCCGAGCTGGGCGTTGCCCTTGGCCGGCGGCAGGTGACGGGTGCGCTCGCCGGCGAAGGTCAGCAGGCCCACGGCATCGCCCTGGCGCAGCGCCACGTAGGCCAGCAGCAGGCTGGCGTTGAGCGCGTGGTCGAAGTGGGTGAGGTCGCCGTCCTTGCTGCGCATGTGCCGGCCGCAGTCGAGCAGGAAGAGGATCTGCTGGTCGCGCTCGTCCTGGTATTCGCGGGCGATTGGCGTGCGCTTGCGCGCGGTGGCCTTCCAGTCGATCTGGCGCAGGGTGTCGCCGTCGCGGAATTCGCGCAGCTGGTGGAACTCCAGCCCCAGCCCGCGGCGTTGCCCGGGGCGCACGCCGATGCGGCTGAGCCAGTGGTCGACGGCCATCAGCTCGGCGCCGTAGATGCGTGCGAAGTCGGGGTAGACGCGGGTTTCGTCGCGCTGTTCGAGGTAGCGCCGGCCGCGCCACAGGCGCAGAGGGCTGGGCAGTTCGATCTCGCAACGGGGGAAGACGAAGTGGCCGCGTTGCAGCGGTCGCACGCGGTAGCCGAGTTCCGTGAGTTCGCCGGGGTGCAGCTCGACTGCTTGCGGCAGGTACTCGAACTCCATGCCGGCGGGCAGGTGGTCGAAGAGCGTCACGCGCAGGGGCTGGCGGAAGCCGTGGTGCAGTTGCAGGCGCACGTCGCTCCAGCGCCCCAGCGGCAGGTTGCCGGCCAGTTGGCGTTGCAGGCGCGGCGAGGGCAGGCGGCGCAACCTCAGGGCGTCGACCGCCGCCAGCGCCAATATGGCGAGCAGCGCACCCCACCAGAGGCTGCCGAGGATCGCCGGAGCCGGGCTGCCCAGGGCCGTGGCGCTGCCCAGCAGCAACCCAGCGATAGCGAGCGTGGCGAGCAGCGCGAGCAGCGCGCGCGAGGGCTTCATACGCGCGGCGCCGGCACCTGGTCGATGAGTTGTTGCAGCACCTGGTCCACCGACAGGCCCTCGATATCCAGCTCCGGCGAAAGCCGCACGCGGTGGCGCAGCACGGCGAGGGCGCAGCCCTTGATGTCGTCGGGGATCACGAAGTCGCCGCCGCGCAGCAGGGCGCGAGCCCGGGCGCAACGCACCAGGGCGATGGACGCGCGGGGACCGGCGCCGAGCGCCAGGCCCGGCCAGTTGCGCGTGGTGCGGGCGATGCGCACGGCGTAGTCGAGCACCTGGTCGTCGATCGCCAGGTCCGCGGCGATCTTCTGCAGGGCGATCACGTCCTTGTCCTTGAACAGCGCGCGCAGGGGCGCCACGTCGAGCATGTCGCTGCGCGCCGAACGGGTGACCTGGCGCACCAGGTTCTGCTCCTCGGCCTCCTGCGGGTAGTCGATGCGCAGCTTGAGCATGAAGCGGTCCAGCTCGGCCTCGGGCAGCGGGTAGGTGCCTTCCTGCTCGATCGGGTTCTGCGTGGCCAGCACCATGAACGGCTGCGGCACCGAGAGGGCGCGGCCCTCCAGGGTCACCTGGCGTTCCTGCATGACTTCCAGCAGGGCGGCCTGGGTCTTCGCCGGCGCGCGGTTGATCTCGTCGGCCAGCAGCAGGTTGGTGAACACCGGGCCCTTGCGCAGCTTGAACTGCTCGCTGGCCAGGTCGTACACGGCGTGGCCGGTGACGTCGCTGGGCATCAGGTCGGGGGTGAACTGGATGCGTGCGAAGGCGCCGTCGAAGCAGCGCGCCAGGGCCCGCACCAGCAAGGTCTTGCCCAGGCCCGGCACGCCTTCGACGAGGACGTGGCCGCCGGCGAGCAGGGCGGTCAGCACGTCGTCGATGACCCCGACCTGGCCTATCAGGGCCTTCTGCAGTTCATGGCGCAGCGCCTGGGCCAGCTGGCTGGCGCGCTGGCGCTGGAGCGTCGGGTTGGGCGGCGTGGTGGCGCTGGATTCGGGCGTCTGATCGGTCATAGGGCATTCCTGAGGGTTTGCAGGTGCGCGACCTGGCGGGTGAAGTCGGCGGCGCTCATGCGCTGTTTCGGGTGGGGCCGCATGGCCTGGCTGATGGCGCCGACCGGCAGGCGCGTCATGCGCCCCAGGTGCTGCCATTGCTCGGCGATGGGCAGGCGTTCGAAGCCGGGCTGGCGTTGCCGCGCGCGGCGCAGGATATCGCGTTGCAAGCCTTGCAGCAGGGCCGCGTGGCCGCGCTGGCGGAGCAGGAAGTCGGCGCTGGCGCGCAGGTGCTCGACCAGTTGCCGGCGTGCGCGGCTGGGCACCGGCTGCAGCGGCCCCTGGCGCAGGCTGACTCGCCACAACACAAGGGCCAGCAGCAGGGCGCCAGCGAGCAGGGCCTGGGGATAATTGCGCAGCAGCAGGCTGAGCAGGCTGTCGCTGTCGGCGCGGTAGACCAGGGTGACGGCGCTGTCCTGGGTCAGGTACCAGAGCAGCCAGGCGTTGTCGTATTCGTCGAGCTTGTCGTTCTGCCAGATCCAGTTGTCGGTAAGGACGGTGATCAGGCCTTCGCCTTGCTGCAGTTGCAGCAGGTGGGTGGTGTCGTGGCTGTTGGCCCAGGCGTAGGCCAGGTTCTTCGAGTCGAAGAGGTGGTATTCGGTATCGAAGCCGAAGTAGGCCGGGGCTTGCTCGTTGTCCAGGTAGAGCTTGGTCAGGTCCGGATAGGCGTCATCAGCACTGGCGCGGGTCGGGTCGTCCGTCTCGGCTGGCGGCGCGGCGTCGGTGTCCGCGCCCTCGGCGTCCTGCGTCTGTCCCTTGTCGCCGTCGGTGCCTATTCCTGGTGCCTTGTCCAGGTCCTTGCTGAGGTACTGGCGCACACCAAGCGGGTCGAGCAGCGGGTCGCCGCTCTTGCCGGTCTTGTCGTCCCACAGGTGTTCGGCGGTGACGATCAGGCTGCCGCCCTGTTCCACCCAGCTCATCAGCTGGCGATTCTGTCCGGGCGTGATGCTGTTGCGGCTGCCGAGCAGCACCAGGGTGTGCCCCTTGCTCGGCATCTGGTCGAGTCCTTCGAGGCTGCGGACGCTGTTGACCGAGAGCCCGCGGCCGCGCAGGTAGCGCTCGGCGGCGAGATAGGGGTTGGCGCGGGCTTCCGGCGCCGGGCCGAGTTCCAGGGTGCGGGTCTGCGGGTGCAGGTTCTGCACCAGGTAGTAGCCCAGCCCGCTGAGCACGGCGAGCAGCAGCACGACCAGCAGCGCACGTGTCGTGCGGGTCATGGCGTCACCCGGGCATCGAACAGGCCGCGCCAGCCGTCGCACAGTGCCTGCTTGTAGTTGGCGGCGGGCAGGCGATGGCCGTAGGCGAGGTCCTGCCAGCGGCCGGTGAGCAACTGCGCGTAGCTGTCCAGCTCGGGGCGCTGCAGGCTCGCCACGCTCTGCAGGACTTCACCCTCGGTGGTCGATTCGCGCAGCGGCAGGCGGAAGTCGTGCAGCAGGCGGCTGAGCAGGGCGCGGTAGAGCAGGCCGAGGGCGGCGCGTGGCTGTTCGTCCCACAGGCGTTCGGCTTCGCCGGCAATGTCGCCGGGCAGGCTTTCCGGGGTCAGCTCCAGACCGAAAAGTACGGGCGGCGCTTCGCGTTTGGCGCGCTGCGGCAGGCCCAGGCGCTCGGCAAACAGGCGCAGCCAGGCGCGGTAGCGCCACAGCAGGAGGAAGGCCAGGGCGAGTAGCGCGGCCCAGAGCAGGGCCTGCACGGATTGGGCGATGAACTCGAAGGGCTTCCAGTGGCGCAGGGCGTCGAAGAACGCCTTCATGTCGGCGTCGCTTTGCTTCGCCTTTTCTTCCTTCGCTTCGCCCAGTTGCCATTGGGTTTGCGTCTCGCGGTTGCGGAAGGGCGGGGCGTCGAGCAGAGAGTGGGCGGCCTGGCGCGACTGTTCGCTGCTCAGGCGCTGATGCTGCAGGCGCGGCGCGTCGGGGCCGTTGGGATCGGTCTGCGGCAACGGGCAACTGCTGGCGCCGGCCTCTTCGGCGGCCCAGGCGGAGGGCGTGGGTAGCAGTAACAGCGCACTGGCGCAGAGCAGCAGGAGCGCGTAGGCGCTGCCGATGAGGCGCTGGCGCAGGCGGCGGAAGGTCAGCTCGATATCCCAGGCTTCCAGCTCGGTGCGGCGGTTCAGGTAGAGGCTGAAGCCGCAGGCCACGTAGACCGGCTCCCAGACCACCAGGGCCACGGCGTAGAGCAGGTTGGCCAGGTGCTCCAGCCATTGCAGGTCGCCCTGCAGCACGTTGAGCAGCGCCTGCCATTTCCAGTCCGACAACCATTGCTGCGGCAGCAGCAGGTAGAGCAAGGCCATCAGCCCGAGGTAGAGCGCGGCCTCGAAGTGCATGCCGATCACCGTCAGCCAGGTCGCGCCGGCGGCGTTGCGCTGGCCGAGGACGATCAGCCGCTGGCTGCGCTCGCGGCCCTTGAGGCCTTCGAGTTGCTGCACCGGTAGGTCGAAGCTGCGCGTCGGGCTGAAGCGCCGCCACAGCAGGCTGGGCAGCAACTGGCGTCGCAGCAGGCCGGGGAAGGCGCGCAGGGATTCGCGTAGGGTCGGGGTGTCGCCGAACAGCGCGCGGGAAAGGATGTACAGCGGCAGGCGCTCGAAGGCCGGCTTCAGCCACCAGAACAGCAGGATCGCCAGGCCAGGGTAGTTCCACAGCGCCAGGCTGAGCACGACGAAGATCGGCAGCGTCACGGCCGCCCAGCTCGCCGTCAGCAGACCGGCATGGCGGCGCGCCAGGAGCACGCCGAGGTCCAGCGCTTCCCAGGCGCTGCGCGGGCGGATCGCCACGCTGGCGTCAGTCAGGCGCATGGGTGCGGCGTCCGGCGAACAGGAAGTAGCTGCCGACCAGCAGCCAGAGCGCGGCGCCGACGCCGTACTTGACCATCGGCGGGAAGCGCGTGAGCGACGACCAGTAGCCCTCGACGAAGGCGGCGATCAGCAGCAGCAGGATGACCCCGGCGACCAGCCGGATCGCCCGTGCCGCCGCTTCGCGCAGCGCTTCGCCGCGGCTTAGGCGGCCGGGCGCGAGCAGCGCCCAGCCGAGCTTGAGCCCGGCGGCGCCGGCGAAGGTGATGGCGGTCAGCTCGAAGGCGCCGTGGCCGACGACGAAGGACCAGAAGGTCTGCACGTAACCGATCTGCGTCAGGTGGCCGGCCACCGCGCCGATCATCAGGCCGTTGAAGAACAGGAAGAACAGGCTGCCGAGGCAGAACAACAGGCCACTGGCGAAGGTCTGGAAGGCGATGCCGATGTTGTTCATCACGTAGAAGGCGAACATCTGCCAGTTGTCCCCGGCGCCGCGCTCGGCGAGCGGGCCGAGGCGGCTGGCGTCGGGGGAGTACATGGCTTCCATGTCGGCGACCCGGTCGGGGCTGACCAGGCTGTAGACCAGGTCGGGGAAGTAGAACACCAGCAGGCCCATGAGCAGCAGGCTGCCGTAGAACAGCAGGCTGGCCACGGCGATGGCGCGCCACTCCTCGCGCACCAGGCGGGGAAAGCCGGCGAGGAGGAAGCCGATCAGGCGCGCACCGAGATGGCTGCGATGGCGGTAGAACTGTTGGTGGCCGCGCATGGCCAGTTGTTGCAGCTGGTCGATCAGATGGCTGCTGTAGCCGCGGTCCTGGGCCAGCGCCAATTGCTGGCAGATGCTGCGGTACTCGCTGGCGAATTCTTCGGCGCGTCCGGCGTCTTCGCGCTTGCCGGTTTCCAGCTGCTCCAGGCGCTTGCCGAAGCGTTTCCATTCGCCGCGGTGGCGCTGTTCGAACAGGCTCTGCTTCATGGCGTGGCCAGGCCTCCGCCGAGCAGCCCGCTGGCGATGCCCTGGATACGAGCTTCGGCCTGTGCGGCGGGTACGTTGAGCGGCTCGGCAAGGATACCGGCCAGCTCTTCGCGCCGCGCCGCCGAAAGGCCGGCGCTGCGTTCGGCGAAGCCAGTGAAGGCGCGTTGTTCGGCCAGGCTCAGCGGGCACGGCGGCAATTGCGCCGGCACTTGCGGCAGCGCCGGTTTGCCGGGCAGCGGATCACGGTAGATCACCAGGGTGCCGGCGGCGAGATCGCCCAGGCGCTTGAATGCCGGGTTGGACAGGCAGGCGAGCAGGCCGAGCGTGTAGCCGAAGGGCAGGATGTCGGCGAAGCGCAGCAGGTTGCGCAGCAGCGAAGCGGACCAGCCGACCGGCGTGCCGTCGTCGTGCACCACGCGCAGCCCCATCACCTGTTTGCCCGGCGAGCGGCCCTGGTTCAGCACCTCGAAGAGCACCATGTACCACCAGGTCACGAGGAAGGTGAGCAGCAGGCCGAGGCCGGTGCCGAGCTGGCCGAGGAAGGCCAGCAGGATGAACATCGCCAGCATCAGCAGTACGCGGATGCCCAGGTCGATGAGGTAGGCCAGGCCGCGAGCCACCGGGCCGGCCGGGCGCAGCAGCAGGTCGATGCCTTCCGGGGTCTCCACCTGGTAGCGGGTGTCCAGCGGTGCAGCGGCTGGCGAAGGGGCGGGGCGGGGCGGCGCGGCGGCGATCAAGGCAGGTGGCTGTGACATGAGGGAAAGCCAGATGCTAGCCAGCACCGTCCGCGCAGGCAACCAGCGCGGAGGTCAAATCCGTGGCTCATCTCAATTCGCCGGCGGCAGTACGCCGAAGATGGTGCGATAGAGCACGCCGATGGCGATGATGGCCATCGGCAGCGTCCACACCAGGCCGATGCCCAGCGGGATGGCGCTCAGCAGGAGGATGCCGCCGATGGCCAGGAACAAGCCGAAGACCTTGAACCAGTGCTTGCTGATCGCCTTGCGCGAAGCCTCCATGGCCTGCCAGGGCGAGAGGTTGCGCTCGACCAGCAGCGGCACGGCCAGCGAATAGGCGACGCCCAGGTAGATGCCCGGCAGCAGCAACAGGAACATGCCCAGGTAGATGAGCGCGGTTATCCCCAGGCCGGTGATGAACAGCGGCGTGAACAGGCCGAAGTGGCTGAACATTTCGTTGATCTCCGCCGGTTGGTCGGCCGCGCGGCGGATGCCGATCAGGTTGAGCCCGGCCAGCAGCGGGTAGCAGAGCGCGCCGGCGAAGACGTTCACCACGATCTCCAGGACCTGGGTGCCGGCGTGCGACACCTGGAACAGGCCCAGCAGGCCGAGGACGAGGGCGATCACGAAGCTGATGACGTTGATCGCCACACCGTAGATGAGCACGGCGCCAATCAACGTGCCCTTCATGCCTTTCACCTTGTGCCAGGCTTCGCCGAGCACTTCGCCGATGCGGAAGTCATAGTCGCGGGCGAGGGCTTCTTCGACGCTGAGGGCGCCGGAGTTCACGCGAGGTTCGTGGAGGCTGCTGCCGGGCGTGGCGTAGGGATTGTCGCTGCTGTTCGTCGTCATTTACCTATTCCTTGGTAGTAATCACGTCGCTAACGATAGCCCATTGCCAGCGCTCGCGGGGCGGCAGGGCGCGGGTGATAGACTCCCGCCGCCAGGCCAAGGGAGAGCGCCATGAACGCCAGCATTTTCTGGTACGACTACGAAACCACCGGTATCGATCCGCGCCGCGACCGCCCGCTGCAGGTCGCCGGCATCCGCACCGACGAGGCGCTCAACGAGATCGAGGCGCCGCTGAACTTCTACTGCCGTCCCAGCGACGACATCCTGCCGCATCCGGCGGCCTGCCTGATCACCGGCATCACCCCGCAGCGCCTGGAAGCCGAGGGCCTGGGCGAGGCGGAGTTCATGACCCGGCTGCATGCCGAGCTGGCCCGTCCGGGCACCTGCGTGGCGGGTTACAACACCCTGCGCTTCGACGACGAGGTGACGCGCTACAGCCTCTATCGCAATTTCTTCGATCCCTATGCCCGCGAATGGCAGGGCGGCAACAGCCGCTGGGACCTCATAGACCTCGTGCGCACCACCTTCGCGCTGCGCCCGGAAGGCATCGAGTGGCCGCGCAACGAAGAGGGTGTGGTGACGCTTAAGCTGGAGCGTCTTACCCAGGCCAATGGCATCGAGCATGGCCAGGCCCACGACGCGCTGTCCGACGTGCGCGCGACCATCGCCCTGGCTCGCCTGGTTCGTGAGCGCCAGCCCAAACTGTACGACTACCTGTATCGCCTGCGCAGCAAGACGGCGGTGCTCGATCAGGTGCGCCTGTTGCAGCCGCTGGTGCATGTCTCCGGGCGCTTCTCCGCGGCGCGCAATTTCCTTTCGGTGGTGTTGCCGCTGGCCTGGCATCCGCGCAATCGCAATGCGCTGATCGTCTGCGACCTGGGGCTCGATCCGGCGCCCCTGCTCGACCTGGATGGCGACGCCCTGCGCAGCTGCCTCTACACCCGTCGCAACGAACTGGCAGAAGGCGAACTGCCGGTGCCGCTGAAGCTGGTGCACGTCAATCGCTGCCCCGTGCTGGCGCCACTGAGTGTGTTGCGCGAGGCGGATCGGCAGCGCTTGCAGATTGATCTGGACGGCCAACTGCAGCGCGCCGAGTTGCTGCGCGAGAACAAGTCCGTCTGGCAGGCCAAGCTGGCTTCGATATATGCCGAGGAAAACTTTGCGGCCAGCCAGGATCCGGAACAACAGCTATATGACGGATTTATTGGCGACCGCGACCGTCGACTCTGCGAAGAGGTGCGTCGGGCGGAGCCTGCGCGGCTCGGCAAAGAGCAATGGCCGTTCGATGATCCGCGCCTGGGTGAGTTGCTGTTCCGCTATCGCGCGAGAAATTTCCCGGAAACTTTGTCGGGACTCGAACAGGAACAATGGCGAGAGTTCTGCCGTTGCCGGCTGAGTCTCGAGGAGTACGGTGCGCCGAACACCCTCGGGAGTTTCGAAGTGGCCCTGGCTGGACAGCTTGAAAATACTGGCGTGCAGGGACAGGCGCTGCTGCAAGAGTGGCAAGCCTATGCGGCGAACTTGCGCCAGCGTTATGGCTTGTAGGGCGCGGGAATATTTATCGCGGCAATAAAAAACGCCAGCCGAGGCTGGCGTTCTTGCTGGAGCGGGCGGCTTAGCCGAGCAGGGTGGCCCAGCTCTCGACGGTCTCGGCGCCCCACTTGGCTTTCCATTCCTTGAGCGTCTTGTGGTTGCCGCCCTTGGTTTCGATCACTTCGCCGTTGTGCGGGTTCTTGTATTGCTTGACCTTGCGAGCGCGTTTGGTGCCAGTGCTCTTGGCCGCGCGCGGGGACTTGGTCAGCTTGGCGTCCGGATCGAGCAGCGCAATGATGTCGCGCAGGGACTTGCCATAACCGCCCATCAAAGCCCGGAGTTTCCCTTCGAACTCCAGTTCCTTCTTCAGTTTGTCATCCTGTTCGAGGGATTTCAGACGATCTTGAAGTTCCTTGATGGCTTCTTCGGTGGCGCGGTACTCATTGATCAGCGACATTTGGGGTACCTTATCTTGAGGTTCGGCGTTGGAGGGAAGTTTTACTCTCAATAATAGTCAGTTGATTACTTGGAGTAAACCGGGAATTAATGAATCGTCAGCGTCATTCGTTGTAATTAAGTTAAACATCCGAATGTATTGGCTTGGCTATTCAACAGTTCCGTGGCGCGCTCGGCGGCAGCGGTCGCGGATTTCCCGGGCAGCCGTTAGAATGGCCGCCTTCGCGATGTATCTGGAGTCACACCCCCATGCGCACTTTTCGACTGGTGATCGCTTGCCCCGATGGGGTTGGCATTGTCGCCAAGGTGAGTAATTTCCTGGCCACCTATAACGGCTGGATCACCGAGGCCAGTCACCACTCCGACAACGACAGCGGCTGGTTCTTCATGCGCCACGAGATCCGTGCCGACTCGCTGCCGTTCGACCTCGCCGGCTTCCGCCAGGCCTTCGCGCCCATCGCGCGCGAGTTCTCCATGGAATGGCGCATTACCGATTCGGCAGTGAAGAAGCGCGTGGTGCTGATGGCCAGCCGCGAGTCGCATTGCCTGGCCGACCTGCTGCACCGCTGGCACAGCGGCGAGCTGGATTGCGAGATTCCCTGCGTGATCGCCAACCACGACGACCTGCGCAGCATGGTCGAGTGGCACGGTATTCCTTACTTCCATGTACCGGTCGATCCGAAGAACAAGCAGCCGGCTTTCGAGCGCGTGTCGCAGCTGATCGACGAACACCAGGCCGACAACGTGGTGCTGGCGCGCTACATGCAGATCCTGCCGCCGGACCTGTGCCAGAAGTACCGCCACCAGGTGATCAACATCCACCACAGCTTCCTGCCCTCGTTCGTCGGCGCCAAGCCGTACCACCAGGCCTCGCTGCGCGGCGTGAAGCTGATCGGCGCGACCTGCCACTATGTCACCGAGGAACTGGACGCCGGCCCGATCATCGAGCAGGACGTGGTGCGCATCAGCCACCGCGACAACATCGAAGACCTGGTGCGCCTGGGCAAGGACGTGGAAAAGCTGGTGCTGGCGCGCGGCCTGCGCTATCACCTGGAAGACCGCGTGCTGGTGCACGACAACAAGACCGTAGTGTTCGACTGACCGTCGAGGCCGGGCGAACCCCCAATCACAGGAGAGCCCGGCCATGTCCGACGAGAAAGCCCCCGGAACCGCCACCCCGCCGCCCACCCTGGGCGAAGGCTGTACCAGCCGTTACGACGTCGATGCCCTGAGCGAAGAAGACGGCACCGAGTTTCCCGGTGCCGCCGACCTCTGGCGTGAGTTGCACGAAGAAGGCGACGACAAGCCGCCGAAGAAGCCCGCCGACTAGGAGCGCTCCGCGCGCAGGCCGATCAGCCGACGCAGCAGCGGGCGCCCGGCCATGAGCGCGAACACCGGCCCGCCCGCCACCAGGTAGAAGTAGTAGGTCACCACCCGCCAGACCAGGATGGCCGCCGCCGCGGTCGACTTGCCCACCAGCGGGCCGAGCAGTGCCATCGAGGTCAGCTCGGTGCCGCCGGCACCGCCAGGTAGCAGCGTGGCCAGGCCCGCCGCCAGCGACAGCAGCTGGACCAGGAAGGTCCAGGCCCAGTGCAGCTCAACGCCCATCGCCCGCAGCACCAGATAGAGCACCGAGAAGCGCAGCGTCCAGTGGCAGCTGGTCAGCAGGAACACCAGCAGCAGCCGGCGCGGCGGTTGCTTCAGGCTGATGACGATGTTGTCGCGGAAGTGCAGCAGCTTGCGCGCCCAGTGCAGGCGCCGCCGCGGGCCGACGCGCAGGCGCGCCAGCAGGCGGCCGTTGGCGCGGATCACCCGGCGCTGGAAGCGCGCCAGCAGGATCACTGCGCAGAGCAGGCCGCCCAGCAGCAGGGCGCCCAGCAGCAGCGAGGATTCCAGGTTCGGGCTCAGGCTGTGCGACAGCGTGTAGCCCAGCACCACCAGCAAGGCGCTGAGGAAGAACAGCAAGTCGCTCAATTGGTCGACGGCGAAGATCGCGCTGCTCTGCGCCGGGCGCATGCCGCGTCGCGCCAGCAGCGCCATCAGTGTCAGGGGTGCGCCGCTGCCGCCGGGCGTCGCGTAGAAGGCGAACTCCGAGGCCATGACGATGCCGACGGTCTGCCGCTGGCTCAGCGGGCCGGCGCGGCCGGCCAGCAGCACGCGTAGTTTCTGCGCGTTGATCAGCCAGCACAGCAGGATCATGCCGAACATCAGCAACAAGCTGTCGAGCGGGAAGCGTGCGAGTTGATCGAGCATCGACCGGCCGCCTAGCAGCAAAGGCAACAGCGAAGCGCCGATCAGGGCGATCAGCAGCCACCAGGCGCGGCTCATGGGCGGTTACCGGTGGCAGGCAGGGTAGGGGGCAAAGCGGAAATGACGGTTTCCTCCAGGACGGTGCGCTTCCATCGCTGTGGACTGCCGCGTGCGGCAGGCGTTCGCAGTCGCTCAGGGGATTCTGGCGGGGAACGCGATCGAAGCGGCCCGAACCTTTGCCCGGTTCGGGCCGCTTCGGGTCAGTCGGCGTCTTGTTCGCCGCTGCCTTCGTTCAGGGTCTTGTTCTCCCAGCCTTCTTCGCCAGGGAGGATCATGTTGAGCACGATGGCGACGATGGCGCACAGGGCGATGCCCTTCAGGCCGAAGTCATCCGGGCCGGTGCCCGAGCCGATCAGTACGCCACCGATGCCGAACACCAGGGTCACCGATACGATCACCAGGTTGCGCGCCTGCGACAGGTCGACCTTGTGGCGGATCAGGGTGTTCATGCCCACCGAGGCGATGGTGCCGAACAGCAGGCAGAGGATGCCGCCCATCACCGGCACCGGGATGCTCTGCAGGATGGCGCCGAACTTGCCGATGAAGGCCAGGCCGATGGCGAAGCAGGCCGCCCAGGTCATGATCTTCGGGTTGTAGTTCTTGGTCAGCATCACCGCTCCGGTCACTTCGGCGTAGGTGGTGTTCGGCGGGCCGCCGAACAGGCCGGCGGCCGAGGTGGCCAGGCCGTCGCCGAGCAGGGTGCGGTGCAGGCCCGGCTTCTTCAGGTAGTTGCGGCCGGTCACGCCGCCCACGGCGATGACGCCGCCGATGTGCTCGATGGCCGGCGCCAGGGCGACCGGGACGATGAACAGGATGGCCTGCCAGTTGAACTCCGGGGCGGTGAACTTGGGCAGCTCCAGCCAGGGCGCCGCAGCGATCTTGGCCACGTCGACCACGCCGAAGACGAACGACAGCGCGTAGCCCACCAGCACGCCGGAGATGATCGGCACCAAGCGCAGCATGCCCTTCCCGAACACGGCCACGATCAGGGTGGTGACCAGCGCCGGCATGGAGATCAGCATGGCGGTCTTGTAGGGAATCAGCTCGGTGCCGTCACCGGCCTTGCCCATGGCCATGTTGGCGGCGATCGGCGCCATGGCCAGGCCAATGGAGATGATCACCGGGCCGATGACCACCGGCGGCAGCAGGCGGTCGATGAAGCCGGTGCCTTTTATCTTCACGGCCAGGCCGAGGAAGGTGTAGACGAAGCCCGCGGCGAACACCCCGCCCATGGTCGCGGCCAGGCCGAACTGGCCCTTGGCGAGGATGATCGGGGTGATGAAAGCGAAGCTCGAAGCCAGGAACACCGGCACCTGGCGACCGGTCACCAGCTGGAACAGCAGGGTGCCCAGGCCCGCGGTGAACAGCGCCACGTTCGGGTCCAGGCCGGTAATCAGCGGCATCAGCACCAGGGCGCCGAAAGCCACGAAGAGCATTTGCGCGCCGGAGATGATCTGGCGCCACAGCGGGTCGTTGAATTCGTCGGCCATGGATCAGGTGTCCTTCTGCTTGGTGCCGAAGATCTTGTCGCCGGCATCACCCAGGCCGGGAATGATGTAGCCGTGCTCGTTGAGGCCCTGGTCAATGGACGCGGTGAAGATCTTCACGTCCGGGTGGGCGGTGTTGACCGCCTTGATGCCTTCGGGCGCGGCGACCAGCACCATGGCGCGGATTTCCTTGCAGCCGGCCTTCTTCAGCAGGTCGATGGTGGCGACCATGGAGCCGCCGGTGGCCAGCATCGGGTCGATGATCATCGCCAGGCGCTCGTCGATCTCCGGGACCAGCTTCTCCAGGTAGGTGTGCGCTTCCAGGGTTTCCTCGTTGCGCGCGACGCCAACGGCGCTGACCTTCGCCCCGGGGATCAGGCTGAGCACGCCGTCGAGCATGCCGATGCCGGCACGCAGGATGGGCACCACGGTGATCTTCTTGCCGGAGATCTTCTCCACCTGTACGGCGCCGGCCCAGCCTTCGATCTCGTAGTTCTCCAGCGGCAGGTCCTTGGTCGCTTCATAAGTCAGCAGGGCGCCGACTTCCTGGGCCAGCTCGCGGAAATTCTTGGTGCTGATGTCGTGGCGGCGCATCAGTCCGATCTTGTGGCGGATCAGGGGATGGCGAATCTCGAACACAGGCATGGGCGGGGTCTCCGGGAAGGGCGGGCAAAAAAACGCGTTAGCGTAATGCATCTTAGGGGCAGTTGGCAGTTGCCGCGCGAAAAACGCCGGGGCGCGATTATCCACAAGGGCGATGCACAATTGGCCTGCTCTGGGTCAAGATTGTGCTCGACTTTCGTCCGCCGGCACTTGCCCCCGGCAAGGCGGATGAGTACCTTTGCGCACTTTTTCCGGGAGACCCCGCCAATGTCCGCCGATCTCGCGCACATCCGCCAAGTCATGGCCGAAGCCGACTGCCTCTACACCAATGCCGAGGTAGAAGCCGCCATCACCCGCGTCGCCAGCGCCATCAATGCCGAACTGGCCGAGCGCAACCCGGTGGTGTTCTGCGTGATGAACGGCGGGCTGATCTTCTCCGGCAAGCTGCTGCCGCAGCTGGACTTCCCGCTGGAAGCCTCCTACCTGCACGCAACCCGCTACCGCAACGAAACCACCGGCGGCGAGCTGTTCTGGAAGGCCAAGCCGGAAGTCTCCTTCATCGACCGCGACGTGCTGATCATCGACGACATCCTCGACGAGGGTCACACCCTCTCGGCGATCATCGACTTCTGCCGCCATGCCGGCGCCCGCGAAGTGCACACCGCGGTGCTGATCGACAAGGATCACGACCGCAAGGCGCGTCCGGACCTGAAAGCCAACTACGTCGGCCTGTCCTGCATCGACCGCTACATCTTCGGTTACGGCATGGACTACAAGGGCTACTGGCGCAACGCCCCCGGCATCTACGCCGTCAAGGGCCTCTGACCATGGCCGGGCCGCGCTTCCTCGACCAGGCACTGTTCGACGAACTGAACGGGAAGGCGGCCGCCAGCCCGCGCCGGCGCCAGCACCACAACCTGCACGAGGTGGCCGAACCCTGCCATCGCCTGCTCAACGCGCTGCAGCCGGACACCTACATCCAGCCGCACTGCCACCGCGACCCGAACAAGGCCGAAGCCCTGATCGTGCTGCGTGGCAGCCTCGGCCTGCTGCTCTTCTCGGATTCCGGCGAACTGCTGGAAACCCGCGTGCTGTCGCCGCAAGGCGAGTGCGCTGGCGTCGACCTGCCGCCGGGCACCTTCCACGCCATGGTCGCCCTGGAGCCGGACAGCCTGATGTTCGAAGCCAAGTCCGGTCCCTACGAGGCGCTGGCCGACGACGAGCGAGGTGCTTGGGCGCCGCGCGAAGGCGAAGCGGGCGTGGCCGAGTACCTGGCCTGGATGCGCGCGCAGTTCCCCGCCTGACGCCTCCCCTGTAGGAGCGCCCCATGGGCGCGATTCGCGGGCATGGCCCGCTCCTACATGCATCGACGTCGATCGATGCGTGCATGCGCTTATAGGCATTTTTGCCGATCCATCCCCTGCCTATGCTCCCGGCCTCGCTCAATCCGCTTCCGAGGTCAGCATGCCTACCCAGCTCTATATCGACGGCCAATGGCGCGACGCCGCCAACGGCGCCACCCTGCAACCGATCAACCCGTCCACCCGCGAGCCGCTGGAAAGCGTCGCTGCCGCAGGTCCGGCCGACGTCGATCTGGCCGTCGCCGCTGCCCGTCGCGCCTTCGCCAGCTGGCGCGAAACCACTGGCGCCGAGCGCGCCCGCTACCTGCGCGGTTTCGCCGAGCAGCTGGAAGCTCGTCGCGAAGCGCTGATCGCCCTGCAGATGCGCGCCAGCGGCAAGCCGCAGCTGGAAGCGGAAATCGACATCGGCGACGCCATCGCCACCTTCGCCTACTACGCCGAGTTGGCCGAGGGCCTGGACGCCCGGCAGAACGCCGAAGTCGCGCTGCCCGACGCCGGCTTCCGTTCGCAGACCCGCTTCGAGCCCGTCGGCGTGGCCGGCCTGATCGTGCCCTGGAACTTCCCGCTGGTGACCAGCGCCTGGAAGGTCGCCCCGGCCCTGGCCGCCGGCTGCACCGTGGTGCTCAAGCCCTCGGAAATTACCCCGCTGATCGAGCTGGTGCTTGGTGAAGTCGCCGACGCCATCGGCCTGCCGGCCGGCGTGCTGAACCTGGTCCCCGGCCTGGCCGATGCCGGTTCCGCCATCACCGCTCACAAGGGCATCGACAAGCTGTCCTTCACCGGCAGCAACGCGGTTGGCCGCAAGGTCATGCAGGCTGCCTCCGCGCGCACCCTGCCGGTGGGCCTGGAACTGGGCGGCAAGTCGCCGATCCTGGTATTCGCCGACACGAATCTGGACGACGCCGTGCAGTGGATCATCGCTGGCGTGTACTGGAACGCTGGCCAGATGTGCTCGGCCACCTCGCGCCTGCTGGTCGAGGAGAGCATCGCCGACAACCTGCTGGCACGCCTGAAGGTAGCGGTGGAAGCGCTGCGCGTCGGCAACCCGCTGGCCGGCGAGACCGACATGGGCCCGATGACCAGCGAAGCCCAGTTCCGCAAGGTCCAGGACTACTTCGCCGTCGCCCGCGACGAAGGCCTGACCCGCCTGACCGGCGGCGAAGTGGGCGAGGGCTGGTGCATCCAGCCGACCGTCTACGTCGACGTGCCGGAAGACAGCCGCCTGTGGCGCGAGGAAATCTTCGGCCCGGTACTCTGCGTACGTCGCTTCGCCGACGAGGCCGACGCCCTGCGCCAGGCCAACGACTGCGACTTCGCCCTGGCTGCGACCGTGGTCAGCGCCGACCTCGAGCGCGCCCAGCGCGTCGCCGAGCGCCTGGAGGCCGGCCATGTCTGGCTGAACTCGCCGCAAGTGGTGTTCCCGCAGACCTCCTGGGGCGGCGGCAAGGCCAGTGGTATTGGCCGTGAACTCGGCCCGTGGGGGCTGTCGGCGTTCCTCGATATCAAGCACATCACCGCACCGCGCTGAGGCTCTGTACTTGTAGGAGCAACTGTCTTTTGGGCTCCCGCGTTCGCGGGAGTGACGGGATCAAGATTCGTCTTCTCTTGCGTCTTCCCCGCGAATGCGGGGACCCAAGAAGCACGTAGGAGCGGACTCTGTCCGCGATGGCACGAGCTATCGCGGATAAATCCGCTCCTACGTTCTCTCCGGCAGCGGTGCCCCATGCACGGCACAAAGATCTTCAGCCAACGCCTGTAAAGCCTGGTTATGGCCCATGTCGTCACGCACCACCAGGCTGTGGCTGATGCCGTAGCCAAGCTGGTCGGCCAGCAGCGTGCGCATTGCGCCCTGCTCGACCCAGCGCTGCGCATAGTGCGTCGGCAGATAGCCCAGATGGGTGCCGGCGCGCACCGCATGAATCACCGCTTCCATGTTGCTGGCCAGCGCCGTGCTGCGCCTTGGGTCGGCCGGCAATTGCACGTCCGCCTGGGCGTAGCCGTATTGCACCCAGGCGCAGGCTTCCAGGTCGGCTTGGGTTAGCTCTTCGCGGTCGAACAGCGGATGGCTCTGGCCGCAGAACACCGCCACGCGTTCGCTGTAGAGCGGCTGGTAGCGCAGGTTCGGCAACTGCCGGCTGAAGCAGGCGACGGCCAGGTTCAGCTCGCCGCCGAGCATCTGCCGCTCCAATTCCGTGGATGAACCTATCGACAGGTGCAGGCGCACGTCCTGATCGCGTGCGCAGAAGCGCGCCAGCGCCTCGTGGATGCGCGCCTCGGGCAGGGTGGCGATGTTGTCGGCCAGGCCGATGCTCAGCTCGCCGACCAGGCGTCCGGCCAGTGATTGCACCTGGTCGCGGAAATCTCCCAGCGCACTGAACAGCACCTGGCTGTGGTCCAACACCCGGCGGCCCTTTTCGGTCAGGCGGAAGCCGCTCTTGCCGCGTTCGCACAGGCGGTAACCCAAGCGTGTTTCGAGGCTGGCGATATGCGTGCTGATGGTCGACTGGCCCATGCCCAGCTCGCTTTGCGCGGCGGAGAAGCCGCCGCAGCGCACCACGGTGGCGAAGATGCGCAGCAGGCGTAGGTCGAGGTCGGAGACGTTGTGCAGCATGGGGCTCCCGTATCCGTCCGTTGGAATGCGTGTGTTGTGATACATCGAATCCTATCAATGCGTCCGCCTGCGACCAAGGCCCATGGGAGCGTGCCGGAACGCATGCTAGAGTGCCGGACGATTTTTTCCCGGGGGTCGAGATGGTCCTGCGTAACCTGCTTTTCGCTTTCGGCCTGGCGCTGTCCGGGCCGCTGTTCGCCGCCGAACCGGCTGTGGCTCATGCGCAATTCCTGCCGCCGGACGACAACGGCGTGCGCGTCGGCAAGCCGGACCAGCAGCAACTGCTGCAGGTCACCGAGTACAGCGTGGTCCTGGGCAACCAGCGGCAGTCGAACCAACAGCCGATTCCGATCACCACCCCGGCGCTCCTGCGCCTGAAGGGCAAGGCGATGAACAAGGGCGGCGACGTCACCCAGGTGCTGATCAGCTTCGACAGCGAGGGCAAGAGCCTGAAGAAGCCCAGCTACGACGCCGACAGCCGTACCCTCAGCCTGTCTTACCCGGCCGCAGCCTATCCGCAGCTGCTCGACCTGCTGCGCCACGGTCCGGTTTACTGCCAGTTCCTCAGCTACCCCAACGGCCACATCTGGGCCGACCTGCACAGCGGCGCCGTGCGCGTGCGTTGAGCCGGCGCCCGCCGCGGGGTTACACTGCCCGCCTTTCGTGACGGCCGGGCCGTCGACAGATGCCGTAGAGAGAACGAGCGATGCGTAAAGACAAGAAGCAGGTGATTGGCGAAGAGATCGGCGACGAGTCGATCAAGCTGTTCCTCGAGGTCGAGCCGGCCGATGACACCCCGCCGTCGCTGCACAAGCTGATCAAGGCTTATCGCGGTCTGCGCATCGACGACTTCGAGCGTTTCGTGAAGTTCTTCGTCGAGGCGGGTTACGACCTCGGCGCCAAGGATGCCCACGGCCAGGACTTCGTCGCCCTGATCCAGGACCAGCGCCTGGCCGAACCGTACATCGAGGTGATCAAGGCTGCCCGCGGCTGATCGCTTGCGCTGTGAAGAAGCCCGCCTAGAGCGGGCTTTTTCGTTTCTGCTGTCCTGTAGGAGCGCCCAATGGGCGCGAATCGCGGGCATGGCCCGCTCCTACAGAACCCTCGACCCCGCCTAGACTTCAGGGAAGAACAACGACAAGGCGAGGACGCAGCCCATGCATGTACAACCCTATCTGTTCTTCCACGGCCAGTGCGACGAAGCCATCGCTTTCTACCAGCAAGCACTGGGCGCGCAGCTCAACGCGCTTATGCGTTATGAAGAAGCGCCCGGGCCGACGCAGGTGCCCGATGGTTGGTGCGAGAAGGTCATGCACGCCAGCCTGCAGATCGGCCAGAGCGAGGTGTTGATGTCCGATGGGCGTGGCGAGCATGAGGCACGGTTGGCCGGCTTCTCCCTGCACCTGGCCCTGCACAGCGTGCTCGCCGCGGAAAAGGCCTTCGCCGCGCTGGCCGAGGAAGGGCGCATCGACATGCCGCTGGAGAAGACTTTCTGGGCGCAGCGTTTCGGCATGCTGCACGACCGCTTCGGCGTCGGTTGGATGATCAGTTGCCGCTGAAATGAAAAGGCCCGCCGGAAGGCGGGCCTTTTGCACTGCGGTGGACTTATTGGTCCAGCTGCAGCTTCTGCCAGGTGTAGGCGTTGATCTCGCGGTACGCCGAGGCATCGGTTTCCAGCTGCTTCTCGCGTGCCGGGAAGATCTCCTTGAGCTTGGCGCTCCAGGTGGCCGACTTGTACTGCTCCGGGAAGCAGCGCTCGAGCAGGCCGAGCATGATCGACACGGTCACCGAGGCGCCCGGCGAAGCGCCTAGCAGGGCGGCGATGCTGCCGTCCTCGGAGGCGACCAGTTCGGTACCGAACTGCAGGATGCCGCCTTTCTTCGGGTCCTTCTTGATGATCTGCACGCGCTGGCCAGCGGTTTCCAGGCGCCAGTCGGCCGGATTCGCCAGCGGGTAGAACTTGCGCAGGCTTTCCAGGCGCTGGTCCATGGACTGCATGACTTCGCGCACCAGGTAGCGGGTCAGGTCCATGTTGTCGCGGGCTACGGCGAGCATCGGCAGCAGGTTGCTACCACGCACCGAGAGCGGCAGGTCGAGGAAGGAACCGTGACGCAGGAACTTGGTGGAGAAGCCGGCGTAGGGGCCGAACAGCAGGGACTTCTTGCCGTCGACCACGCGGGTGTCCAGGTGCGGCACGGACATCGGCGGGGCGCCCACTTCGGCCTGGCTGTAGACCTTGGCCTGGTGCTGCTTGACCACTTCGGGGTTGTCGCAACGCAGCCACTGGCCGCTCACCGGGAAGCCGCCGAAGCCCTTGCTCTCGGGGATGCCGGACATCTGCAGCAGCGGCAGTGCGCCGCCACCGGCGCCGAGGAAGACGAACTTCGCGCGGATCTTGCGCGATTGGCCGTTCTGGGTGTTCTTCACGTCGACCAGCCAGTCGTCGCCGGAACGCTCCAGGCCGACCACTTTCTGGAAGTAGCTGACCTTGGTGTCTGACTGCTTGGCCAGGCGGGCCAGCAGCTGGTTGGTCAGGGCGCCGAAATTGACGTCGGTGCCGTGCTCGACGCGGGTCGCGGCGATCTGCTCGTCAGCCTGGCGGCCGGGGATGGTCAGCGGCGCCCATTCGGCGAGCTGCGCGCGATCCTCGGTGTAGACCATCTTCTCGAAGGCGTGGTGCTGGCTCAGCTTCTCGAAGCGCTTCTTCAGGAAGTCAACGTCCTTGCCGCGCACGAAACTCAGGTGCGGGACCGGGTTGATGAAGTTGCGCGGATTGCCGAAGCCGTCGGTGCTCGCCAGGTAGGCCCAGAACTGCTTGGACACCTCGAACTGGGCGTTGATCTGCACTGCCTTCTTGATGTCGATGGAACCATCGGCGGCTTGCGGGGTGTAGTTCAGCTCGCAGAGGCCGGCGTGGCCGGTACCTGCGTTGTTCCAGGGGTTGGAGCTTTCGATGGCTCCGGATTCCTGCAGTTCGACGATCTCGAGTCGGGCCGAGGGATCGACTTCCTTCAGCAGGGTCGCCAGGGTCGCGCTCATGATGCCGGCGCCAACCAGCAGCACATCCAGAGCTTCGTGTTCGTTCGCCATTCTTGCTCGCCACACTCTCGTGAAGTAGTGAAAAACCTTCAAATCACGCTCTTATGGAGACGTGAAGCTCAAAGGGGAGGGCGTCGCTGCGGGCGGGTCCGGTCTCGGTCGGGAGGGGACTCGCGGCAATCCTTGCCGGAAACTTCAACGCAACGAACGGTACAAGGCGCCCGGCCTGTGGCCGTGGCGCGAGTGGCGTCTCTCTAGGAGGGTGTGGCAGCGTTGGGCGCGAGGCGCCGCGTGCTGCGCGGACCCGATCAGGAGGCGTCCTTATAATCGGGGGGCGATTATAACGACGAAATGGAAAAAATGCCTTCGCAGTTAGACTTTTTTCCTAGTTCTGGTCACTTGATTTCGTCGCCGGGCGGGGCCTTGCGAGGTGCCGAGGAACCCTGGGCAAGTTGCCAGCGTCCAAGTACCTGAGCGCTATCAGCGCGCTTCTCCGGCCGCTATACTCCCGGCCTTTCGTGTCCAACCCATGGAGACCAGAGCATGTTCCAGCGTGTGTTGCTCAGCCTGTTTGCCGCCGGCACCCTCGCCTTGTCCGGTTGCGCCCTCAGCCCGCAGCAACTGAACCCGGATCCGCAGTTCAGGGGCCAGCCCGTGGCTGTGGGGCAGGGCCAGCCGGTGGTGGTTAAAGTCGTCGATGGTCGTCAGAGCACCGAACTGGGGACCCGCGGCGGTCTCTACTCGGAAACCAGCTCGATCACCGTGCGCAGCCAGGACGTGATTCCCAAGCTGCAGTCCCAGGCCGAAGCCGCCGTGCGCCTGCTCGGCTTCACCCCGTCGCCGAACGCCTACAACGCCCCGACCCTGACGCTGACCCTGGCCGAGCTGAAGTACCAGTCGCCCAAGGATGGCCTGTACGTGACCGAGGCCACCATCGGTGCGACCTTCCGCGTCGACGTGCAGAACAGCTCCAACCGCTATACCGGCCGCTATGGCGCGTCCCTCGACCAGCGCTTCGGCATGGCGCCTAACCAGCAGACCAACACCAAGCTGGTCAGCGACGTGCTGAGCGACGCCCTCGACCGCGTGTTCAAGGACCCGACCATCGGCCAGACCCTGAACCAGCGCTGAGTCTTTTGGCGCAAACGAAAAAGCCCGGCAGATGCCGGGCTTTTTCATGGGCGCGAATTCGTCAGGCGGCGGCCTGGTGGAACGGGTCGGTCTCGTAGGCCGGTTGGCGTTCGTCGGCCTCCGGCAGGTCCAGGTGTTCATGGCCGCAGGCCTGGGTGTAGACCAGCCAGTGGTCGTCCTGGACGTTGAAGGAAAGCTCGGTGACGACGGCTTCGATTTCATCCAGGTGTTCGATCAGGTAGGCGCTTTCGTGGGCAACGATCTCGAGCATGACGGAATCTCCGTGGAATGGATCGGGGTGGCGAAAGGGGTTTTGCCAGTCACGTGCCAGGTCGAGAGAAACCCTTAGAACCCTTCTCGATAAAGCACACGTTCGTCGTGAATAAGACGACCGAGCTGGCTGCGGCCAATGGCGTGCAGATACAATCGCCGCCTAATTTTTCAGTCCCGTGACGGACCCCTGCGGTTCGTCGCCTTACGTGCAGAACTCGGCCTCGGCGTTTCAGCTTCAGGCGTGCAGTCCTGAAGTCTTGGAGGTTGTAATGTCGCTGCAGGCGCTCTGGAATCTGCTCCAGGCCCATCCCGGTCGTGTGGTCAACGACCTGGCCCTGTTCTTCTGCCTGGCCGGTGCCTGGCTGCTTTTCGCCACTCGTCGCCGCGAGCGCCATGCAGTTTCGCGCCTGGTCACCGAAGGTGAGGCCGAGACGTCGGCGCCTGCCGAGCTCGATCCAGCGACCGCGCGGATCAACCGTTTCTTCTATCACTTCGGCTTCGCCTGCCTGGCCGGGGCGGTCGTGCTGAGCAGCTACAGCACCCACCTGCGCGGCTGAGTGCACCGAAGCGATGCAAAAGGGCGCCCGAGGGCGCCCTTTTTGTTCGTTTCGCGAAGCTGACCCGATCAGCGCAGGCGGTACTGGTTCAGCACCGGAGTTGCGTACTGCAGGACCAGGTAGGGACGATGCTCTTCCGGGCAGGCGGCCAGGCGCCGTTGCCACTCTGCACGGGCGGCCTGCAGTTCGGCGGCGCCGAACAGGCTTTCGGCGCTTGGCACGGCCAGCGCCGGATCGCGCTGCTCGGACATCTCGTAGGCCAGGTAGTGCACCGGGAACAGCCGGTAGTTGCCGAGGATCTGCCGGTCGAGTTCGGCGGCCAGCAGCTTGGCGTCGGCGAAGTCGCCGGTCACCTCGTCGCCGAAGTTGATGTGCACCCGGCCTTTATATCCGGTGATGCCCTGCGCGATGCTCGCGTCGTCCTCCCCCGGCGCCTTGCGGTATTCGCCGGTGGTGGCGCGGGTGAACAGCTCACGAGCCTTGGCCGCGTCGCAAGGGTCGTACTCGTAGCTGATCGACACCGGAATGATGTGCAGCTCGCGCACGACCTCGGCGAAGGGTTCGTCCTTGCGGCTCATGTGGAACATCTTGAGGATCGCCGAATCGGTACGGTCGTCACCGTCCTTGGCGCGTCCCTCGGCCTGGGCGATCCACACCGACTCGCCGTCGACGCGGATCGAGTGGTTGATGTACGCCGACAGGTTGTTGTACGCCGCCAGCTTCTCGCGCCGTCCGGTGATCGAGCGGTGCACGATGAAGCTCTTGTTCAGGCGCATCAGGTCGCTGACGAAGGGCCGCTGCAGCAGGTTGTCGCCGATGGCGATGCGCGGCGTCGGCAGCTTGGCGTGGTAGATGGCGTAGTTGCAGAACGCCGGGTCCATCACGATGTCGCGATGGTTGGCGAGGAACAGGTAGGCGCGGCCTGACTTGAGGTTCTCGACACCCGAGTAGGTGACGCCGTCGGTGGCGTGCTCGATGGTGCGATCGACGTAGGGCTCGAACTTGTGCTGCAGGTCGTCCACGCTGCGGATGCCGGTGACTTCGCGCGCCAGGCGGTGGGCGATCAGCGGTCGCAGCAGCCAGCCGAAGGGGCCGGACAGGCGGGGATAGCGATAACGCGCCAGAATGGTGAGGAAGGCGTCGTCGCTCAGCAGGCGTTGCAGCACAGCCGGGACTTCGGCGTCGTTATACGGTCGGATGGCTTCGAACTCGCCCATCATGCTCTCTTGTTCATGGGTGTAACTGGCGTGGCCCGCTCTAGCGCGGGCTCTTCCCCCGGAAAGACCGGCCCACGCATGAGCGGGGCCGGTAAAAAGACCGCGGGAGTATAACGGAAGTCACAGGGGAACCTGCGATGCTCGAAACTCAGGACTATGCGTGCCCATACTGCGGCGAACCGGCCGAGGCCGTGCTAGACCTCTCCGGCGGCGACCAGCAGTACTACGAGGATTGCCCGGTGTGCTGCCGGCCGATCCTCTTCCAGTTGCAGACCGACGGCGTCCAGTGGTCGCTGGAGGTTCACCGGGAGGACGATTGATGCAGCGCGTCTACGAACCGGCCGACCTGGCCGAAGCCGAGTTGCTCTCCGGCGTGCTCGCCAGCGAGGGCATCACCTGCCACCTGGGCGGGCGCCATCTGCTCGGCGGCATCGGTGAATTGCCGATGCATGGGTTGCTGCACCTGTGGGTGGAAGACGCCGATGCGCAGCGCGCACGTGGCTTGATCGAAGCGTACAATGCCGCGCAGCCCTTGCCGGGCCCGCCGGATGACGTCGAGCAGTCCGGTTTCCTGCTCTGCTGAGCCTGTGCTGGAGCCCGAATGACCGCCCGCTATGCCCTGTTCCGCTGGAATCGCGAGATCGCCGAATTGCCGGGCTTTCCCGCCGGCTTCACGGCCCGCTGGAACCTCGCCCCCGGCGCGCAGTTGCTGATGCTGCGCATGGAGGACGGCCAGCGTCGCGCCGACCTTGCGCGCTGGGGCCTGACCCCGCCCTGGCTCACCGATCTGTCGAAGACGCCGGCCCACGCCCGCGCCGAAACCCTGGCCGAACAACCGATGTTCCGCGACGCCTTCGCCAAGCGCCGCTGCCTGGTGCCGGCCAACGGTTTCTACGAATGGCGCGGCGTGCGCAAGCGCCCGTATTGGGTAGTCGGTGCCACCGGGCTGAGCTATTTCGCTGGAGTCTGGGAGGCCTATCCGGTGTCCGGCCACACCTATCTCAGCCTGGCGCTGGTGACCCAGGCCGCCGGCGAGATGCGCCGTCCGCTGCTGCTGGAAGAGGAGGGCGATCGCGCCCTCTGGCTGGACGCGGAAGCGCCGGTCAGCAAGCTGCTGAGCATCCTGGCGCGGCCGCAGGTGCGCCTGCGCGACCAGGCGCTGGCGAATATCGTGAACGATCCGAAGTGCGACGGGCCGGAGTGCCTGACCCCGGCTTGACCGCGCGGGTTTCATTTGCAGGAGCGCGCCGTACGCGCGATTCGCGGCCATGGGCCGCTCCTACGGGAACCCTGCGGGCGCAGGGCTCCCATCGGGACTTCAGACCCTGAACTGATTCACCAGCCGGCGCTGCTGCTCGGCCAGCTTGGTCAGCTCGGCGCTGGCCTGGGAAGCCTCGTCCGCGCCGCCGGCCACCTGGTTGGCGACCAGGCCGATGTTGGCGACGTTGCGGTTGATGTCCTCGGCCACCGCGCTCTGTTCTTCGGCGGCGCTGGCGATCTGGGTGTTCATGTCGTTGATCACCGACACCGCCTGGGTGATCGACTCCAGCGCCTGTGCCGCTTCCTGGGAATGGCGCACGCTGTCGTCGGTCTTCTCCTGGCTGTCCTGCATCACCTGCACCACTTCGCGGGTGCCGTTCTGCAGTTGCTGGATCATCGACTGGATTTCCTGGGTCGCCTGCTGGGTCTTCTGCGCCAGGTTGCGCACCTCGTCGGCCACCACGGCGAAGCCGCGACCCTGCTCGCCGGCGCGCGCCGCTTCGATGGCCGCGTTGAGGGCCAGCAGGTTGGTCTGTTCGGCAATGCCGCGGATCGCCACCAGGATCGCGTTGATGTTCTCGCTGTCGCGGGCCAGGGTCTGCACCACGCCGACGGCGCGGCCGATCTCGGTGGCCAGCGCCTGGATGGCGGTAGCGCTGCTCTCGACGATGCGCTTGCCGTGGTGTGCGGCCTCGTCGGCGTGATGCGCTGCTTCCGCCGCGTGGGTGGCGTTGCGCGCCACGTCCTGGGCGGTGGCGGTCATCTCGTGGACGGCGGTGGCCACCAGCTCGATTTCCGCCAGTTGCTTCTGCACGCCCTGGTTGGTGCGGATGGCGATGTCCGCGGTGTGCTCGGAGGAGTCGCTGACGTGCTGCACCGAGGTCACCACCTGGCCGATCATGCCCTGCAGCTTGCCGAGGAAGGTGTTGAAGCCCTTGGCGATGGAGCCGAGTTCGTCGGCGCGGTCGCTGGACAGGCGGCGGGTGAGGTCGCCTTCGCCCTGGGCGATGTCGTCGAGCATGCCGACCAGTTGGCGCAGCGGACGGGCGATGCCGTGCCCGACCAGCCAGATCACCAGCAGGCCGATGGCGGCGATGAGCAGGCCGACCAGGGTCATGCCCAGGGTGTCGGAATCGCTCTGCGCCTTGAGGTCGCCTTGCAGTTGCTTGAGTTCGCCGAGCACGGCCTGGCGCGGGATTTCCAGCATCAGGGTCCAGCGGGTGCCGGTGTCGCCGATGGAGAAGGGCAGGAACAGCACGATGGAGTCGTGGGCGCTGTCCTGCACGTGCAGGGGCTCTTCGCCCTGAACCTTGGCCAGGTTCTCGGCCTGGGTGCTGTCGAGCACCTTGTTGGCGGGTTCGCCGAGTTTCTTGGCGTCCTTGGTGTAGGCGACCAGGCGGCCATTGGCGGAGATCAGCGCCAGCTCGCCGGCGCCGTCATAGAGACCGGCGTCGGCGGTCTTCAGCAGGTCCTGGATGAAGTCCAGCGACAGGTCGGCGCCCACCGAGCCGCGGAACTGCCCCTTGACCAGGATGGGCGCGTTGAACGAGGACATCATCACCATCTTGCCGCCCATCTCATAGGGCGCCGGGTCGATCACGCAGGGCTTCAGGCGCTCTTTCGGGCACAGGTAGTACTCGCCCTCGCGAATGCCGGTGGGCAGCATCTTCTGGCTTTCCAGGGTGTCGCCCATGGCCTCGACGGTGAGGCTGCCGTCGGCCTTGCGGTACCACCAGGGCAGGAGCCCCCCGCTGGCGTCGTAGCCGGCGCCGGCCTGGCCGGCGTAAAGGCTGTCCTGGCCGGCGAAGGCATTGGGTTCCCAACCAGCGAAGGCGTCGAGCAGCTTGGGGTTCTGCTGCACGGTCTGGCGCAGCAGGGTGGACATCTCGCCACGGCTGATGCCCAGCACCGGTTTGCCCTCGGCGTCCTTCTCGTCCATCAGCATGTTGGTCTGGGCCAGGCCCTTGACCACGGTCAGCGGGTACTCGAGCTCACGCTGGATCTGGCTGGCCTGGGCGCGAGCCAGGGCGACCAGGCGCTCGTTGATGACCTGCTCCAGCAGTCCCTGGGTCCGCTCCTGGACCAGGCTCTGGGTTCGGCCACCGGCGAACAGCGCGTAAAGCACCAGCGCCGCCACCACTGCAAGGACGCTGGCTCCGGCCAGCGCCACCACGGAAAACTGGATCGACTTGAACTTCATGACGAATTACTCGCGTGCCAGGGACAGCCTGTCCTTCTATATCGACCGGGCTAGGGGATTTCCTTAGGCAGGCGTTGTAATGGGTTGTAACGCGGATGTGTCGAGGCGCTTGCGGAGCTGTTGCCCGCGTTCGGGGGGACGCCTACCATTGCGCGCTGTCCAAGGGACGAATGTGCTTCGTCAGGAGAACCACTATGTCCACCCGTTTCCGTTTCGCCGCCCTGGTCCCGGTCCTGCTGCTGACCGCTTGCCAGCCGGTGAACACCACCAGCGGCGGTGCCGTTGGCGTACAGCGTCAGCAGTACATGTTCAGCATGCTGTCCAGCCAGCAGGTCGACCAGATGTACTCGCAGTCCTATCAGAAGACCGTCGGCGAGGCGAAGACCGCCGGCAAGCTCGACAACGACAGCGCCGACGGCAAGCGCGTCAAGGCCATCGCCGCGCGCCTGATCCCGCAGACCGGCGCCTTCCGCCAGGACGCCCCGGGCTGGGACTGGCAGGTCAACCTGGTGAAGAGCGACGAGCTCAACGCCAACTGCGGCCCCGGCGGCAAGATCATCTTCTACAGCGGCCTGATCGATAAGCTGCACCTCTCCGACGACGAGATCGCCGCGGTGATGGGCCACGAGATCGCCCACGCCCTGCGCGAGCACGGCCGCGAGCAGATGTCCCGCGCCTACGCCGTGCAGATGGGCGAGAGCCTCGGCGGTGCGCTGCTCGGCCTGGGCCAGGGTGGCATGCAGATGGCCGACCAGGTGGTGCAGTACAGCCTGACCCTGCCCAACAGCCGGCAGAACGAGACCGAGGCCGACCTGATCGGCCTGGAGCTGGCCGCCCGCGCCGGCTACAACCCCAACGCCGCGCTGACCCTGTGGCAGAAGATGGGCCAGGCTGGCGGTGGCGAGGCGCCGCCGGAGATCCTCAGTACCCACCCGGCGGACAGCACGCGCATGGCCAATCTGCAGGCCGCCATTCCCAAGGTGATGCCGCTGTACGAACAGGCCAAGGGCCGCAATTGATACACGGGGGGATCGAGCGCCTCGATCCGTTGCTGCCGGCCGCACGCGCGGCCGGCCCGGGCATCAACAGGGAGCGCCTGTGAAAATCGCAGTACTGGGAGCCACCGGGCTTCTCGGCCACCATGCCGCCCGCGCCATCAAGGCTGCCGGGCACGAGTTGGTGCTGATCCATCGACCTTCCTCGCAGATCCAGCGCCTGGCCTATCTGCAGCCGGAGTGCCGCGTCGCCGAGCTGTACGACTACCGTGGTCTGGAGCGCGCCCTGAGCGGGCTCGACGCGGTGATCTTCAGCGCCGGCTACTACCCCAAGCGGCCGCGTCGCTGGCAGGAAGAAGTGGCCAGCGCGCTGGACCAGACCAACCATTTCTACGCCGCCTGCCAGCACAACAAGGTGCCGCGCATTCTTTATGTCGGCTCGGCCTTCGCCCTGCCCATGCACCCGCAGGGGCTGCCCGGGCACGAAGGGCTGTTCTACGAAGGCCTGCCCACCGGCAAGAGTGCCTACGTGATGTGCAAGTGGGCGCTCGACGAGCAGGCCCGTGAACAGGCTCGCGGCGGACTGCCGGTGGTCATCGGCATTCCCGGCATGGTGCTGGGCGAGCTGGACATCGGCCCGACCACGGGGCGCCTGATCACGGCCATCGGCCGTGGCGAGATGTCCCATTACGTGCCGGGGCGACGCAACGTCATCGATGCCGGCGAGGCAGGGCGCGGGCTGCTGCAGACGCTGGAGCGCGGACGCATCGGCGAGCGCTACCTGCTGACTGGGCATAACGTCGAGATGGGCGAACTGACCGCGACCATCGCCCAGTTGCTGGGCAAGCCGGCACCGCTGCCGATGCCGCTGCATCGCGCCCGCGCGCTGGCGACCCTGGGCCGCTGGCGCTACCGGCTGACCGGAAAGCTGCCGCTGCTCGACGACACCGCCATCGAGGTCATGGCCGGCGGGCAGTTCCTCGACGGGCGCAAGGCCCGCGACGAGCTGGGCTTCCAGAGCAGCGTGCCGCTGGAAGATACGCTGCGCCGGGCGATCGCCTGGTTCCGCTCCAACGGCTACCTGTGAGGCTGGCTGGGTCCCCGCGTTCGCGGGGATGACCTGTGTAGGAGCGGCCCATGGCCGCGAATCGCGCGCATGGCGCGCTCCTACAGGGTTGGCTAGGGCAGCGTCTGCTCCGCCAATGGCCTTGGCTGCAGGCCCATCTGGCTGCGGAAGCTTTCCATGTCGATCAGCGTGCAGAGTTCCTGCAGCTGGCCCTGGCTGTTGAACAACCAGAAGGCCATGCCGGGGATGCTCACCACGCGGTCGCTGGCCGGATAGCCGAAGGCCGGGCGGCTGATGCTGCCGACCAGGGTGCTCCAGGTGAACACCTTGTTGCCTTCCTGGAGGCACTCCTCGATGACCACGTCCAGCTCGTCCATGGACGCGCGGATGCCTTCGATCAGGCGGCAGTAGCCGGCGCTGCCCAGGGGCTGGGCGGCGAAGCTGCTCTTGTAGAGGAAGTCGGGGCTGTGCATCTGGCTGGCCAGGGCCAGGCGGCCCTTGTTCCAGCTCAGGTCGATGTGATGGCGCGCCAGGCGCTTGAGGTCCTTGTCGGTCATGGCTGTTTCCTTCAGCAGGGGGCGACGGCCGACAGTCTAGGAGCTGGTGCGGCGGCCGGGCATTGGCCCGACCGCCGGTGGTTAGCGTAAGAAACCTCAGAACAACCCGGAGAGCTTCGCCGCGTGCCAGGCTGCAGCCAGGCCGAGCACGGCGAAGGCGCTGGCCGCCAGGCGGCGGATGAGCGCCAGCGGCAGGCGTTCGGCGGCGAAGTTGCCGGCCAGGACGACTGGCACGTTGGCCAGCAACATGCCGATGGTGGTGCCGGCCACGACCAGCCAGAAATGCGGGTACTGCGCGGCGAGCATCACGGTGGCGACCTGGGTCTTGTCGCCCATCTCGGCGAGGAAGAAGGCGATCAGGGTGGTGAGGAAGGGGCCGAATTTCTTCAGGCCGCCGCCTTCGTCGTCGTCCAGCTTGTCCGGAATCAGCGTCCAGGCCGCCACGGCGAGGAAGGACGCGGCCAGCAGCCAGCTCAGCGTGGCTTCGGAGAAGAAGGTCGAGACCCATTTGCCGACGGCGCCGGCGACGAAGTGGTTGGCCAGGGTGGCGGCGATGATGCCGGCGATGATCGGCCAGGGCTTGCGGAAGCGCGCGGCGAGGACGAGGGCGAGCAGTTGCGTCTTGTCGCCGATTTCGGCGAGGGCGACCACGAGGATCGGGACGAAGAGGGATTCCATCAGGCTTTTTCCTTGGGGGCGGGTCGACAGAGCACCATGACACGTGCCATCCGCCCGCCCCGGGCCGGATCGCTCGTGTCATAGGTCTTGTCAAACCCTCGGCCCGGGAGACGGGCCGAGGGTCGCACGCGCCATGGCCTGTGGGCCAAGTATGTTGACGCGCGCCGGGCGAGGGCCGCAGGCCGCTCGCGGGAGACTACTCCCCTAGGACGGCGCGCATTCTGCCCAACTCGGGCAGGGAGGGCAAGGCGCGCCGGTCAGTCGTCGTCGCCGGCGCGGACGTCCATTTCCTCGTAGCGCACGAAGCGGCTGCCGTGCTTGAGCCGGTAGCCCCACCAGATCGCCAGGAACAGCGGCAGGCTGATGTAGGTGGCGGCCAGGCCCGCCCAGTCGATGCGCTCGCCGATGAAGGCCTGGTAGTTCTGCCCGAGGGTGATCGCCAGGCACAGGCTGAAGGCGAACAGCGGGCCGAAGGGGAACCACTTGGCGCGGTAGGGCAAGTCCTCCAGGCGCCCGCCCTGTGCCAGGAAGCCCTTGCGGAAGCGGTAGTGCGAGGCGGCGATGCCCAGCCAGACGATGAAGCCGCACATGCCCGAGGTGTTCAGCAGCCAGGTGTAGACGGTCTTGTCGCCGATGAAGCTGGTGAGGAAGCACAGCGCGCCGACCAGGGTGGTGGCCAGCAGCGCCTGGCGCGGCACACCGCTCTTCGACAGTTGGGCAAACACGCGCGGGGCCTGGCCGTGCACGGCCATCATGTAGAGCATGCGGGTCGAGGCGTACATCCCGGAGTTGCCGGCGGAGAGGATCGCCGAAAGGATCACCGCGTTCATCACCCCGGCTGCGGCCGCGAGGCCGGCGCGCTGGAACAGCAGGGTGAACGGCGAGGTGCTGATGTCGCTGCTGTCGGTCTTCAGCAGGTTGGGATCGGTGTAGGGAATCAGCATGCCGATGACGAAGATCGCCAGGATGTAGAACATCAGGATTCGCCAGAACACCTGGCGGATCGCCTTGGGGATCGACTTGTGCGGGTGCTCCGACTCGCCGGCGGCGACCCCGATCAGTTCGGTGCCCTGGAACGAGAAGCCGGCGATCATCGCCACCCCGATCATCGCCTGCAGGCCACCAACGAAGGGCGCGTCGCCAGTGGTGAAGTTGCTGAATCCGGGCGCGTCGATGCCGTGCATGATGCCGACGATGCTGGCCAGGCCGATGCCGATGAAGATCACCACGGCGACCACCTTGATCAGCGCGAACCAGAACTCGGCCTCGCCGAAGCCCTTCACCGAGAAGACGTTGAGCAGGAACATGATGGCGAGGAAGCCGGCGCTCCAGTAGATGCCTGGAACGTCGGGGAACCAGAAGTTCATCACCAGCTGCGCCGCGACCAGTTCCGCGGCGATGGTCACCGCCCAGTTGTACCAGTAGTTCCAACCCATGGCGAAGCCGAAGCCGTCGTCGACGAAGCGGCTGCCGTAGGTCGAGAAGGACCCCGAATCGGGAATGTAGGCGGCCATCTCGCCGAGGCTGGTCATCAGGAAGAACACCATGACGCCGATCAGCGCATAGGCCAGCAGGGCGCCGCCCGGGCCGGCGGTGGCCACCGTGCTGCCGGAGGCGACAAACAGGCCGGTGCCGATGGAGCCGCCGATGGCGATCATGTTCAGGTGGCGCGGCTTGAGCGCGCGCTTGAGGTGGGGAGCGCTTTGCTGCGCCGACGCCGGAGCGTCATTCAGATTGCTGTTCACGGGAGTTCTCGGCTGGCGGGCGCTGGTGGCGCCCGGAATGAATCGGTGGCTCAGGCGCGCCGCGCGCTGTAGATGCGGAAGCCGTCGGCTTCGGCGAGGCTGCGGCAGGCTCCGAGGTGTTCCTCGATCAGCGGCGGATAGCGCAGGAAACTGTTGGCCACCAGGCGTAGTTCGCCGCTTGGGCGCAAGTGCTTCGCCGCTTCGCGCAGCAGGCGCTCGGTGGCCTCGTAGCTGGTGTGCACACCCTGGTGGAAGGGTGGGTTGCTGACGATCGCGGCCAGTTCGGTGGGAGCCGCGTCGATGCCGTCGCCGGCGATCACGTCGCCTTCCAGGCCATTGGCGGCCAGGGTCAGGCGGCTGCTCTCGATGGCGAAGGCGTCGACATCGAGCAGGGTCAGGCGGCTCTGTGGATAACGTCGTTTGAGTGTTGCACCCAGCACGCCGGCACCGCAGCCGAAGTCCAGCACGTGGCCTGTCGGCAGGCCGTCGAGGTGCTCGAGCAGCAGGGCGCTGCCGCGGTCCAGGCGACCATGGCTGAACACGCCGGGCAGGGTCAGCACCTGCAGCTCGCCATCGGCCAGCGGCAGGCTGTAGCGCTGGGCCAGGGCATGCAGGTCGGGGGCGGGCGGCGCTTCGCCGATGCTGGCGTGCCAGAGCTGGCAGTGGCGCGCGCTGTCGAGCTTGGCGGCTTTCGCCAGGGTGCCGAGTTGCTTGGCTGCGCGTTCGACGCCTGCGCGTTTTTCACCGACCAGGTAGAGGTGGCCGTGTGGCACCTGGCTGGCCAGCGCGGCCAGGAGATAGTCGGTCAGTTCGCGGGACTTGGGGAGGAACAGCACCGCGGCTTCGAACGGGCCGGGCGGCGGCGTCACGCCGAAATGGCAGCGGCCGGGGAAGCGTGCCTCGAGCAGACGTTGCTCGCCGGCGTGCCAGCTCCAGCCTTGCGCCTGGGGCAGCTCGCCGAGCAGGTCGTCGGCAGGCAGGCCGGCCAGCAGGACATGGCCGCCGAGGCGTTCGATCTGGCGCAGCAGCACCTCACTGGTGGGGGCGTTGGACATGCGGCCTCCTCGAAAAAAGGGCGCAAGCTTAGCAGGCCTGCGCCTTCACAGCCTAGGCGAGGCGCGCCTCCAGGTCGTCCCAGGGGCCGGTACCACGGGTCTCGAGGCGGCCTTCGACGGCCAGTTGTCGCAGGCGCCAGAGGCTCAACAGGTCGGTGACGAAGAGGCCATCCACTCCAGCCATGACCGGTGCGATCAGGTGTCGCGCCGGGCGCCATTCGGCGGAGCATTCAGCCAGCAGGGCATTGTCGATGAGCGCGTAATCGGCGCCTTGCAGGCGGCCGTCCAGCCAGAGTCGCAGGGTGTCGTCGCGCTCGCGCCAGTGGCACCACTCCGCGCCAAGCCGGCCACGCTGAGTCGCATCGAGAAGCTCGACCGACAGGGCCGCCAGCTCGCCCTGGGCAAGCATGGAGATGGCACGGCGCGTGGTGCTGCGGCATTCGCCCGTGCCGCCGGCCACGGCATACAACTCGACCTTCGCAGGCAGCAAGGCACAGACCCGGCGCAGCAGCAACTGCTCGCTGGTGCTGTCGCCATGCCAGAGGCATAGGCGCTCGGCATCGGGGGCGCGCAGCCACTGGGCGTCGGCGCTCAGTTCGGTGGCGATTGCTCGATCGGCCAGGACCTCGCCGCCAAGTTGGTGCCAGAAGCGTGCGCGCTCCAGGCAAGGCGGGGTATCGACGCTGTGCAGCGGCCCGACTGCGAGATCGTCCGGCATCACGCGGATCGGTGCCGGCGGCAGGGCGCCGCTGGCCATGGCGGCGCGCAGGACCTCGGCCGCGTAGTCGCCGCAAACCAGGTGCAGCATCAGGCGTTGACCTGGCGCAGCGGCTGGCCGGCGAAGAAGGCTGCGGCGTTTTCCGCCACCTGGCCGACGATGCGCTGGCGGGCTTCGCGGCTGCCCCAGGCATTGTGCGGGGTGACAATCAGGCGCGGGATGTCGCCGGCCAGCAGCGGGTTGCCATCCTTGGGCGGTTCGACGCTGAGAACGTCGGTGGCGGCGCCGCCGAGGTGGCCGCGGCGCAGGGTATCGGCCAGGGCCTGCTCGTCGATCAGGCCGCCGCGTGCGGTGTTGATCAGGAAGGCGCCGGGCTTCATCAGGTCCAGTTCGCGCTGGCCGAGCATGCCGCGGGTCTGCTCGGTGAGCGGGCAGTGCAGGCTGAGCGCATCGACCTGCGGGAGCAGCTCGTCGAGCGCGAGGCGGTCCTCACGCGGCGGGCGGCCGGGCAACTGGCCTAGCAGCACGCGCATGCCGAAGGCTTCGGCCAGGCGGCCTACCGCGCTGCCCAGTTCGCCATGGCCGAGCAGGCCGAGCGTCTTGCCCTCCAGTTCGACGATGGGGAAGTCCAGCAGGCAGAACTGCGTGGCCTGCTGCCAGCGGCCGGCGCGGATCGCGCTCTGGTAGTCGGGCAGGCGGGTGGCCAGGGCGAGCAGCAGCAGGAGGGCGTGCTGGGCCACCGAAGCGGTGCCGTAGCCCTGGCAGTTGCACACGGCGATGCCGCGCGCGCGGGCGGCGGCCAGGTCGATGTTGTTGGTGCCGGTGGCGGTAACCAGGATCAGCTTGAGGTCAGGGCATTGCGCGAGGGTGTCCGCATTGATCGGCGCCTTGTTGCTGATTGCCACGCTGGCGCCCTGCAGGCGAGCGGCGACCTGGTCCGGGGTGCTGGCGGCGTGCGTGACCAGTTCACCGAAGGCCTGGCGGAGCGGCTGCAGGTCGAGGTCGCCGAGGTCGAGGGAAGCGGTGTCGAGGAAGACGGCGCGGGCACTGTTCATCTGTAGCTGTACCTTTTGCGGAAAGCGGGGCGGGCGTAAGGTGGCCAGCCTAAACGGTTTTCTTGCCGATGTGCGGAGGCAGCATGTACTGGACGGAATTTCTTACCGTGGCGTTGATCCACCTGCTGGCGGTGGCCAGCCCGGGGCCGGACTTCGCCGTGGTGGTGCGCGAAAGCGTGACCCACGGCCGCCGCGCCGGCACCTGGACGGCGCTGGGCGTGGGCTGCGGCATCTTCATCCATGTCACCTACTCGCTGCTCGGCATCGGCCTGATCGTTTCCCAGTCGATCATGCTGTTCAACGTGCTCAAGTGGGCCGCCGCAGCCTACCTGTTCTACATCGGCATCAAGGCCCTGCGTGCCCGCCCGGCGCCGGCTGGTGCCGAGCAGGCATTGCTTGAACAGGTGGATCGCAGCTCGCGCGGTGCTTTCGTCAGCGGCTTCGTGACCAACGGCCTCAATCCGAAGGCGACGCTGTTCTTCCTCTCCCTGTTCACCGTGGTGATCAACCCGCACACGCCGCTGGCGATCCAGGCTGGCTACGGGGTCTACCTGGCTTGCGCCACGGCGGTCTGGTTCAGCTTCGTCGCGCTGCTGTTCAGCCAGCAGCGCGTGCGCGCCGGCTTCGCCCGCATGGGGCACTGGTTCGATCGGCTGATGGGCGCGGTGCTGGTGGCGCTGGGCGTCAAGCTGGCGTTTACCTCGCTGCGTTGAGCGGGAACGTCCATCTCCTGTAGGAGCGGACCTTGTCCGCGATCGCGGGCATGGCCCGCTCCTACAGGGGGCGCAGCGGTGCATGGGTTTTCGCGGATAAGATCCGCTCCTACGAAAGCTGTTCCTTCTTCAGTCCCTGCACGTATTCCCTTGGGTTCTCCCCGACCAGGCGCTTGAACATGGCGCTGAAGGCGCGTGCGCTGCCGTAGCCGAGCTCGGCGGCGATGCGCTGCACGCTGGCGCCGGCCAGCAGGCGCGGCAGCGCTTCGGTCAGGCGCAGTTGCTGGCGCCACTCCTGGAAGCTCATGCCCAGTTCCAGGCGGAACAGCCGCGCCAGGGTGCGCGAGCTGGCGCCCACTTCCAGTCCCCAGTCCTCCAGCGTGTGCGGATGCTCCGGGCGCTTCAGCAGCGCCAGGCAGATGCCGCGCAGGCGGCGGTCGGCGGGGAAGGGCAGGGCCAGCGGCAGGTGCTGCAGGCTGGCGATCTCCAGCAGCAGTAGGCGCTCCACCAGTTCGGCCGCCTCACCTCGCGGGGCGTCGATGGCACGCAGGATCAGTTCGCGCAGCAGCGGTGTCACCGCCAGGACGCAGCAACCCTCCAGGCCTGCCGGTTCGAACTTGGGCGCGAGATAGAGCGTGCGCATGCGCACCGCGCCGGACATGAAGATCTCGTGCTCGACCTGCGGTGGAATCCACACCGCGCGGGTCGGCGGAATGACCCAGGCACCCTGGCTGGTGACCAGGCGCATCAGCCCTTCGGCGGCGTAGAGCAGCTGCGCCTGGCTGTGCCGATGCGGCTCCACGTGGGCGCCGTCTTGGTAGTCGCGGGCGATGGCGGTGAGCCGCTCGCCGAAGGGGTAGTCGATGAGCATGTCCGGTCCGATGACTTTTCTGTCAGATATGCGGATGGCGGCCAACCTAGCATGGCCGGACAACTGCCAGAAAGCGCGAGCCCATCATGAGCCTTCCCCGCACCATCATCCGCTACGTCAACGCCGCCCACGTGCTCGACCACATGTTCATGCTGATCTTCCCCGCCGCGGTGCTGGGCATGTCGCAGAGCTTCGGCAAGAGCTACGCCGAGCTGATCGGCCTTTCGCTGGGTGGCTTCATCGCCTTTGGCGCCTGTTCGCTGCCGGCCGGTTGGCTGGGCGACAAGTGGGATCGCCGGCACATGCTGCTGCTGTTCTTCCTCGGTATTGGCGCGGCTGCGGTGTTCACCGGGCTGAGCCAGTCCACCACGATGCTCGCGCTGGGGTTGACGCTGGTCGGCGTCTTCGCCGCCATCTACCACCCGGTGGGCACCGCGATGCTGGTGGCGCACGCGCAGAATCGCGGCCACGAAATCGGTATCAACGGCATGTGGGGTAACCTCGGCGTGGCCTTCGCTGCGCTGCTGACCGGCTTCCTCACCGCGCATTTCGGCTGGCGAGCGGCATTCATCCTGCCCGGCGCCTTGGCCATTCTGGTCGGGCTGGGTTTCGCCTGGCAGGTTCGCCAGGAGGCGCCGGTGCAGGTGAAGCACAGCGCGCCGCGCGGCAAGGGCGGGCAGGCGGTTTCGATGCGCCTGGTGTTCGGCGTGCTTGCGCTGGTGACGTTGACCGGCGGGGTAGTGTTCAACGCCAGCACCGTGACTTATCCACGGTTGTTCCAGGTGCGCCTGCACGACCTGCTCGCCTCGCCGGAAAGCCTCGGCGTGGTGATCAGCCTGGCCTACGCCTTCGGCGCCGTGGCGCAGCTGACCATGGGGCGCCTGCTCGACCGCTTCAGCCTCAAGGGCCCGTTCCTGCTGATGACCTTGTGCCAGGCCCCGTTGCTGGTGGCGCTGGCCTACGCCCAGGGCTGGTCGGTGGCGCTGTGCGGCGCGCTGTTCATGTTCGTGGTGTTCGGCCAGGTAACGGTGAACGACGCGATGGTCGCCAACTTCGTCGCGCCGCAGTGGCAGGCGCGGGTGTTCGCCCTGCGTTACTTCGTGTCCTTCGGTGCCAGCGCGGCGGCCATTCCGCTGATCGCCTACGTCGAGCCGCGCCAGGGGCTGGGCGGGCTCTACCTGCTGCTGGCCGTGCTCGGCGTTGTTACCTTCCTCGCCGCCCTGGTGTTCCCGCGCACCGCGCCGCATGCGGCCAGTGCCACCGGCTGAAACGAAAAGGGCGCGGCCAACTGGCCGCGCCCTTCGCGTTACCGGTAACAGCCTTACAGCAGTTCGATGGCTACCGCGGTGGCTTCGCCGCCGCCGATGCACAGCGAGGCCACGCCGCGCTTGCCGCCTTTCTTCTGCAGGGCGTTGATCAGGGTGATGATGATCCGCGAGCCGGTGGAGCCGACCGGGTGGCCCTGGGCGCAAGCGCCGCCGTAGACGTTGACCTTGGCGTGGTCCAGGCCGTGTTCGCGCATGGCCAGCATGGTGACCATGGCGAAGGCTTCGTTGATCTCGAACAGGTCGACGTCGTCCTTGTTCCAGCCGGTTTTCTTGAACAGGTTGGTCATCGCGCCGATCGGGGCGAGGGTGAACTCGCTCGGGTCCTGGCTCTGGGTGGCGTGGCCGACGATCTTGGCCAGCGGCTTGAGGCCACGGCGAGCGGCTTCCTCGGCGGTCATCAGGACCAGTGCGGAGGCGCCGTCGGAGATCGAGCTGGCGTTGGCGGCGGTGATGGTGCCGTCCTTCTTGAAGGCCGGCTTCAGGCCCGGGATCTTGTCCAGGTTGGCGGTCAGCGGCTGTTCGTCGTCCTTCACCACGACCTCGCCCTTGCGGGTGGTCACGGTCACCGGAACGATTTCGCTGGCCAGCGAGCCGTCCTTGATGGCGGCCTGGGCGCGCTTGAGCGACTCGATGGCGTAGGCGTCCATCTCTTCACGGGTCACGCCGTACTGGTCGGCGGTTTCCTGGGCGAAGGAGCCCATCAGGCGACCGGTGCGGGCGTCTTCCAGGCCATCGAGGAACATGTGGTCCTTGATCTCGCCGTGGCCCATTCGCAGGCCGGTGCGGGCTTTCTCCAGGACGTAGGGGGCGTTGGACATGCTCTCCATGCCGCCGGCGATCATCACCTGGTTGGTCCCGGCCTTGAGCAGGTCGTGGGCCAGCATCACGGCCTTCATGCCCGAGCCGCACAGCTTGTTGATGGTGGTGCAGCCGGCGGCGCTCGGCAGGCCGGCGTTCAGCGCGGCCTGGCGGGCCGGGCCCTGCTTGAGGCCGGCGGGCAGCACGCAGCCCATGATCACTTCCTCGACATCGCTGGCCTGGATACCGGCGCGGGCGACCGCTTCGCGGATGGCGATGGCACCCAGGTCGACGGCGGACACCGCGGCCAGGCTGCCCTGGAAACCGCCCATGGGAGTACGGGCGCCGCTGACGATGACGATTTCGGACATGGCAAAACTACCTCTTGGCTTTTGTTCTGGGGACGGTCGTGAACGACCGGGCGGGGGCGATTCTACCGCGTG